>RPQN01000097.1 GCA_003819715.1 Ignavibacteriota bacterium | reverse complement strand
GAGATATTTTTCGTTTTCGTATTCTACTTCAATGGCGGCATCGCGCAAGAATATCGCATAGTCGCCTTCTTCGGCCTGCAACGGGATATACTTCACGGGGTCTTGGGGGGTCGTCGACCAGGATTCCTGATCGATGAACTGCGGATTCGGCACCGCATATCCGGGCCCGATACGGACAACATATCCGCTTTGAACTTTATCTTTCTCTTTTACACCCGGAGGTAAATATAATCCGTGTGCCGTTCGTTCACTTTCCTTGTCGGGCGAAACGAGGACTTTATCGCCCACCAGGATCAGTTTTTTTCGCGTTTTAATATCTATCATATTACATTCTGATTATAGACAAAGAGAGCACAGATGAATAAGCGAAATTCATGCTGTGCTTTCATATTTCGTCGGGACGGCGGGATTTGAACCCGCGACCCCTTGCACCCCAAGCAAGTGCGCTAGCCGGGCTGCGCCACGTCCCGAAATTGACCTTATTAATTTTACAAACTTTTCAAAGAAAATATGTATTCATTCTTTACAAGACTGTAGAAAAATTTGAGTTTTATTCTACAGCTCTGCTCTACAGTAGTAGAATACACTGAATGAACTTGTTACAAGATACAATATTTTTTCAATATAGGTCAACCTTTATTACTACGATTTGCGTTTGTATTCTCTAATATCTAACTTTCTACCGCCAACTTAAAATCACTCGCAATACCAGCAGGGAGCTAACTTGAAACATGTGATTTTATTTGTATTCGTTTCCATTTCTGTATTTAGTCAATTTGCGGCGAAGCCGTGGCATTGCCGTAAGCTGTCCGTGCGGTTATTTAACCGCCACACTTAGTTTACGTTTTGCAATGTCTTCAATTATTATTCTTTTAGCATGATATTGAGAAAAAGTCTATTTCATAAGTAGTGAGGCGGCAGAACAAACCATATCAATAAAGGAGAGAAGTATGACTCAGGAATGTGAATCACTTGCAAAGTGTGGTTTCTTCAAAAAGTACCAAACAACAAAAGACCTGGCCTGTAAAGGATTTATTTTACAGTATTGCAGCGGACCAAAAATGAACGATTGTGCACGAAAGAAATACCGTCAAGAACACGGCACACCGCCATCTGACGACATGATGCCAAGTGGGCAGATGATCGTAGTTTAAAATAAATAAGTCGCAGAACCTTATTCCTGCTGCCTATCCAGGCGTTTCCCAAAGGTGGCGGAGCCATTCCTTCGGAACCATAAGCAGAAGACTTCGGCACATGATACGCCGATGCCGTGACATGGCCTTAAGCTATTAATACGGTTATTTAACTTTCACCATGAGTTTACGTTTTGAAATATCTTCAATTTATAATCTTTCAACTTAAATTAAAGTTTTTGAAAAAAGTGAGGCGGCACCCGGGAAAACTTCAGATGACCAATTCTTCAGTCGATAGGACAAATCAATCTGATTCGTGGAAAATTGTTATACTCATTTTCCTCCGATTCGGGTTTGGCATTCCTGCGATCTTCTTCGCCACAATAATAGTATGTGGATTCATTCTCGGTGATTATAGTCATCTGTCCAGGTTAGTAAGTGAATTGGGCGCGTTGGGGACAAGTTCGCGAACCGTATTTTCGACTGGAATGCTTCTCTGCTCTCTTCTGAGTGTTTTTTTTGTTATTGGTTTGTACCGTACATGCAAATCGAATGGAATGAACACACTTCCAGCTGTTATCATATTGTCGTTTTCGGTTTCAATTGCAGGAGCTGCAATATTTCCATTGCCGATGAGGATGCATCTCATCATGGGAATGCCATCTGTGTTCATGGTCCTTTCCCCGTTGCTCGGCATATTTCTTTGGAATAAAACTCCGCATCTGCCGTATTTTAAATCAATGTCTTTCTTAGCCCTTTTTATTATGTCACTTGGCTTCTTGGCATTTGACCCAAACCTCTTTATCGGTTATGCAGGTTTAAAGCAACGGTTGTTCCATGCTGGCTGGTCAATTTGGTTTTTCTATTTGAGCTATGGGTTTTCTCAATTATAGGTAATCCTTCACCAGTTGCTTCCCAACGGCGGCAAGGCTGTGTCCCGAAGGGATCCCTTTGGGACCTTCGGCAGATGCCCTTGGCACGCGGTATTGCCATAAGCTGTCGGTGCGGTTATTTAATCGCGGTTATGAATTTACGTTTTGAAATACCTTCGATTTATATTCTTTTAACATGAATGAACGTCTATCGAAGAAGTAGTGAGGAAGCACAAATAATAATGTATAAATCAACTATTCATATAGTGATTACAATTGTTTCGGCGTTCCTCTTTTCTTGTTCTTCCTCTGAGAACGGAATGAAAGAGTCTCCAATACCGAATACTCATAATCTGTTTTCTCCGGATGAACTCAAATCGGACCTGACCATTCTTATAACGAAAACCGCCGAGATTCATCCTGACATTTATTTTACAATAGACAGTGCAGCATTTGCAGGTGAAGTATCGGCGATTGCAAAGAAACTTGATCATCCGATGATAAGATCGGAGTACTATAAAATAGTCGCTCCATTATTGGCGTTACTTCATGATGCTCATACCTCTGTACTTATGCCGAGGGAAGATTGGGATCGGTTTCGCGATAAAGGCGGCATGGCGTTTCCCTTCTTTGTCCGGTTTATCGATTCAACCGGAGTGACCGTTGAACGAAACCTGGATTCTACAAATGATATCGCGAAGAGTACAAAAATAGTGAAAATTAATTCCCTGTCCGTTGATTCATTGTTTAATGAATTCAGAAAATACATCGGCACAGAAAGGCCGCCCTACAACTCCTTTATTACCGCAAATAATTTTCGATGTTACCTGTGGTTAAACAATATCGTTGCTCCTTTCTCCATTACTCTACAATCATCCGAGAGCAGTCAGCCGATGACATTGTTCTCAGGAGGGGTTCCGAAGCAGCAGATCGATTACAAACCTTATGAATACAAATTATTGCCTGGCAATACTGGTTACCTGATATATAATCTCATGCGAAATAATCCGTCAGAGCCATTTGACCAATTCCTTGATACTGTTTTTCATGATTTGGAGATTTCACAGCGCAAAGGTCTGATTGTTGACCTGAGGGAGAATGGGGGCGGCAGTGACGAGTTTGTTTATGATTTATTGAAGCATATGAGCGCCAAACCATTCCGGGCTTGTTCAAAACTCTATAGAAAAGTGAGCAGAGAGTATAAAGAACGATTCCGGTCTTATGCACCATCATATTTACGATGGCTGATGTATCCTCCTGCCGTTTGGCTTGGGGCATGGTGCTTCGATGAATTGAAAATCTTTACTGCTTCTGAAGGAGAATTATTGGAGCGGCATTTTGAACCGGAGGAATATACCGTCGGGCCGGACTATTTTAAAGGGAAAGTATGTTTTCTTATCGGCACAAAAACTTTCTCAAGTGCTGTAGATCTCGCGGATGCGGTAAAGACTTATCGACTGGCGACCGTCATCGGTGATGAAACAGGCGGCATCCCGACCGCATTTGGCGATCGGGTAGAATTCAGACTTCCGAATACAGGACTGGCTGTGAGCGTCGCATCTGCGAAGTTCATTCGTGCAGATGGCGACGAGTTGTCGCGTTCCGGGATCCTGCCTGACATTGAAGTTCATGAATCAATCTCTGATATAAAAAATAATAGTGATCCTGTTCTCGATAAAGCAAAAGAATGGATTCTCAATTAAGCAATAATTTGTGACAACGAAACAGGCGATCCCATCCAACAAGACGGCGGGTGAACATAGATTTTAGTCTTAATAAGAATTTTTAACGGCATGAACCATAGAGATAGTGTTACGCTTCGCTTGTCACAGTTACTGGGCTCCGCCTGCTGAATGCATATTGAAACTTATCAACGCCACAGATCCCGAAGGAATGTTTTCGCCATGAGCATCCTTCCGCCAGGGCGCACAAAAATAATTCATGAGAGGAAAGACAATGATCAAGAATAAGAATACTCTTTTAGCAGTTGGACAGATTTCTTTGGCAATAAGTATTTTATTAAACCATTTCGTTTCTGAAAGTGGCTTCAGTTCGTTTATCATCGGGTTTCTTACCGGTTTGTCAATAGTGTTTAATATTGCATTCTTGGTGTTTTTTAGAAAAGAAGCGGCAGACGTGTAATCATTATTTTAATCGCTTCGTCCCGCCTGATCAGGCGCTCCAAAAAGGCGGCGAAGCTATGGGTACGCCAAAAGGTATCAGCACGGCAGTACGTGAGAATACAAATATATCATTTGTCGTTTAACGAGTGAGATGACATGCTCGTGAACGAACAAAGAGAAGGCGTCTTCATAAGACACATAACCTATCATCAATCAAAATCGGGAGGCGATATGAAAAAAATTGATCGGTGTGGTATTCTTCCTCTTTGCAATTTCAATCACCGCACGGGGGCAATTCGTATTCACGGTCAAACCGGGACAAACATGAAACGGCGCATCCTTCGGGATGAAGCTTGGCAAGCTGGTTCTCTCCGGCGGTCTTGATTATATGCACGTTTCTTCCACTGTTGAAACAAGCGGGACGGAGATTGATTGGACTTACAGTACACAATATCTCGGCGCCCCGTATTACCAGTACGTTTATACTTATGGATACGAACTCAATCCTTATAGTGATAAATATGAAGCATCTCTCAATATCTATGCTCCAAACATCAGTCTGAAATTGTTGTTAGGGGGCCCCGAGAAAGTTGACGCATATCTCACGGCTTCTGTTTCTAAGCCCATCATATCCGGCAAAGCCTCCAGTAATGGGAAAGAAGAAGATGTTCAAAAGTATCTCGACAATCTCACTGTTTGGGGGTATCAATTCGGCGTTGGCGGAGAATATTTCTTTAGCGATAATTTCAGTATGGGGGGAGAATTCGGAATCCGATTCTTTTCTACGAAATATAGTCAGGAGGATACAAATAGAGAAACGGTTTCTGTCGGGTCGTCTCAAACCGGGTTCTCTAATCAGGAAGTTGAAACAAAAGATAAAATCGTCTTAGGTCTGAATCTCGGCATTACATATTCAATATTCACTTTGAATTATTATTTCTGATTTGCAAGCACGGCAACGAATGAATGGGGAGCTTTGGCAGATTTCTTTGGAACACACCGGCCGAATGAGCGTATGGCATTATGCGGCGAAGCTCCCTTCCATTGAGCGGCATACCAGCAGAGGATAAAAACGACTAATCTCATGAAGACGAAATCATTGTTTCTCATCCTTATTCCGATTTTTACTTCCTGTTCCCACTCGACTGCTCCGCCCGAAACGAGAGATTTTAATTTTAAATTCAGTTATGGAGTTCTGTCGCGAAACATCATAAACACATTTCAAAATATCTATACAAAGGATTTAGTCATGGGAGGCGACACCACTATTCCATTCACACTGTCTCCTGCCGATCTGAAACAGGTTATGGATAAAATGAATGAAATCGGTTTCTTTGAGTACCCCGATACGTTTATTGTGCCGACAGGGGATACCGCTGCAATGGTTACTCCTTATCCTGCATATAAATTTGAAGTGAGTAATATGCAATTGAATAAGCACCTCACCTGGGAGGACGATATATTGAATCGCAATTCTCAAGCGGCCAAATTAAGGGAGTTCATGAGATTAATTGAAGGGATTATTCAATCCAAGCCTGAATATTCTCAACTGCCTCCAATACAAGGTGGTTATATTTAAGAGGGTTGCCGGCTGACAAGGTCCTCGGTAAAAGACAAGTACAAAACGATATCACATAAATGAACAGGGATGACAATGGACGGGATAATGAACATTCAACTTTTTATTATATCATCGATGATCATTATTATTGCGCCGGGTCCTGATTTTATCTATGTGACCACCCGCGGCATTTCAGATGGCAACAAAGCCGGTGTGATATCCGCGTTTGGCATAAGTGCAGGCCTGTTGATACATACGTTATTTGCTGCGTTTGGATTATCAGCTATTATACAAGCCTCGCGGACTGCATACTTCATTATTAAATATCTTGGGGCCGGATATTTAATATTTATCGGTGTGAAAGCAATACTCTCTAAAAGTAAAAATATTGAATTCAAAACCGATAAGACTTATAAAAACGGCAATATATTCAAGCAGGGAATTTTAACGAATATTTTTAATCCGAAAGCGATTGTCACATTTATGGCGTTCCTGCCTCAATTTGTCAGTACAACCATCTTGCATCCCATAACACAATTTACATTCCTGGGTTTAATCCTATCCACGATGGCAATGATATGGTTTGGATTTGTGGGATATTTTGCCGGTATCTTTGGCGCTTTCATTAAAAGAAATAACATCATTCAAAATGGTATAAAATACATCAGTGGTTCTGTCATGATTCTTTTAGGATTAAGACTTGCAATCAACAAAGAGTAAGAATGCACAACAAACAAAACAAGAGAGCAATAATATGGAATTCATAAAACATCTCGTGCGGAAATCACTATCCTAAGGAGGATCATGTATGAAAGTGTTTATTCTCTCATTCTTTTATTTATCCATTATGTTCTTCCCGGGATGCAGTAAAGACGAGAACCCGATAGATCCCAACACCGGTAATTATAAAGTCGATGGGAGCTGGACCGGGAAGACAAGCCAGGGTGAGAATATCTCGTTCAGGATTGAAGGAGACTGGATGAGACAACTGAATATTAAAATCAATGTATCAGGCGGCGCATACACGCAGAATACTTCCAGTATGATTTGTTTAGTTGAAAAAAATTCCTTCAGCTATGCAACAACGACAACGATGGGGAGATTAGAGTTCAGCGGGACATTCAAGAGCAGCACTTCCTCGGAAGGAACATTCTCGCTGAATTCAACCGGAGGAACATGGTCGGCTGCAAAATAATATATGTGAGACCCATTTTTAATAATAAAATTATCAGCAGTCCTCCGTGCTTTCTCATGAGGCGGCCACGACAATGAGTTCTAAAGTTTTCGCGGCTTTCGTGAACGGTTTTCGATCTTTCCGGAAAAACCAGTGCGTATCTTCTGCACGGACTGACCCAGCATAACGCGTACCACGCAGGGCAGCGTGATTTATTACGACTTACGGGAATGGTGGTCTCCGGTGGCCGCCTTTCTTGCATATAACAAATTTCAGGTTTATTTTTGCTGTAATTATAATCGAACAGTTTTAACCAATAAACGAAACGTCGGCCACGTATTGCGACAGGATTGCTTGAAGGGGGGAACCAGTCACCCAATCCGCTGTCACTGTTCCCAGTTGAAAGGAGCCTCACATGCAACGCATCATCGTTATCACGCTCGTCGCCCTGATCGCAGGTGGTTCCATCGCGGCTGCCCAGCTCGTTGAACGATATAGTAACAATCCCCTGTCGAAACTCAACATCGTAGGAATCGGAATGGCAGAAGACCTCACCACAGCAAAAAAAGTTGTCGGCGAACTCTTCAAGGACAAAATGAATGTGACATTCCTGTTCCCGACACTTGCCGATCCGACGTACAAGAAGCTGAAATCGCAAAGCATGTTCGGTATATCGTTTGGCGGAAAGAGCGCGTCAGGCAGGGCGTTTTCTGCCGCCGTCGATTCGGTGCTGGAACTCAATGCGAACAATTTTACCCTCCTGGCCATCGACCGGAAAGGAATCGTTCGCGCACATTGCCAATCGACCTTGATGGATCCGCGCCGTTTCAACCGGTTAGTGGAAGAACTTCTGTTGAACCTTGACGGCAAGGAAACGATCACCGTCGACGAAACAAGTCCGTTCCAAACGACCCTGGCAAAAGAAAAAGCGGATGCCAAACCCAAGGCGTTGTTCACGATCGGCAAGGGGCAGGAATTCTACACGTTTCTTGGAAAACCACTTCCCTCGTTCAGCGTCAATACATTCGAAGGCTCCAACATCGCTTTGCCGGAATCGTTCAAGGGAAAAGTGACGCTGCTGTTCGTGTTTGCCGCATCGGAGGATCGCGATGCACTTGTTAATTCGGCGGGTACCATGATGATGGCAAAGTTGATGAATGCATACTACCAGATGTTCACGTTGGGCGAAGGCACGCCAGGAAGTGAAACGGTGAATAACGCCGTTCCTGATTCATCCACAACAAAATAGAGGTGCACCTCATTCGAGAAAGGCCGCGTGTTTCAAACGCCTGTCCGCTCGACGAGTTCGTTCGACAGCCGGAGGCTTAAAATTGAATCACGCACCCCGACTTTGTCGGGGCTGAGAATAAATCGCGCGAAGCGCGATACAATTCCTTAATTCGAGATACATTATCAGGCTTCCAGCTGTCGGAATCGACGATCGCAGTCTGACGACCGTCTTTTATCAAAGGCATCTCTTGTCCTTTGGACGTGATTGGGGGAGAGTTTGGGAACGAGGAGGATTACTTTTTATTAATCGTGCAATTCAGAAGATGAGGAAGTTTATTCTTGCTCACCAATCGGCGGTTATCCGTTATCCCCGGTGAGGCGGGCTATCTGAAGGACGTAGAACCGGAGCAGCTGTTGTTTATCGGCGGGAAGCGCCTGTTCTTCGATGCGCGCAATTTGTTCGACATCTTTCATCGCGCGCACAATGGTCACCGGAACTTCGACCATGCCTTCCGACAGGGACCCAAGATATTCCAGCGATGCCGCGAGGAACTGTCTCATTTCATCATCTGCACTTGAAGCACGGAAGAATTGCGAGAGATCGGCGGAAAGTTTCATGCCGCGTGCAGATGCAGGAATTGTCGTCAGCGATTTTCCCGACGTGAGCGAATGGAGCGCGATGGCAAGTTCGGTAAAACTCTGCACCTGCTGGTAAACAGGCTTTTCAAGCAGGTTCCAGATTTTTTCCCTCCAGAATTGTACCTGTTCGCGGACACCGAGCATTCGTTCAGTCGCCGCGTTCCATTCGGCGTTCAGCGGTCCGCGGGTCCCTTCGAGAAAGACTTCCATCTTCGTGTTGAAAATATCCTTCTGGAGAAGCACCGCCAGGTCGGGACGCAGCGCCGTTAACAATTCGGGAAGGAAGACCCCGTCTTCAAAGAATTCGTTGACATCCACTCCGTGACGGCGGATCAATTCCTGCTGAAATAACGGAAGGAAGTCGCTCAAGCTGTCGTTATCCTCGCGCAATGCAAGGAACGCGGAATTGCCGGCCGGAAACGCCGGTTCGATATTCTTGAGGTACGTCAAATGCACGTCATGGTAGAGCCGGAGCGTCTGCAGTATCTCGTACACCGGAAGCTGCGGCAGAATTCGATCGGCAATGAGCGTACGCGCATTTCCGTCCTTAAATTCCATCTGTGAAAATACATTCAACGCGCGGAACAATCCGGTCGTCAACTGGTTCACTCCCAGCACCATCGTCTGCGCCTGATTGTGCGCAATGGCCCGCAGCATGCTGCCGTAATGCGCCAGCGGTATGGTTTTTACAATTTTTTCCAGAATCCTCTGGCCGCGGTCCGCATCGGAATCGTAACTGGGCCGTACGGTCGGCCGGTCGCGGAGCTGGGGCATCGTGCGCGCAATAAAGTACGAGGCGATATGCATGCCGACAACGTCGGCATCGCGCCCGTATAATATTTGGCGGAAATTTTCAGTCAGAATCGTAATAAATTGGTCGACCACCGCGTCCTTGGCGCCGAGTGTCAGCCGCTCAATTTCCTGCGCGCCGCGTTCCTTTAACTGCAGGCGGCTTTCCACGAGCGATTCAGACGCCCGCAGGAGATCGCTTTGATGGATTGCCTGGGATTTTTTAATGTGATGGAGCACCTGTATCAATTCCTGCGCCGGCAGATACCGGAGATGTTCCGAGATGGTGCTTTGAAACGTGCGAAGGTCGCCGCCGACAAAAATCCCCATCAAGGGAGTGGTGGCATACTCCGCACTCTTCCGGGCGGATGCCGGAAGGTGCTGGGCAATTAACTTCATCGTGGACTGGGACCGGGTGAACGCCGGTTCGCCGGACGCCGGCGCGTAGTATCCGCCCTGACGCTGCATCGGTTCGCCGCTGCCCATTTTAATCCGTACGCGATCCGTCAGTCCGTGCTGGGCAAGCCAGAGTATAATTTCATTTTTCGCCTGCCGGAACGCGGCCGCACCCGCCGCCTGGCCAACGGCCTGGCTTAAATCCGATCCGGCAATAAATATTTCGGATATAAATTCTGCGAACCGTTCTTTCGTTTCCTGGTCGACCCTTCTGCTCTGGTGTGCATAATCCCAGAGTTTTCCCAGATAGGCCTGGATCCCATGGACGGAATCCAGATCTTCAAATAACGGTATGAGCAGAATCGATGGAAGTTCGAGATCCGGATTTTCACGTATGGTGTTCTCGCGGCGTGCACGCATCTTGCGGTCCAATGCGATCAGTGCTTCCGCTTTGGTGCACATACTCACTTGCAATGCAAGGATAATCCCGGGATTTCCGTACCGCGAGGCGAGTTCATTGATTTCATGGATATTGTGCACCGTCGTATCGATCACAAACGGATCCTGCGCCGTAATCATCTTCTGATGAACCCGCGGTGTAATAACCATCCGCTGCAGGAGGTCGCGGTAGAGGCTTGCCTCAACCACCAGTTCGCGGTTATCCAGGTGCTGCTGGATGACCGGCAGGAGCGTTCGAAGCTGTTTGCGCATTTGCTTGTTCAGCGCAAAATAATGCTCCATCGTTTCCCACCGGCGCCGGCGCAGGGCCAGCATTTTTCGTTCGAGCCGGTCGTTGTGATACCACAGGAGGGTGAGCGGATCGCGTGCGAGATGGAGCTTCATGCCGAAGTTGCGCACCTTGCCGGGTTTAACGTTGAACGGGAGAATCCCCCGGTATCTTTTTTCAAGCTGCTGTGTCAGGATGGTAATATCGTTGAGCAGGCGCGAGAACCGCAAATTGTTTTCAGGCACGCGCTCCATTTCCAGGAGAAGCTTTGGATCCAGCGATATTCCTTTTTCCGCCTGAACGAGCCGGGAGAGCAGACGGGCAAGACGGGAAACGTTTTCGATCAGCGTCGTGGCAACCAGACGGTGGCCCTGACCGGACGGCCGGTTGCTTCCATCCCAATCGCCCCAGAATGAAATAAAGGTGCGCAGGTCTTCCTGACCGAAAAGCGCCGCGTAATTTTCTCCGTCGATGAGAGAATCCAGATCCAGGATCAATTCATTGGATTCTTCGCTCGAATTAATCGCCACATTGAGTGCATAATATTCCCGCAGCAGTTCATGAGCGGCAGACTGCACCCGTTCACCGGAAATCGTGCGGTGATTGATGAGGTCGGCAATGATGCTGCTCAAACAGAGTTCGACCTGTATGGAATATCGCTGCGTCGGGTGGACCGTGCGGTCGTACATCCGCGACCGGAATGCTTCATCGCGCGCCGGCAGCGAATCTTTATACAGTTCCCGTTCCAGCCGCTGCACCAGTGCGGCACCGCCGTCGGCCCTGACTTTCCGGAGATATTCCTCGGTCATGACCAGCCGGTCCCGGTACCGCTGCTTGAATAATTCCAGCCGCGGCGGCAAATAATCGTTCCTGAATTCCGTGATGTGACGCGCGGAATCAAATTCGGATCCCCTGCCCAGTTTCACCGTCCGGCAAGCTTCCCGCAGTGCGTTCTCGAACGTATTCCACTGTTCAAGATTTTTTTTCGCATCATCCGTTCCGAGATAGCGGGGCGGGACATCGGGCAGCCGTTTTCTATTATACCGTGCGGATTCTTCTGCAATCAACCGGTTCAGGTCGATAAGGACATGACGCGTTTTTTTGAACAACACGTCCGCCCCGTCGACCCCTCCCAGCGTCAGGCGAAAAGTTTTTCTTCCCGTCTCAAAACCGTCTTCCGTGTGCGCAAACGTTGAGAGAGGAAGCATGCCGATACCGCGCCGCGCAAGTCCCGAGGCAAGCCACTCGAGCGAAAGTCCGGCAGGCAAATCATCGATCACGAGTAATGGATACATGCTTCCGGTCGGCGGGAGAATATGAATGTGGTACGGATTCCGGTCCGCCGGCAGTTTATCGACCGCATCGAGCAGCGCGTTCGTGCGTTCGAGAAATATTTTATTGCGCAGCCGCCAGTAGGAATTGACCGCAGCCGGATCATGCCGGTAAAATAAATAGGTCAACGCAATCGCTCCGATATTTCGTGCGATGATCGAATTCTGTTCATTGAATTTATGGAAGAGGTTCTCTTCACGTATTTCCAGGACGGCAAGCCGCGCCCCTGCAAGACAATCCGTTTTGGAAACGGAGTGAACCGTCACCACCTTGTCCGCCTGTTCCCTGGTAATCCGGCCATTGCGCACCAGCTCCTGTGCGATCTGCCGGACGGTTTTAATCAGCGGAAGATCTGCCGAGGGAGCGACATTTTGATACGAAAGATCGTCAATCACGTAGACATCGTTTTCCAGCAGCCGTTCGATCAGCGTTCGTATCGCCGATTCTTTGAAGATGCGGCCGGTGGCATTGTGCGGATTATTGATCACGACGGCGCCGTGGTTTTTCCAGGATGGATCGGCATGAATTTTCAATTGGACCGCGTGCACCATGGCATCGACATCAATTTCGAAACCCGGGGTCAGCGGAACAGCGCATGTTTCGGGGAAGCACTGTTCGTAGGACCAGCTAAGATCGGCAATAACGACATCCCGGATATTGCAGTGGAATCCCAGCAATCCCAATGCGGTGCGCGACGATCCGCTCACGACCGTACAACGGTTCAACTGATATTCCGGATGATGCGCAACGAACACTTTTAAAAAGCTCGCAGTGAGTTCCTTCTGCCACGCAGAAGAACCGATGTTCCCGATCAGTTCGTTCACGAATGGTTTTGTATCCATTCCGGCGAATCGATCGGATGCCTGGATCAAACGGTGCGTCTCGAGACGGTCGACCAGGCGCTCCGCCTTCCCGGTGATCTCACCGATACGCCGTTCGGCCGTGCCTGCACGGAGATCGACGACATTCAGAATCCTCTGATCAAATGTCTGCGCATGCATCGGTATGGTGCGGCCGGCAAGGCCCGACAGGACAATTCCTTCGGAAGCAGGATATACCGTGATGTGCGTTTCTTTGTGATCAGGCGGCGGTGTGCCCGGGCTCTGAAGCAGATAAATCAGAAGTTCAATTTCCGATGCAGACGGCGATCCTTTGAGCTGAAAGTGGACCGCTTCAAAGACGCTTAAGAGCTCCGCCGGGCCGGCGAGAAAGACCGTCGATAACGTGTTGAAATTTTGAGAGAAAATTTCAGGCGTGAGCAGGCGAAGAACACGATGCACCAGTTTCGCTTCACGCGCCAGCGAAAGATGGTTCGGCGTATTGTTGGCTTCGATGAAGAACAACGGATAGTCAAGGCTGAGGGACCGAAGCAGGCGGCGGGTCTCTTCCCCCAATTCCCGGCCCATTACGAGATAGACCGGATGTGATTTGTCCTGAAGAAAGTATTCATTCATCCGCTCAATGAGTTCGGATTCGGATTGAGGAAGTCGCATGAAGTGCAGCGACGGGAACATGGATTCATCACTCGGTGATGAAATTTCCCATAAACAGATTTGTGCCGGCCGATGGACAATGGATAACGAGAGGGCATGGTACAGCACCCGCAGAGTTTCCTCTACGCCGCCGGTCGCAAGAACAATCTCCCTTTTCCCCGACGTCTGGCCCAGGTCATAGGAAAGCGGCTCCTGCTGGTGTTGAAGCCAGGCGGTAAATGCCTTGACCAGTTCGTTGGGAGAATTTCTCGCGAACCCGCCGCGCGGTGAATACGGACAGCTTTTTTTAATCAGCTGTTTTAAAAAATCAAGGATGGGTTTGTCCGATTCGTTCCATTCAAGCTGCTGCAGAACGGCTTCGGAATTCTCGCCGTCGAGATCCTCCCGCTGGACGTCGATGTCCAGCACGATGCGGAGATAGGCCGCCATGAGCCGTGCATCCTGCACCGGGTTGCCGATATGGAAATTGACGCGGTCTTCCGGCGCGGTGGCCGATGATGACGTCGCCTCGCTAATTTCCGAGACCCGGGCAACTTTGGGCGGCTTCAGCTGAAATAATGTGCGGAGATCAGAATGCTGTGTTTGCAAGGTGGCACCAGAGCGCTGAGTGATTACCATCCCGTTGATTCGCATCATACGGGATTACTTCGCCTGTCTTTTCTCCTTGATGCTGCGGTACGAATCGAGCGCGTTTTGCAAAATATTTTGAAACATGCCGAACAGCTCGGATCCATGCGCCATGTCCTGCGGGGAAAGAGAAACCACGGTACGTGCATTTTTCAGTCCCTGGCTTGCCTCCGCTAATCGCGCCGCCTGCGGCGTCAGCATGAGCAGTTCGGGGCTGCTCTTCAACATGTCCAGTTCTTCTTTATCAAACTCGAGGCGTTTGCGGTTTCTTTTAAGCTCGTCGTTGATCCGGAGATCGTTCAGTTGTGCTTCACGCTCCCACTGGCTTTTTTTCAAGTCGTATTTCTTCATCTCGAGCTGGTTTTCCAGCTGGGCAATTTCTTCATCGGCTTTCAGTTTTACCTTGGTACTGGCAATACGCGCTTTTTGATTCAGGACTTCCGTTTGTTCAAGAATTCTCGCCTGCTCCTGCTGCTTCAATGCTTCCGAGATCTGCACGTTCACCGGCTCAAACGAAAGAATGGTCAGCGATATCGCCTCCACCCCCAGGGCCGCTTTGCTGGCAGGAACTTCATTCAGCAAATGATCACGAATTTTCCGGGAGGAGAGTTCTTCAATTTCAAATTGTTCGGTAAAACTTTTGACGGATCCCTGCAGGACCGTTTCCAGTTCTTTTGCAGCGCGTGCCACGGCATCGGTACTCCAGCCGCCGACGCGAATGAGTTCGGTGAGATGTCCCTTCGAAGCGACAACGGTCGCCGCCAATTTTACCTTAATGTCGATATTGCCCTTGGCTGTTGCATCCACTGTCAGTTGAAACGAATGAGTGGTCCGCTGGAGCAGGAGACTGAAATGTCTCGGATAAAATCTTCCCGAACGAACACCCAGGCCGTCTTTTGTTTCGCAAAGGACAATAAAATCCGGTTTGCGGATGCGGTATTCAAAAAGAACCGCAAGACACAAAATTGCGATAACACCAATGATGAATTCCATTGAATTCTTTTCTCCTTTGTTAAACTGTCTGATCGTCAATACGTCTTTATCAAGATAAAACATTCACGAACAAAAGCAATGCAAACCGCTGGAATTAAGTAAAACATCTCATAGTAAAAATTTAAAAGGCTGCGGCTGTCCCGGGTTTAAAGAAGAGTTGATGGGGCAGGGACCATGCCATAGAAAAACCGTTCTGAGTGGTTTTCTTTTCTGTGAAATGATTATATATTCAGTATATCGCATTTGAAACCCCGGATGGAGTATTTTTTTCGATATGAATACGTTAAATATAATACTGTACGTCATCCTTTTACTGTTCCTTTGTTATCTCACCTATTCTCTTGCCACAGATTACCAGCAAAACAGCACGCGGAATCGCTGCTCTTTTGTTATCTGGGTTATCGATACGATCGACCTGTTCATCCATGAGACCGGCCATCTTGTCTTTCGCCTCTTCGGCAGATTCATGGGATTTCTGGGCGGGTCGCTGTTTCAGGTGATCATTCCGCTGGCCACTGTCATTGTTTTTGCGAGATCCTCGTTGTATTCATTGCCGGTCACGCTGTACTGGACGGGCCAGAGTGTGGTCAATGTCTCCGTGTATATCGGTGATGCGCCGTTCCAGCGGCTGCAGTTAATATCCCGCGCGGCGATTCATGATTGGCGCTGGCTGCTGAACTCGGCGGGGATGATGGAGTATGCAGAGGATATTTCTTCCGTGGTTAACATTCTGGGTCTCCTCACGTGCGTTGCCGGTATTGGCATCGGGATTTACCTCGCAGTCCGGCGCCGCCCCGTCCTTCCGCAGCCGCAAGAGTAGTTTTCCGGGTTCACCCCTACTTCTGTTCTCATTGCCCCGAGCATTCTGTCTCGCTGCGTCGACCTTGACCGGCCGCTGCGCCGCCATGGTCCTCCGCGGCTGCCGTGTTTATTATGAATAATTGTTAATGCGTATAATTGCCTTGATTATTTAATAAATATGCTTATATTACCATAGTTAATTAGGTTTATTTAGCATTATCTTTATTCCTATAATTTCAACCACTGCAGGGGTTTTTCATGAAGAAAATAGAAGCAAT
>RPQN01000096.1 GCA_003819715.1 Ignavibacteriota bacterium | reverse complement strand
GTAAGGACAAACCGTTCTGCGACGGCACCCATCGCGAATGCCAGTTTCTCTCTGAAGTGAAGGCGCATACGTTGCCTCCGATGACACCGAAAGTATAGTTGACGCATGAATCGATCCATGGCTATTTTCATAGCGTGTGTGAATCGAAAATAGTCCACCCCCCCTTGAATCGCAGCGCAATTTAGATTGTGCGAGTTCGCTGCCGCATGACTTCATAAAGAAACACGGCGCTTGCACTGGCCACATTGAGTGAATCGACACCGTGCTGCATCGGGATGGCCACCGGCATATCGCAGGCGGACAGGACCTCCGGTGAAACCCCATGGCCTTCGCTCCCGAACACGAGACAGCAATTGCCTGAAAAATCGATGTGATGAATGTGATGCTCCTCGGTATGCGGATGTGCCGCAACAACGCTGCACTGGTGCGATTGTTGAAGCGTCTTCAGTGTTTCGACAAGATTGGTACAATGGACCACGGGCATCTTGAACACCGTTCCCATGGAATTTCTCACCGCACGCCGCAGGTACGGGCTGCTGGAGGTCTCGCCAACGAGTATGGCGTGCACGCCGAAGGCGGTGCAATTTCGAACTAGAACACCGATGTTCTCGGCATTCGCCAATCCCTCGATCGCGACAAATAAGTGCGGCGGCAACGACTGATTCAGAACCGATGCAAGCGTCTCCTGCGCAGGAATTTTTCCCAGCGCCATAATACTTTGATGCAAATTGTATCCGACAATGGTATTGAGCAATTCTTTTTTCCCGACAAAAACCGTTATGTGTTCCCGGCGGGAGCCGATACGGTCGCGGTATTCTTCCAGCCATTCCGGTGTGATGAGGACGGAGACGATGGTGTGTGTACTCTCCAGCAGTCTCTCAACCACCATGGTCCCTTCGGCGATAAACTTCCCATTGCGGAATTGTTCCACCGACTGGCGCAAGGTCCGGTACGGAGTTAAATCCGGATGATTGAGCGATGTAATGGCAACGGTCGTAAACATGGATTCAGCTCTTGGGTGGTGAATGAAAATAATCCTCGCGAATAAAATACAAAGAAGTCGCCACCAAAACTAATTTGTTCCCGGCCATTTTAGATGAACTGAATTATTGATATTATTCAATAAGTATGTTTTGGCAGGAATTATTCAGGGTTATATGATGTCCCTCTTCGATAAAAAAAATATTTCTGCTCTTCCCGCTGCTCCGGGTGTCTATCTGTTTTTGGGCCCCGAAGATTTACTGCTGTATGTGGGCAAGAGTAAAGCCATCCGGGCTCGTGTTCGCTCGCATTTTACGACGAGAGAAGAGCGCTGGCTGACCAAGCGCATTCAACGCATCGAAACTCGTGAGACGGCTGGAGAACTTGGAGCGCTCCTGCTGGAATCCAGGCTCATTAAGGAATTGAAGCCGATGTACAATGTTCGCTCACGGCAGCCGCGGCGGATTATCATTGCACGGCGGCGGGAGAACGAATCAGGATACGCAACGGTGAAACTGGAAGCGGTCGATTATCTTGACCTGCAGCCGGAGTCGCCGATCCTCGGAATTTTCAAGCACAAAAAACAGGCAAAAGAATTTCTCGATACGGTTGCAAAAACGCACCGGCTATGCCCGAAACTGCTGCGGCTGGAAAATTCGACAGGGTATTGTTTCTCCTACCATCTCGAACAATGCGGTGGTGCGTGTATGGGAGAGGAAGATGTCAAGGCGTACAATGAGCGTGTGGATGCGGCATTTGAAGCACGGCGGATTATCGCGTGGCCGTTTGACGGTGCGGTAACCATTGAGGAAATGTCGAATGATAAAAAACTGCGGGAATTGTTTGTGATCGATAACTGGTGTCTTATCGCCGGCCATCACGAAGATCGCCGCCCGGGGAAGAAGCGTTCAATACAAAATAGTTCTCCTCACCGATTCGATTACGACAGCTACAAAATTCTTTACAGTTATGTGATGGAAGAGGGAAATAAAGTCAGGATACAAAAAGCGGATAAATCCATTCCTCAGACTCTTTTAAAATAAGACACAACTGGGGGGTCACAGTCCCACGTAAGAAACACTGAGCAGGCATACCGACAGGCTACTCTCGCATTTATACAGAGATTCTTCAAAGTCCATGTTACAGTCACGGAATGATCCGTGACTGCCAAGATAATATTGTTTTGAACTTGGGTGTCATGATTCGTGATTACCCAGAGCATTATCTGCATTTTCCTGGGTGTCACGGTCTCCGCAAACAGCGCGGGACAGGCATACCGTGACACTGCTATGACGTCCACGCACGAATCAGAAACACTTGCAAATTCATGTTACAGTCACGGAATGGTCCGTGACTGCCGGGGTTATTTTAGAGTGGCAGTGCCTGAGAATTCTGAAAAAGTTGTGACGCCCTGAGTGATTTACTTCACCCTGTTGGAGTCATAATGCGCACCAATGCAAATTTCGTGCGGTCAGAACTTTCCTGAAGAACTGATTCCATGTAAAATGTGTTCAACTCATATGGATACCAACGTTGTTTTACCTCATCCCGAGAGCGAACGATTATACAAAATTGCTTTAGGGCTTGCAATCTTCACCATCCTCTATAACATGGCAGAAGGTATTATTTCGGTTTACTTCGGGTACCGGGATGAGAGTCTGACATTATTTGGATTCGGTGCCGATAGTTTTATTGAGGTTCTCTCGGGGCTGGGTATTGCGCATATGGTTCTGCGGATTCGACGGCAGCCGGACATGAACCACGATGCATTTGAACGGACCGCATTGATCATAACGGGGATTGCATTCTATGTATTAGTCGCCGGTCTTACGATGACCAGCGTGTACAACCTCTGGATAGGGAAGAAGCCCGAGACGACACTCTGGGGGGTGGTTATTTCAATTGTTTCTATTGCGGTGATGGCCGCATTGGTATATTACAAAATGAAGGTCGGGAGCCTTCTTCAGTCCGATGCCATACGTGCAGATGCCCAGTGTACCAAAATCTGTATTTCAATGTCTATCGTTTTACTGGCCGCCAGCGGCGTTTATGAATTAACGAGGTTTGCTTTTATCGACACCATCGGAACTCTCGGGCTCGCCTTCCTGTCCTTCAGGGAAGGACGGGAATGTTTTGAAAAAGCGGAAAAAAATATCCATTGCTCGTGTTGATGGGCAACCGGGAAATTCGAAGGATCAGGTTTTTGATATTTCACCACGCTACCAGATCCAATCAACGGTCGCAGAAAGTCCTGCATTGAAGTACGGCAGACTCCGGCTTCCGTCAATTATATTCATGGGGACAACAGCGGTCAGCGAAGGAACCAGCAGGACTCTTCCCAGCTTTAGAGAGACCGGAAGAATGACTTCATAGCTCATTATCGAAAATACATTTTTGGGTATTGAAATCAGAGTCACCGTTTGTTGTTGTGTTCCGCTGTTATTTCCTTTTCCGATCCCTTTCCCCGACCCATGGGCCTTTGCCGAGTTCGCTTTCTCAATACGTGTCACAGCGAGTTGGCCGTTTTGCTCTCCCCATGAAATCGTCACCATGGGGTCGACGGAGATATTACCGAAGGAAAGTGAGCGGGAAAAACTCGCGTTCAGCGCATACTCCGATTCTTTCCCGATGGAAATACCTATTCCCGCTCCAAAATTGATAATGGAAGTCTCCAGCGAGAGCGAACCGTCGATGCTGTGATGAAATACGGACTGGTCCTGCGTGCTGCTGTCTGTAAACCAGAGATAGGAATAACCGAGAGATGCGCTGAGAATCGGCAGAATGGTAAAATCATATCCCATCCCGGCACTGGCGCCATCCCGGTGGAATTCCGGTTCATCCGTCCATCCTGCACTGAGCGAGAACCGTAATCCTGACGAGAGGCGAATTGCGACTGCCGGACTGAGTGAAGATTGCGAGACGCCGCCGTCACGTCCGCGATATGAC
The DNA here is from genome assembly GCA_003819715.1 of Ignavibacteriota bacterium. Lineage (GTDB taxonomy): Bacteria > Bacteroidota > Ignavibacteria > UBA10030 > UBA10030 > Fen-1298. The sequence continues at coordinate 12,305 of RPQN01000096.1, read as the reverse complement.
GCGTGGGATCGCCCGTCAACAGAAACGATAAATTTATTGGAATGGAGTTCTACTGAATCCAATTGCGCAGATCTGCGTTCCGTGAGCGATTCGACGTACGACGTGATGGCGTCCCGGGAAAGATCTGTAGAATCGGTAAGCGCAGACGCATCATTATCAAATTGTTCTGTCAGGGAATCAAGAAAAGGTTCTGTCTTCTGTTCCGTTTCTTCCATGAACTGTTGCAACGACTGATGAAAATCTGCTGCGGTCGTACAATGGGTACAGGGTTTATAGCGGACAGCAAGAACCGATACCGTCTGCTGATATTTTGCGAATCGATCTTTCAATAATTTCTGTTGATGTTGAACCTGGGTGTTCATCTTGCTGGAACAGCGGTGGTGAAGCTGAACGATGGAAATGACATGCTCCGAAGTAAGCACCTCTTTGTTTGATGAGAGTAATGAGTCGGTCAGACTCTTGAGCGAAAGCGACTGCCGGCGAAGCAGTTCGTCAAGCTGATGCGAAAGTGAATCAACGGTACGCCGCTGTTTTAAAACGATAGAGTTTTCCGATGCAAGGAAGGTTTTATTAAATTGAAAACGAAGTGCATGCTCACGATCCGAGGAAGGTTGCTGCGCGTACGTGAACAACGGGAGCAGCAAAAAGAGCAAAACGAAGCAAAACAAATTATGTTGTCGGACCATAGATCATCCATCCTCTGTTCACCAAACCGATCTCTGCAAACAGTTTCGTGCCTTGCATCGTGACCGTCACTCTTCATGCTTATCACCGATAGTGACGGTCACGGGCTAGATAAGTTCCTGAGAGAAATCTATGAAGATATTCAGCGGATGTAAAGGAGGAAGAGAGAGGACCGGCATCGAAAAATGATGTCGGTCACAACCATGGCTTCAATGATCAGAAAGGCCTGTTAAACCGCAGGATAAACGTTGCCGGTGAAGGATGATCGGTCCGCCATGCCACACCGATACGAAATGATCCGCTTCGGTTTGAGAACCCGACACCCACGTCGTGCTTGAAATCGTTAAACGATACCGGTTCAACTCCCTGCAGCGCCCCGACCGATGGAAGAGCCATCCGTGTGAAGCCCGCATCGGAGAGAATGAGAAAATTAATGCTGCGGAATAACCAGGTCGGCCAGAAATCCAGGTCATCCAGAAAACTTCCGTTGATGATAAGTTCTGCATTGACGAGGAGCATCCGGTTGCCGGTCTCAGATTTGAAGGGGAAGGAATTCATCGTTCCCAGTCCGCCTAGTTCGAACATTTTTTGAGGCACCAGTTCACCAACCAATGAGCCGGCGCGCACACGAATATTTAAATTATCATACCGGCCGAGCGGCTGAAAACGGCGCAAGTCCACAATGTACTGATCGAATTCGAATGCACTGCCCCAGTTTTTCTTCGCAAATTCTGCCGATGCAGATAGGCTCCAGCCTTCGGGGCCGTAGCTCGTATTCGAAATCGTGCTGACACCGGCGCTGGCGATCATGCTGCGCATTTTTCCGGGATCGATGGCGGGGTTGAGGCGATACCGTTTCCCGCCGCCAAATAACGCCCAATCCACTTTGTTGGACAGCGAGTCGTACGAATCTGCCAGATACTCAAATTTGAGTTCGTTCTTCAGATAATCGCGTTTGGAATAATAGGCCACATGGACGGTGTACCCGTTCCGCTGAAAGTAATTTCGGAAATCTTCATGGATGAGCAGCGCCGCCGCAGTATTTTCGTGCAGCGAGATGATCCATTTATCTTTCGTATCGGTGAAACTGTATCCTTCCGCTCCCAGTTCAATGAGGGCGTTCCCCTCATTGGTGAGAATGGCAAACTGCCGCGTTAATCCGAGGTTGCCGCGCCACGTATGCGATTTGAATCCCCATCCTGCGGAACCGTACACATTCCATTCCCGCTCGCCATCCCAATAATATTTCTTTTCCGATCCCACGCCGAGAAATAATCCTTCCACCCGGTTATACCGGAATATAAAATTATCCAGGTTCATCTGTTCATCGGACCAGGGCACATCAAATGTGCGGACCGTCCGTGAAAATTTACTGCGTGACGGCCGAAAACTGGGCTTTTCTTTTCTCGTATACTTTTCGAATCCTTCGATCACGGCGCCGTCTTCCTTCAGGATGCTCCCATTCACGACACGGGCACTGCCCGTTACCTTGCCCGACCGTTTCATGTGCAGATCACCGCCAATGACAAGCACATCACCGTTCACCGTCCCGAAGATGGTCAGGTCGCCGCCTTTCACTTCAATATTACCGTGGATGATTTCAGATTCTCCGATCACCTTGTCCCCGGAATATGTTTCTGCGGTGCTGTCGGTATCGTCCGAGGCGGGCGCCGGCGATTCCGGAAATGAAGTTTCAATCGTGTCCTCTTCGATTTCATAGGTTTTCTCGAAGGGGGAAGACCAGCGGTCGACCATGGTGTTCACCATCTTATCGATTTTATTTCCAACCTTATCGACGGCCGTTCCGAATTTATCGGCCTCATTTCCGATATGATCGCCGAGAGCATCGATATTTGATTTCTTCTGTTTTGATTGGGCGTCTGCCGTGAGCGATGGAATCGTCAGTCCGATGACAAATAAAAGTATGATCAAGTTTTTCATGGATGCACCTTGGTGTTGTAGAAAAATACCCCCTAAAATATTACGGGTTCTGAAAGGATAAAGTTACAGAACCCCCGCCGTAAGATAGTTTGACATCAGGTGATATTCAATTCTTTTACGAAATTGAGTATATTAGACTGGACGTCTATATATAGAGGATGAAGCACTATGAGAGTAGCAATCAATATCGACCATATTGCAACATTGCGCAATGCACGGGGAGGAAACGAGCCGGATCCCGTTTCGGCGGCACTTCTGTGCGAGCAGGCCGGTGCTGTTGGTATCGTTTGCCATCTTCGTGAGGATCGAAGGCATATCAACGATGAGGATGTACGGCGACTCCGGTTGACCATCAAAAAAAAATTGGATCTTGAGATGGCAGCCGTCCCGGAAATTATCGGCATTGCCGTCACGACCAAACCTGACCTTGTCACCCTGGTACCGGAAAAGCGCCTCGAACTGACGACCGAAGGCGGATTGGACGTCGTTGGACAGAAAAAATACCTCGCGGGAGTCGTTGAGCAATTCAGACAGAATAATATTCCGGTAAGTTTGTTCATTGATCCCACTGAAGCACAGGTGCGTGCATCCGCTGACATCGGAACGGATATGATAGAAATCCATACCGGAGAGTATGCAGATGCAAAAACGGACAGCGAGCGAAACGAACAATTCATGCGAATTCAGGAAGCTGCCAGGCTTGGAAAATCGCTCAACCTAGGCGTGAATGCCGGCCACGGGCTGGATTATGAGAACACGTCAGCAATTGCCGCTATTCGCGATATCGATGAAATGAGTATCGGCCATGCGGTGATCGTGAGAGCATTATTTGTCGGGATTGAACAGGCAGTAAAGGAAATGATAAAGATTGTAGAAGCAAGCTGATGAGCCATTGAGCAGTTGAGCAGTTGAGCCAATGAGCCAATGAGCCATTGAGTAGTTGAGCAGATGAGTTGATGAGTGACTGACGAATCTATCCTTTCATCGCTTCATCCAGAACAAGTTGGTTTTTCAATCCCTCTTCTCCGGGGACAGGCAGGGGAGTATTGTTCAGAATCGATTCGGAGAAGAGTGATACCTCGGATTCATACAGATTGGGAACAACAATATCCTCCACTCTCGTTTCTGCCGGCGCCCCATTTTTTCCCAGCACGACCTTCAATGGAATGGTCACGTCGCTAAACGGAAAGTTTTCTGCTGAGAGCGTTCCTTCCTGGCCGATCACTTCAATCAACGCCCTGCGATAGGATGAAATAAAGGAACAAAAAATACTTGCAGGGATCCCCTGAGCAAACTTCAGCGACAGGAGGCAGGTTTGTTCGGTTTCTGTTTCCGTCGGGGGCGGTGCAAGCTGGCTTTTTACAGACACCACCTCATCGTCTAATAAGTACCGTATGGTGTCCAGACAATGTACCCCGATATCAAATGCCACACCGCCGCCCGCAATTTTTCTATTCTTCAGCCACTGCCGTTTTGAGAGGCGGGCATCATAGACATATTCTGTCTTAACAAATGTGGGCGTTCCGATCTCACCGGAACGAATGAGTTCTCTCATCCGGACGATGAGTGGAGAAAGGCGCACCATTTGCCCGATCATAAGCTTCACGTTCCTGCTTCGGCAAGCTTCGATCATCTCCCCGGCTTCTGCAGCATTCATCGCCATCGGTTTTTCCACGAGGATATGCTTGCCGGCCATTGCGGCGGTGAAGGTATCCTGTGCATGCCGGACGACGGCCGAAGTGATAAAGACTGCCTCCACCTCCGGATGATTCGCCAGTTTCTCCGCACTATCAAACGCCAGGGGGACATGAAACAGACGTGCTTTTTCCCCGGCCGCGGCGAGTGAACGCTTTTGAAGCGCGACAAACTCCGAATTGGGCGATGCCTGGATTGCGGGTGCAATACTGCGTTCTGCAAAGCCGCCGAACCCGATAATACCGTAACGAATTTTTCGCGCCATTTTCTCTCCAACGGTTGTATACGTTGGTAGAAAATACTCAACAATCTCTCTTGATACAATCTTAAAGAACATGTTGAATCTCTTTTCTATAAAAAGTAGATTACAGTTTAGGGATGGCGCTTGAAAGAATCGAGGATTTATAAAGAGCACCGAACAGGAATCATGGTCGGTTAAAAAGGGTCTGGTAGAATGGCAATCGAATACCTTCTTCTTATCGGATCATTTCTCATCATCCTCAGCATTATCATTTCGAAGTTTTCCGATAACCTTGGAGTGCCGGCTCTTCTCCTGTTCCTTGCCATTGGCATGTTCGCAGGGTCCGAAGGACCGGGAGGCATCTATTTTGATGACGCACCGCTGGCACAATCCATCGGTGTTGTTGCGCTTATCTTTATTCTGTTTTCCGGCGGACTCGGAACCGACTGGATAGAAGTGCGGCCCATCCTGTGGCAGGCGGCAAGTTTATCGGTTCTCGGTGTATTCGTTACGGCAATCACTGTCGGTTTTTTTGTTTCCACCGTCTTCCATATACCGTTTTTACATGGCTTGCTTCTCGGATCGATCGTGTCTTCCACTGATGCTTCAGCAGTATTCTCTGTTCTACGTTCAAGGCATGTCAGTCTTCGTGCTCATCTCAGACCGCTTCTCGAACTGGAATCGGGCAGTAATGATCCCATGGCTGTTTTCCTTACCCTCGGCGTTATTCAATTAATTTTAATAAAAGATCAGTCTGTCATTTCTCTCGTATCGCTTTTCTTTTTCCAGATGATCATTGGCGGATTGTTCGGATTGGGATTTGGGAAGGCGATGGTTTTTCTTCTCAATCGGCTCCGGCTTTCTTATGAAGGACTATATCCCGTGTTCTCTCTGGCATTCGTGGCTCTCACGTACAGTGTAACGGCGACGATCGGCGGCAGCGGTTTTCTTGCCGTCTACATTGCGGGACTCATGATCGGAAACAGCGAATTCATACAAAAGAAAAGTCAGATGCGGTTTTTCGATGGGCTGGCGTGGTTGAGTCAAATAACGATGTTTCTTACTCTCGGATTACTAGTCTTTCCTTCGCACATCCTTCAAGTACTCGGTGTCGGTTTGCTCGTATCGGGATTTCTCATGGTTGTTGCGCGCCCGATAAGTGTTTTCCTCTCCCTGATGAATGCAAATATTCGTGGGAAAGAGAAGCTGTTTGTTTCATGGGTCGGACTGCGCGGCGCAGTCCCTATCGTGCTTGCAACATTTCCGCTCATCGCAAACCTGCCGGATGCGGAATGGATATTCAATGTCGTATTTTTTATTGTACTCACTTCCGCATTGCTCCAGGGCTGGTCGATTCCGTTTTCCGCTCGATTGCTGGGCGTCGCCGCCCCTCTTATACCCAAGCGCCAGTACCCGATCGAGTTTGCTCCTGTTCCGGGGGTAGACACAGAACTGGTAGATTTGATTGTGCCGTATCAATCCGCCGCCGCTGGAAAATCTATCGTGGAGCTCGGTATGCCGGATGATAGTCTTATTGTTCTTATCAGCAGGAACGAGAATTTCATTGTACCGAGCGGAGGTACTTTTTTGCAGGAAGGCGACACGGTTCTTGTGCTTGTCAATAAAACCAATTTACCCGTGGTCCGTTCAATACTATCTGAACTGAAACCTGCCAATGACCGGGAAGCATCGGCATCTTCTTCAGCACCTGGATCGTAACCCTGTTTTTCCACCAGTTCGTTTGACATTCTCAGAGTTATTGTTTAATTACACATTAAGGGATTTTAATGTTTCAAATATTCAAACATATTGCGTCCGTATTCTTGATCGCAGCGTACTTCTGCGGTAGTACTATTGCACCGGCCATTGAAAAAACATCGCATCAGCCGCAAACGAAGAATACTATATCATTTAAGGTTGGATGGTCCAACGCTCAACCCCTGGCAACATCCTCCACGGCAAAAGCACCTCAGCGTATTGTCAAGACAAAAGAGAGGCTGTTCTTTTCTCCTGTTTTGGCAGAGCGGCTCTGTACGCATCAAGCACTGGATAGCGGCTTCCGGATACCCCACTCCGATTCAAAATGTGCCTGTCTCTTCATGGCATGTTCTTCGCTCTCTGAAAGAGCGCCGCCTGCATTCTCATAGTTCTTCTTCAGTGTAAAAACCAACCGTCTTTCTCTGTGCCATGATGGTTGTTGTTTGTTCTCTCTCTTTGAAGCGAACTTCGTTCAAAATAGCTTATGGAAGACGGGAAAATTTCTTGGAAAAGGATGTTCTTTCCTCGTCTCGCATGCAGATTTTAACCATCATGTAATTTTCTGATAAGAGAATTCTTCATCTAAAGAAAAGAGGCTCCCAATGACGACCACACAAGAATTTTTGAAATATTTAGTTGATAATGATGTTGAGCATAGTGTCTTGACCCATGGTCCGGCGTTATCAGCGCATGAAATTGCTCAAGCGACTCATATTCCGGAACGCTTTGTCGTTCAAACAAAACTGATGAAAATCGATGGATATTGCTGGATGATAGTTCTTTCGGCAGATCGGAACATCAACCATCAAGCCGTTTCCAGGGCATTACACGCGAAGAATATAAAAGAAGGACTTGAAAATGACTGGTCTTTCTTTTTTCCAAATTGTCATACCAGCACGATACCCCCTTTTGGCAATCTCTATGGATTTCGAGTTCTTGCCGACGCATCGCTCCAGGAGGGGAAGCGGATAGTCTTCAGTGCCTGTTCTTCCACGCAATCAGTGTTTATGCGATGGGAAGACTATGCACATTTAGTACAACCGCTCATTGGAGAGATTTCTCAGGTTTTACCCATGTCCGAAACTCAGAGAAAACAACAGGACATCGCACCATTCCCCCGATCGTCCGACCATGCCTTTTTTTCTCAAAGACAATTTGAATTGGACGGTTTTTTTCAAAATCTGTGGAAGAAATCATGAAAACGACACAACGACAAATCTATATTACAGATTCCGATCATAAACGATTGACGGCGTTACTCGGTTCTCAGAATATGCAGAACGGGACGCACAAAGAATTTTTAAACAATCTACGGAGAGAACTGGATCGTGCACGGGTGGTCCCTTCCGAGGATATTCCCGAGGATGTGGTGACCATGCACTCTCAGGCCATCCTGACCGATCTGAACACCGGCGAAAAGGTGGAATGCACATTGGTGTTTCCAGGAAACGCGGACTTCGATAAGAACAAGATTTCCATACTTGCTCCCGTGGGAACCGCCATTATCGGCTGCAGAGTGAAAGATATTATCGATTTCGAAGTTCCAGCGGGACGGACACGGCTTCGAATAGAGCGAATACTCTACCAGCCGGAAGCCGCAGGAGATCTTCATTTATAATCTGTTCTGTGAGATCATATTTCAGGCAGGCGTTGTATTGAATGGGGGGGCATGGTTTCTCAAACCGCAACTCTGCCGATCTATCGTTTTTGTTGATGAACTATGCCCTATGGGGAGGTCTTCATCATCTTGAAGTATGAACGGTGCTCAGTGATGGAGCCAAACTGCAACCGGCATAACGGGTCTTTTTTGATAAGCGTCCATTCACTCCTCTCTCTTTTTTTCGTATATTATTGTTATTGCAAATAGATTTAATTAAAAGGACATCGTTCACGTGTTTAGAAAAATAGTTGCCAGAATAAAAAACGTATTCAATCCATCTGCAAAATCGTTCTCACCGCCGCTGGCAGTAACGGTCAAAGAACCCAAATCATCACCCGGTGAGCGAAAAGCGTATCCGCACACCAAGCCGCAAGGCACACACCATCCGCGTGACATCAGGAAACGGGAAACCCGTGCAGAGTATGCCGCACGGAGAGCGAAACTGACACAGCGCATAACGCCCGCTCCCGCGCCGGTTATCCCGGCTGAACCATGGGATCGATCGCTCTTCAAGGTGTCAGTGGTCGACGGGAAAACACGGTTTCATGATTTCGAACTTCCCGGTGAAATCATGCATGCGTTGCACGACCTCAATTTTCAATATTGTACTCCCGTGCAGGCAGAAACCCTGGTCCAGTCTCTCCTGGGCGAAGATATCACGGCTCAGGCGCAAACGGGAACGGGCAAAACCGCTGCCTACCTGATCACCATATTTTCACACATGCTGAAACATCCCATCGAAGGAAAGCGCCACCACGGTACACCGCGCGCGCTGATCCTTGCACCGACACGCGAACTGGTCATGCAGATTGAACGCGATGCACGCGGACTGGGCAGCTATATCAACTGCAGTATCCTCGCGATACTGGGCGGGATGGATTATCAGAAACAAGCGGAAGTGCTGAAAAGCGAATCCTGCGATATCCTCATGTGCACTCCGGGCCGCCTCATTGATTTTATGAAAAAGAGCCTTGTGGACCTGGGCAAAGTGGAAATACTCGTTCTCGATGAAGCCGACCGCATGTTGAATATGGGATTTATCGATGCGGTGCGCGCCATTGTTTTAAGCACGCCGCCGAAGGCAAAACGGCAGACGATGTTCTTTTCGGCGACCATGTCGTCCGATGTCCAGCGGCTGGCCGAGAGCTGGACGAGGCAGGCGTTCGATGTTAAAATTACGCCGGAGATGGTTGCGGTCGATAGCGTCGAACAAATCACGTATATCACCACCTTCAACCAGAAAGCAACGCTGGTGTACAATCTCATCATGCAAAAACATCTGGACCGTGTGCTCATGTTCGTCAATCGAAAAGATGAAGCACGCCGGGTCAAAGAATTACTCGAGACGTACGGAGTCAGCTGCGCCCTTCTCTCGGGCGATGTCGAACAGCATCAGCGGATCAGAAGGTTGGAGCGGTTCCGTGAGGGAAAAATTCGCGTCCTGGTAGCGACGGATGTCGCTTCGCGCGGGCTTCACGTGGAGGGAATATCGCATGTCATCAACTATAATATGCCCCAGGACGTGGAGGAATACGTGCACCGCATCGGACGTACGGGACGGGCCGGCGCAAACGGCACCTCCATCAGTTTCGCCGATGAGGATGACGCCTATGAACTGGTCAAACTCGAGGAATTTTTGGGAAAAAAAATTAAATGCACGTATCCGGATGAAAAGTTAATGACTCCCATTCCCGAACTTCCGCCGCGGCAGGCGCATGAACATGAGGACCGGCCGCGATCTCACCGCCGGCCGAACTCGAGGCAGGGAAGAAGAACCTGACCAAGCACGGTAAACGAGCGCCGTCCCGGTTGTCCGGTTCCATGGGGCGGGAATTATGCACCGTCAGGGTGGAATAAACCGCACTGTATCATAAATTCCTGGCAGTCACGGACCATTCCGTGACTGTACCATGTTCTTACGATTATATCGGATTATTTGCGGATACGTATGGATGTGTCACGGTACGGACCGTGACACCCAAGGTATTTGACCGCTCTATACTGTGACAATACAATTCAGTTCATCTAAAATGGCCGGAAACAATTTAACGCCTTTTTGTATAAGCATTTTAAATCACCATAAGTTTACTTTTTAGAGGTAGCACTAGTTTTAGAGGGCGGGTTCCGTCCCCAATCACAGGGCTGAATGAATACACACTGTATCATGCAAAAGCAGGTTTGCATTCTTTCACATTTTCGAGTATGTTTAAAGAGAACGTTCGGTACGGCAACGCCACTCCGTTATCGGTCGTAACCATGATTATTCTCTTCCGAGATCAAGAGAACTCTCACGTCTTCAATGGTGTTATTCATAATGTGGCTGAACACAGCATAACGGAAAATCATTATGACAAGTTATAAAGAATTAGGATTGGTGAATTCGAAAGAATTATTTCAGAAGGCCGTGAAGGGCGGTTACGCTATCCCGGCTTTTAATTTCAACAACCTGGAACAATTACAGGCGATCATCGGCGCTTGCGTTGAAACAAAATCGCCGGTCATTCTTCAAGTATCGAGCGGAGCCCGAAAATATGCAAATCAAACCTTGCTGCGGTATCTCGCGCAGGGTGCGGTGGAATATGCCAAAGAACTGGGCTATCCCATACCGATCGTTGTCCATTTGGACCATGGCGATACGTTCGAACTGTGCAAATCATGCATTGAGACCGGGTTCTCTTCGGTGATGATTGACGGTTCGCATCATCCCTATGACAAGAATGTGGAGCTCACCCGCCAGGTGGTTGAATATGCGCACAAGTTCGACGTTACGGTCGAAGGTGAACTGGGCGTCCTCGCAGGCATCGAAGATGAGGTTTCCAGCGCCGTGACGCATTACACCAAGCCGGCAGAAGTAGAAGATTTTGTAAAGAAGACCGGTGTCGATTCTCTGGCGATATCGATCGGCACATCGCACGGGGCCAACAAATTCAAACCGGAGCAATGCACCAGGTCTGCAGACGGTGTGCTGCTGCCTCCTCCGCTTCGTTTCGATATCCTGGAAGAAGTAGAAAAACGTATTCCGGGATTTCCCATCGTTCTGCACGGTGCGTCTTCCGTACCGGTTGATCTCGTGAAGATGATCAATGCCAATGGCGGCAAGCTGAAAGATGCAGTCGGAATTCCTGAGGACCAGCTTCGTAAAGCGGCTGCTTCAGCGGTATGCAAAGTAAACATCGATTCCGATGGACGCCTGGCGATGACGGCGGCAATCCGTAAAACATTAGCGGACAATCCTGCGGAATTTGATCCGCGCAAGTATCTTGGACCCGCCCGCGATGCTCTGAAAGCGCTCTATAAACATAAAGTCATCGATGTTTTGGGCAGCGCCGGCAAAGCGTAAGAGAGGAACAGATCGGCAGAAAAATGATAAATCCCGCCTCCGGCGGGATTTTTTTTATCAGGGCGTATTATTATAGTATTCGGTACTTTCATCTTTACTCTATTATAATGATCTGTCATTGAAATTTGAAAAGAATGTGACGAGGAACCTTGAATCCTAGTTGGCAGTTACATACATTGATTTTGATTTTTTTCTTGTGCGTTTACATCGTCCCTCAATGACTGGAGGAAGTATGAGGTCCACCCTTGCCTGGTTCATCTGTTTGTTCGCTCTCGTTCTGACTGGATGTTCAACGTTGGTGCTTCAGCCCGCCGATTTTTCATGGCCTGTAGAACTCGTCCTCAAACCGGATGGGCAGGGGACTGTTCATGATTCACGGTATCAGGTCAGCTTCAATGTGAAAGCACTTTTATTTGAAGAACGGCAGGATTCCATAGAGGTCACGAAATATCCGATTCATGTGCTGTGCGATCGCGCCGGATTCTACTTCATCACCGGCAAAGGATTTAAACATGTGTATGTCTTTTGCCAGGCCGATGGTGCACTTAAACTCGAAAAGAAGATATTTATTACAGAACAGGGGCTCGAAGCACCGGCGCTCAACCAGAATAAACCTTATATCCGCCTGATCAACGAGAAGAAAGAAAACGAAGCACCGTTGATCCTGTCGAACGATGGAATTATTGAAGGAGGAAAGCAATGAGAACCGCACAGAATATTGTCATTTTGCTCCTGGTGACTGCAGTCTCATTATATGCGCGTCAGAGGTCGGATCGGGCAATCGTTGATAATTTTGAAAAAACAATAAAGACACTGATGCTTGCTGCGGATTCAGCAAAAACGATTCAGGATTGTGCCGATCTAAGTACGGCGATTGACGCGCTCGAGAAGGATTTTACGGTCCATAAACCCCTCCTCGATCGCGCGCTGTATCCGGACGATTATACCAAAACCATCGGCAATCTTAAGGGGCGCCTGCTGGTGCG
>RPQN01000095.1 GCA_003819715.1 Ignavibacteriota bacterium | reverse complement strand
TCACCGACGGATTCGCCGGACCGCGCATTGCCGTTACCCCATGGGAGAGCAAATATTCTTTTGCCTTATCGAAGAGGGCATTGGCGACTGATTGGTCATTAATGCATTCAAAAAAACCGAAGAAGCCGATATTCTCGCCATGCTCCTTATTGTGGTTATGGTTGACAATCGCAGCAATTCTGCCGACGACTTCTCCTTCATGTTCTGCAAGAAAGAATTCCGCATCGCTGTGTGTATAAAATGGATTTTTTTTACGGTCCATGAGCTTCTTCCGATCCATCATCAGCGGAGGAACCCAGGCAGGATAATTTTTATAAATTTTCCACAGAAATCGGATAAACGTATTCACGTCGTGTTTTGATGAAATTGGCCTGATCCATAATCCATCCATAGAGCCCTCAAATTCCGATAAGACAAAATAAAACCGCAGCTGGGTCACAACCGCGGCCTGCGCATCATCACATAATAAAAGCGTGCAACATCTTAGTTAATGACACCAAATTTTTTACCGACGGAAGCAAACACCTCCAATATTTTATCAAGGTGTTTTTTCTCATGGGTTGCCATATAACTCGTGCGAAGCATTTCCATCCCGGGCGGCACGCCCGGCCGGATAAATGCATTCACGAACACCCCTTCCTCAAAAAGCGATTTCCACATCATCAGTACTTTTTCCGTATCGCCGATGATCACCGAGACGACCGCTGAATCGTGTTCACTGACGCGATACCCTAACGCCTTGAGTCCGGACCGCATGGTCCTGGCATTGCAAATGAGCTTGTTGACCCGATCAGGTTCAGATTCGAGGATTTCAAGAGCGGCCATGGCAGAAGCAACAGAGGCCGGCGTCGGGCTTGCACTGAAGATCAGCGCCGGAGCGCTGTGCTTGAGATAATCAATGACCTTATGCTCCCCGACGACAAATCCCCCCAGCGAGGCAAATGTTTTGCTGAATGTGCCCATGGTCAGATCGGTTTCCTTCACGAGGCCGTAATGACTTGCCGTGCCTCTTCCCCCCTGCCCGATTACGCCGACGGCATGGGCATCGTCGATCATCACCCGGGCGTTGTGCTTATGCGCGACTTTTACCATATCCGGAAGATTCACTATCTCGCCCGAGGTGCTGAAGACACCGTCGCTCACAATGAGCTTCGCCGATTCTTCCGGCAGCTGTGAAAGCACATGTTCCAGGTGTGCCATATCGTTGTGCTTGTATCTGACGATGGAATTTCCTTCTTTCGAATCGTAGGAGGCCATACCGGCGGCAATGAGAGTTCCGGCAACAATACTCGCATGGTTGTCCTTATCCGAGACCACGTAATCCCCGCGTCCCACCAATGTCGGAATAATTCCCTGCCCCGTCTGATATCCCGTACTGAAGAGCAGGCAGCTTTCCTTCCCCATGAACTTGGCCAGCCGCTGTTCGAGTTCCACATGCAAATCGAGAGTACCCGTCAGGTAACGAGAGCCGGAACAACCGGTGCCGTATTTCTTTATTGCAGCGATAGCGGCTTCTTTCACTTTTGGGTGCGCTGTTAATCCGAGGTAATTATTAGATCCGGCCATGATCACTTTACGGCCTTCAATCTGAACAACGGGACCTTCGCTCTCTTCAATCGCATGAAAATAGGGATAACAACCTTGTGCTTTTACTTCATCCGCGCGCGTAAAATTCCAGCATTTTTCAAAAAGATCCAATGAATTCTCCTAGGGAAATAGTAAAATGATTGTAAAAAGAAGCGCTTTTGCTTCTTTGCACTTTTTTGAATATAGTTTAATAAGCAAAGAAAGTCAATGAACACAGACCTTTAGGAGAAAATCGATTCCTACCATATTTGTGACCGGCGGAACAGGATTTATCGGCAGCCATACCGTTGAACAACTGATAGCCGAAGGATTTCATGTCCGTTGTCTCGTTCGTCCCTCTCAGTCCAGTCTCCGGTGGCTTCAAGGCCTCCCGGTCGATATTGTGAAGGGGGATCTTTTAAATCCTGCATCAATACCAAAATGCCTGGATGGTGCAGAGTATATTATTCATATCGCAGGGACAACAAAAGCCCGGCACAAGAGCGGATTCATTGCAGGAAACCTCACTGCAACAAATAATCTTCTTCAAGCGGCCAGCCGGTTAAAACATCTGAAGAAGTTCTGTTTCATCAGCAGTTTAACTGCGGCGGGACCGAGTTCAACCGGCATTCCCTTAACGGAAACTGCACCGTGTCGACCCATTACCACATACGGAAAATCAAAGCTCGATGCTGAACATTGTTGTAAGAATTTTTCAGATAAAGTGCCCATCGTCGTTGTTCGCCCTCCTGCAGTATTCGGACCGCGCGACACTGATATTTTAGAAATATTCAAATGGGTCAGTTTCGGATTAAAGCCCATCCTTGGTTCGTCTGCAAAAACGCTCAGTCTTGTCTATGCCCCTGACCTCGCAACAGGCATCATCCGGGCAACATTGAGCGACCGGACCACCGGTGAAACTTACAATATCGCTGATCCAACTATTTATTCATTTTCTTCCGTCATTGATTATCTGGCAACGTTTGTTCAAAAACGAACGGTCCGGATACATCTGCCGAAAGGTCTCGTTTATTCAATGGCTGGAATTATGCAGTTTGTTGCGTTATTTGGAAAAAATCCGGCTGTCCTCAACATTGAAAAAGCTCGCGATTTATTACAAAAACACTGGGTCTGTGATCCCCGAAAAATTCAGGAACACATCGGCTTCCAGACGTCGACATCAATTTTTGACGGCGTCAATAATACATATCGTTGGTACAAAGAAAACGGCTGGTTGTAAAAATGGTCTTCTTCCTGGATCGGTAAATGAAGATTCAGTTTCATGGTATAACGAATATTCCTTATACGAGCTCTCTATGATGCGCAATTATATACTGGTCTTTCTCGGAGGCGGCCTTGGCGCGTCTGCGCGATACTATCTCTCCGGAACGGTCTATCGATTCCTTCCTTCTGATTTTCCCTATGGGAATCTTATTGTCAATATTACGGGATGCTTCACCATCGGATTGCTTATGACGATGATGGAAGAACGGTTTCTCTCGGATCCATCGCTGAGGGTATTCCTGACCATAGGGATACTCGGGGGGTTCACTACTTTTTCGTCATTCAGTTATGAGACGGTCGCGCTGCTGCGGGACGCTGAATTTCTTCGTGCCTCGCTGAACATCGGCGCTTCCGTCTTCGGTTGTTTAGCAGCAACGATTCTTGGTATGTTTATCGGCCGTTTTGTATAGGAGAGAATTCCATGAACCTCACAGGAGAAGGCACACTGTTAAGAATTTTCATCGGAGAATCAGATAAATCACATCATCATTCATTGTCCGATGCGATCGTCCTGGCCGCCCGGGAACATGGTATTGCCGGAGCGACGGTACTGCGCGGTGTGGAAGGATTCGGTGCAAACAGCCGTTACATTCATTCCGCAAAGTTATTGCGCCTCTCAGAAGATCTACCGTTGATTGTCGAAATTGTAGACACGGAAGAAAAGATCCAAATGTTCCTTCCCATGATGAACGAACTGATTGAATCGTCCGGCGGCGGTGCACTGGTGACCCTTGAGAAAGTGAATGTGATTCGTTATACTCATGGCAAAACAGAGTGAACGGTCCTGTCGGCCATGCATTTTTCCGGGTACGGATTTTAACATGTGATGTGTGAGCTCTATGATTCCTGCTCGAAGCGTCTGCGCTCCTCCATCTGTAACGTCACGAGCTCCTGTCCGTTCACCGGACTATCGTATGCAGACATCCGGATACTTCATTTTGGCTTTGGTCCTGCTCGTGTGGGACCTCTCCGCTGTCGCAATTGCTCAACGATCGCTGAGTGAAATCAATGATGTTCCCGGAAGGAACGGCGTATTCCAGGAGAAGAACACTCTCCTGCCGAAACGTTCGCTCATGGAAATCCAATCGGCTGCAAGCTCTTGGTTCGATGTGCAGTATTACCGGCTTGCGCTGAACATCGCAGCACCATCGGGCTCCCTCAAAGGCACCGTTACCATTGCAGGTGCATGCCGCGATACGGTACAAACCCTGACGTTCGACCTTGTAAATCGAATGCGCATAGACTCCGTCATGGTGAACGGTCAGCGAAGACCGTTTATTCAAAAGAGTGCCTCGTTCGATATCACCCTTTCCCATCCTCCTTCGATCGGTGAAGCTCTTACCATCGATATCTCGTACGGCGGCTTTCCGATTGCAACAGGTTTCGGAAGCTTTGTATTTGATGTTCATTCGGGCATCCCATGGGTGTATTCCTTAAGCGAGCCGTACGGAGCAAAAGACTGGTGGCCGTGTAAAGACGATCCAGGCGATAAAGCCGATTCGGCGGACATCGTGATCACCTGCGAATCAGATTTAAAGGTCGGATCCCAGGGTATTCTCGTCTCCACGGTCCTTAACGGGGATGGAACAGCCACCACTCATTGGAAAGAACGATATCCCATTGCATCCTACCTTATTTCGGTTGCATTGACAAATTATGCTCAATTTTCCAATTGGTTCCATTATTCCTCCACGGATTCCATGGAAATTCTTAATTATGTCCTTCCTGAACATTATAATGACGCCCTCGAAAAACTGCCGCGCGTCGTATCCATGCTCGAGATTTTTTCACGCCTGTTTGGATTATATCCATTTATCAAGGAAAAATACGGGCATGCAGAATTCGGCAGGGGCGGTGCGATGGAGCACCAGACCATGACGTCGACAACGACATTTGAGGAGGATGTCATCTCCCATGAACTGGCTCATCAATGGTTTGGAGATATGATTACATGCCGGACGTGGGCGGATTTGTGGCTCAATGAGGGATTTGCACAGTATTCTTCTGCGCTCTATCGAGAGCAGCACTATGGGGTACCATCGTACCGGGAGTACATCAACCGGCAAATGGAACAGGCAAAATTGTCTCAAGGCGCGATAGGCGTTCCCGATACATCTAGCGTCAGAAATCTTTTTAATTCAGCCCGGATCTATTCAAAGGGGGCCGTGGTCTTGCATATGCTGCGTCATGTATTGGGCGACAGCGTCTTTTTCCATACCCTGTATGTTTACGCCAATACACCGGCGTTGAGGTATTCCACTGCCGCCATTCATGATTTTCAGCTGATCTGCGAATCAGTTTCTGGAAAAAACCTCTCATTTTTTTTCCAGGAATGGATTTCAGGAGACCGGTTCCCTGATTACAGTTATTCCTGGACATGGAATTCATCCGGCAATCCACCCTCGGTTACGCTGAGGATTACCCAGACTGCGATAGGGACAACTCCTTCCTTTTACGTTATGCCAATCGATATTCGATTAACCGCAGCCGGTTACGACACCACGATCACGGTCTTCAATGACGCGACGCAACAGACATTGAGCATTCCATTTCCCGTCAAGCCCGTCTCCGTTGCTTTCGATCCCGATGGATGGATATTGAAATTCTTATTCAATGAAAACGATGTGCCGCCCTCCGTTCCCTTCCTGGAACAGAATTATCCGAATCCATTTAATTCTCCAACCACCATTGCGTACCGGCTTTCAAAACGAGGACATGTGACGCTGAACGTGTACGATATACTCGGGAGAGAGATCGCACTCCTTGCAAATGCGACACAGTCCGCCGGGCGCTATGAGGTCCAATGGAATCCGGAAGGAATCGCGGGCGGAATATATATTTACCGGCTCACAACGGAAAGTGCACAACTGCAGAATAAGATGGTGCTGCTTAAATAACCTCGAAAGACACCAGTTTCATTGTCGTTATCCTCACAGAGTCCCTCTGTGGCATGAGACAGATATCCCGGAATTAAGGGAATTAATTTGAACTTCATCTTGTTACCCTTCTAAGAGTCGTTGAATCATTTCGAGTTCTCTTCACCACCAAGAATCATTTTGGGATGCATTATTGTACGGGATCATGGAGGCGTCACGTGAATCTGTTTGTCAAATATAGTGCACTCGCATTCATTTTTCTTTTTGGAGCTTCTTGTTCAACAATTCGTTCATCATCTGAAATCTATAATTACAAAATCGTTTATTCATCGGGAGGCGGATATACAGGGAGTGAATCCGGAATGACCATTGGAGGCAGCCGCTACGTAAAATATTGGGAACGAACGCTCATGTCTTCCCCAAGAATTACAGACAGCACCGAATTAACTTCGATGCAGCTTCATACGTTCACTGACCTCATGAAGAGCAAAGAAATATTTATCTATAAAAATGATTACAAGGGAAACTTTACTGCACGATTACTGTTTGTAAAAAACGGAATGAACAATACGATCTCGTTCAATCCTTCAGGACTTCCGAACGATATGCCCGAGGTCATTAAAACAATACTTGTTGAAATACAAAACATCCACAGACACCCGTAGAGGCGCCCATGGTTAAATCATTATACTATTCTTCCGTTTTCGTATCTCTTCTCTCTCTTGCTTCATTTGCTGCACCGCCTTCCGGAGGCAAAGTTAAAATAGCAGCTGTACCGCAAGGACAAACGAATATGCTCTCCTCACTTCAACTGCAAAATCAAGTGCTGCCGTCTCTCAGGAACAATCTCTTTCAGTTTGCCGGCAAGATGGGTGTAACGATGAACCATACCGTTGGAGCAACGGCCGGCGTGCAATCGTATGGCATGAGGCAGAGTCAATTAAACGCCTCCCTTCAGCTCCCGTCGATGGATCGTCCTGCCGCAAGCAACATCACCGTGGTATCATGGAACAGGGAAACCGGTACGCCGCGCTTCATCGAAATACAGCCGTTAAATCTTAAGAAGAGTTCTCATTTCAATGCGGCATCCATGGAGCTTGCTGCAAATAATTTTCTCGTCGACCATAAGTCTTTATTACGCATGAACAATCCTCAGGGCGAATTGCTCTTAAAATCTTCGTTGTTCGATAATCTCGGGATGAGTCATCTCAAGTATTCGCAAATGTACAACGGAATTGAAGTTTGGGGAAAGGAAGTGATCGTTCATCTTGATGCGCAAGGCAATGTTGTTTCGTTGAACGGTTCATACGAATCAACTCCGACTATACTCACCGATTTCACCGGGAAGCTGGATCAGTCGGGAGCCGTGAACCGGGCATTGAGTGATCTTCAAGCAAAAGAAGGAATCGATATGTTTTCTCCCGCAGTCCAGAAATTATTTCACTATAGCGGGCCTGTTGCCAGGAAAATCATCTGGTACGATGAAAACCATATTCCCCATCTTGCATGGAATGTAGAAGTAAGATCGGGCCTTTCAAAAGACTGGTTATATTTCATTGACGCGGGCAGCGGTGCTGTTCTTCACCGCTACAATGCGGTTTGCTTCGACGGTGCGAAAACTGCAACCGCACCTGATTTAAACGGCGTCAACAGGACATTCGGCACGTATCAAATGGGATCCACCTATTATATGATGGATGCATCGCAGCCCATGTTTGATGCAGCGAAGTCCGCCATTCCGGACAATCCGCTCGGTGCGGTCGCTGCGTTAGATCTTCGGAGTACGGACTTAACGGCAAATGCGCAAATATTTTATGTCTCATCAAGTAACAACCTGTGGAGCGACGCATCTTCTGTTTCCGCTCATTTCAACGCAATGATTACGTATCAATATTATTTAAATACATACAACAGAAAATCCATTGATGATAAAAACATGACCATCTATTCCATCGTTCATGCCACTCAAAACGGCAAGGGAATGGACAATGCATTTTGGAATGGAAATGTTATGTGCTACGGCGACGGGAATGTATCGTACAAACCGCTTGCCGGCGGGCTCGATGTTGCCGCCCATGAAATGACTCATGGCGTTACTCAATACAGCGCCAACCTGGAATACCAGAATCAATCCGGTGCTTTGAACGAATCATGGTCGGATGTGTTCGGCGCTCTTGTTGATACACTCAATTGGACGATGGGTGAAAAGATTATAAAAGATTTTTCTTCCTTCCCCACCGGTGTGCTTCGCGATCTGCAGAATCCGCATAACGGCGGAACGCCGGGAAGCTCTTCATGGCAGCCGGCAAAAATGAGTGAGTATCAGCAATTGCCCAACACCCAGGATGGAGACAATGGAGGCGTTCACATCAACAGCGGCATTCCGAATCATGCTTTTTATTTCGCCGCAGCAAATTTAGGGAGAAACAAAGCCGGGCAAATATGGTACAGAGCGCTAACGGTTTACTTAACGCGCACATCTCAGTTTATCGATGCAAGAATTGCAACTGAAAAAGCGGCAGCAGATCTTTATGGTGCGTCAAGCAATGAGCTGCAGGCCGTCAAAAGTGCATGGGATAATGTCGAGGTATTTGAAGGTGCGGGAACACCGCTGCCGCCTTCTTCCCAGCTTGCCGGAGATCAGTGGATATTATTAACGAGTGAAGATAAGTCGACTCTGTATATGGCAAAAACCACGATCACGTCGAACTCGGATATTTTTGCACTCTCCAGTACACCGGTGCTCAACCGTCCGACGGTGACGGATGCCTCTGGAATGGTTCTGTTTGTAGACAACGCGCACCGGTTGAAAGTATTGTATGCCAATCCCTCCAATCCGCAGGAACAATATCTCGATACATCCGCTGTTTGGAGAGGCGTTGCTGCAGGGCCCGGATTGAACAGTATTGCGCTCATTTCTCGATATCAGGATACAACGATTTACTATTTCGATTTTACAAACAATATTTCAAAAACCTTTAAAATCATAGCCCAGACATTTGACGGACAGAGTACGAAAACAGCATTGTATGCGGACGAAATGTCATTTGATCCTACCGGGCGTTATTTATTGTTCGATTGCTATAACGAAATAAGCAAATCCGATGGGAGCAAACTCAGCTATTGGAATATCAATTTACTGGACATTCAACAGAACAATATACAAAGCGTATTTCCACCTCCATCGGCAGGCATCAGTGTGGGCAACCCGAGTTTTTCTAAAACTTCTCAAACCCACTTTGCATTCGATTATCTCGATTCTCAAAATGATCTGGATTATGTCATGGCAGCAGATTTTAATACCGGCAATGTCGGAGTGATCGCAGGCCCCTTTGCATCGAATTCACTTACCATTCTGGGGTACCCGACATATTCCGGCAACGATAAAACGATTGCATATCATACCACTCAGATTTCAAACGGAACGACAGTGGAATCGATCCGGCAGGTTCCCTTGAAGGATAATATGTTGGAACCGAGCGGTGCATCTCAGTCCTATATACTTCATGCAACATTTCCAGGCTGGTTTGTTGTAGGAACCAGGACCGATGTCCGGACCATCCCTGGTGAAATGCCACGGGCATTTGAACTGGATCAGAATTATCCAAATCCATTTAATCCGGCAACAACGATAAGGTACGTTCTTCCGCAACGGGCGTTTATCACTCTAGAATTATTTGATGTTCTTGGCAGGACTGTGCGTATTCTTGCGAATGGAATGGAGGAAGCGGGAAGGCATGAAATTGAATTCAATGGAACAAACCTTCCGAGCGGAGTATATCTCTACCGTTTGAATACCGGGAACGTACAAATGCAAAAGAAGATGGTGCTGCTCAAATAATATTTTCACAACCGTTAAAAATAATGGGCAACAAACCAATAGCAGCCGGCTGAAATAACCGCTGTCACCGGAAGGGTAATGACCCACGCAATGACAATTTTTCCGGCGAGGCCCCATTTCACCGCTGAAACGCGTTTTGTTGCTCCTACACCCATAATTGCACCGGTGATGGTATGCGTCGTGCTCACGGCAATACCGCTGAACGCAGTAATAAGCAGTGTAAAAGCACCGGCCGTCTCCGCACAAAATCCGCCCGAAGGTTTTAACTTTGTCACTTTCTGACCCATTGTTTTTACAATTCTCCAGCCGCCGAACATGGTGCCCAATGAAATGGCGGTATAACACGGAATAATAATCCACCATTTAATCGGGAAATCATCAGGACCGGTCACTTGAATCAGTTGGGCGTTGATAAGCAGGATCGTGATAATGCCCATTGTTTTTTGTGCGTCGTTCGCGCCATGACCCAGACTATAAAACGCGGCGGATACCAGCTGTAATTTTCTAAAGACGCTGTTAATTTTGGATGACGGGTGATTATGAAACATCCACATCAGCAGCGTCATCATACCAAATCCCAATACCATTCCCAGCACCGGAGCGACAACGATAAAGATGAGAGTTTTTATCCAGCCGCTCCATATGATCGCGCTAAATCCGACACGCATAATTGCTGCGCCGCCCAACCCGCCCATCAACGCATGTGACGAACTGGAGGGTATTCCATAGTACCAGGTGATAATATTCCATGCAATCGCTCCGAGCAGTGCTGCAAGGATCACATATTCGTTTACTAAACTCGGAGTCACCAGCCCTTTGCCGATCGTTTTCGCCACATTATGGCCGGTAAAAAGAAATGCGGCGAGAAAATTAAAAAACGCCGCCCACAATACCGCTTTTCTCGGCGTCAGCACATGGGTCGAAACGATCGTTGCGATGGAATTCGCTGCATCGTGAAATCCGTTGAGAAAATCGAATACGAGTGCAATTAAAATTATAATGATAATAAATGTAATCATGTTGTCAAAGTCCGGTGAATGAAACGTATCAGAACCTGTTCATAATTTTCCCGCTGGCATCACCAGAGGCCGGGAAAATCAATTTAAGCGGGTGGCATTAATTATGCTTTATCAGGATGCCCTCAAGGACATTCGCCGCGTCTTCGCATTTGTCTGTCGCAGTTTCTAACCCAACGAATACCTCTTTAAGCTTGATAATCTGCACCGGATCTTTTTCCTTATCAAATAAATCAGCGACCGCCTGATCGAATATATCATCCGCTTCATTTTCATATTGATTTACTTTTGTGAAGGAGGCTTTAAATTTCTCAACCTCATTGAGATTCCGCAAAAGGTGAACGCCGTTTTTCAATTCGTCCATTGAAAGGACCAACACGTCGATCAGCTGAACCACTGCCTTGGGGACTCGTGTGATTTTGTAGAGGACAAACCTGTTCGCGCAGCCGTCAATATGGTCCAGGATGTCATCCAGGGCGGAGGCAAGTTCATGGATATCTTCACGATCGATGGGAGTGACGAATGTCGAATTGAGCTCGGAAAAAATCTTGTGCGTCACGTTATCACCGTCATGTTCGATGTCCTTGATCCGCTTCGCCGCTTCCACCCGTTGCGCGTGGGTCTTACACAGGGGGAGCGTCTTCAATTCCTTACCCGCTTTTATCAGATTTTGCGCTGATTCTTCCAGCAGATTATAGAAGTTTTCATCATGCGGGAGCAGCATCTTTAATATTTTATCAATTTTCATGGCCGTTCTTATTATTTTTTGTGGGAGAGGTGATCTGGTTGTTTTATATTATAAACACTTCATTCTCGTAATACTCCATATTGCTTTATTCCGCTTCTTGTTCCGGTGCGTCAATGTTGTCGATGTTCTTTAAACAGAAGACTTTAATACTTTTTCCTGCAGTTTTGTTCGGGAGGTCTCCAGTTTTCCCGCAAGCTCCGGCGATGCCAGCGCCAGTATTTCGACTGCAAGCAGTGCGGCATTCGCCGCTCCGTCAATCGCCACCGTCGCAACCGGAATTCCCGCCGGCATTTGAACGATGGAGAGTAATGAATCGAGACCGTTGAGAGATTTTGACTTAATAGGTACGCCGATGACCGGCAGCGTTGTCATCGCAGCGATGATTCCCGGCAAATGCGCAGCGCCGCCGGCTCCCGCAATGACGACCTTGGTCCCTCTTGCTTTTGCCACCTTTGCATAATTGATCGTCTGTTCCGGCGTGCGGTGCGCAGAGAGTACTTTCAGTTCGCATGGAATGTCAAACTCTTTCAGGATCTGCCTCGCCGGCTCCAGGGTCTCCGCGTCAGAGATGCTTCCCATGAGAATTGCAACAATCGGTACTTGCGGCGTTTTTTCAGTATTGAGTATTATCATTGTTCTTATCTCCGCAGAACGAATATTCTTTTTGGAGGACGTTTTAAAACATCCTCAACCGTTGTGACGTGATTTATTCTCCGACGCTTTCATCAGCCGGTCCATAATGGCCGCACCGATCCCCGTTTCCTCCACCCCTTCGACGAGTATGCAATCCACCTGGGAACGGTCTAATTCTCGAAGCGCATGGAATATTTGCTGCGCATAGCGATCGACCGAAGACGACAGAATAAGATGCGATGGGGACCGATCGACCGCATTGAGATCCTCTGAAGAGGTAATCGCTCCGACTCTCTTTCCTTCGTCTTTTAAATGTTCAAGTTGTTTCACGAACGCGTCACGATCCTGGTGAGGAACGATCACCACCTGCGCCCTGGGTGCATAGTGGCGATACCGGGTACCGGGTGACCGTTTCAGCAGATCCTTACTTCGGGTTCGATGTGTCTCTCCAATTTCCTTTTCGATATCTTCACGGCTCAATCCGCCAAGACGCAATATGACCGGTGGATTGGTGGTGACATCGATCACCGTCGATTCCAGTCCAATGATCGTCGGCCCGGAATCAAGAATGAGATCAATCTTGCCATTTAAATCCTGGACCACATGGTCCGCGGATGTGGGGCTTGGCCGTCCTGAACTATTAGCACTCGGCCCCACCAGACCGCCTCCAAATCGCGCAAGAAGCTCCAACGTGACTGCATGATTTGGAATTCTTATCGCCACCGTTTCCAGACCGGCAGTCACGAGAGAAGGAACGATTTCTTTTCGTTTCACGACCAGCGTCAGCGGACCGGGCCAGAAGCGCGATGCAAGCGTTAATCCTTTTTCTGAAATATCGGATATAAAATGCCATGCGATTTCCAGAGATGCAACATGCACAATCAGGGGATTATCGGACGGCCTTCCCTTCGCTTCAAATATTTTTCGCACCGCTGCCTGATTGAACGCATCGGCTCCCAGCCCATAGACTGTTTCCGTTGGAAAGGCGACCAATCCGCCCGCGTTCAGAACGCCGACTGCATCTGTTATCCCATCCGGATTCGGAATCCCGTCAGCACACTGTATGATTCTGGTCCGCGGCATTTCCTGCGTTCTTATTCCGCCGCTGCCAGCAGCACTTCTGCAATATCCCGTACTTTTACGGTCTCAGACGCTTCCTTCTCTTTCACTCCATCTTCCAGCATGGTCATGCAGAAAGGGCAGGCGGTGCCGATGACATCCGGCTTTAATGCCAGCGCCTCCTCGGTCCGTTCTACATTCACCCGTTTGCCTTCGTTCTCCTCCATCCACATTCTGCCGCCGCCCGCGCCGCAGCACAAGCCTTTGGATTTTGAGCGCTTCATCTCTAAAAGATTTACTCCCGGAACCGATTTCAGTATTTCTCTCGGCTGGTCGAAGATTTCGTTATATCTTCCGAGATAGCATGAATCGTGGAATGTGATCGCTGTTTTTTCCTCTTTTACCGCCTTTAACTTTCCTTCCTGAATCAATGTTCTGAGGAATTCCGAGTGGTGGACTACCTCGTAATTTCCGCCGAACTGGGGGTACTCGTTTTTCAAAGTATTAAAGCAATGCGGGCACGTGGTGACAATTTTCTTGACCTGGTATCCATTGAGCGTCGCAATGTTCTCTTTCATCAGCATCTGGGCAAGATATTCATTCCCAATTCTTCTTGCGGAATCGCCGGTACATTTTTCTTCTGTACCGAGAATCGCGAACTTCACCCCCGCTTTCTGCATCAGCGTTGCAAATGATTGTGTCACTTTCGTATAACGGGCATCAAACGCTCCGGCACATCCAACCCAAAAGAGGATGTCTGCATCTTGAGATTGCGAGAGCTTCGGAATATTCATTCCCTCCGCCCAGTCAGCGCGTGCGGATGCCGGAAATGCCCAGGGACTAAAATTCGTCTCCAAATTTTTAAACACGACCTGAACCTCCGGGGGGAAATTCGATTCCATGAGAACAAGACTCCGGCGCAGATCGACGATTGCGGGAATATGTTCATTGTTCACCGGGCATTCCTGCATGCACGCCATGCACGTGGTGCAGGCAAACAGTTCTTCCGCTGTCAGATAATTATGGAGAAGCGTATTCTCGAGCGGATTCTTTTCTCCATCCTGGACAGGAGCCGCCGTTCCACCGTCAAGCAGCATCGGCCCTTTTTCTGCAATCCGATGCCGGATATCCGTCATGATTTTCTTCGGAGAAAGCTTTTTACCGGTGATATTCGCCGGACACGATGCCGTACAACGGCCGCATTCGGTGCATGTAAAACTATCGAGCAATTGCTTCCAGGTCAGATCATCAATATCGGACGCTCCATATTTCTCCACTCCTTCCGCTTCAAGGTCGATCGGCTGCAAAGCTCCCTTTGGTTTCAGCGAGGTCAGAAAAACGTTGGGTACCGATGTGAGGATATGGGCATGTTTGGAATACGGTAAATAATTCAGGAATCCGAGGACGAGACCGATATGCAGCCACCAGTAAACTTCATACAGAGTAGCATTGACCGATGCAGATGATGACGTGAGGATCGGAGCAAGGGCCGACGAGAGGAAATGACCGCTTTGATTCATCTCCCCTTGGAGCCGTACTGCATTCTGTCCCAGCAAGCTTACCATGATCAAAAAGATAGTCAGGAGAATGGCCGTCGCATCAAATTGGGCGTGGCGATCGACCTGCAGCCTTTTAGGACGAAGGATAAACCGGCGATACAGTGCGATGCCAATGCCAAGAATAACGAGTCCGGCGAAAAGCTCCTGGCAGAAATGGAGCGGCTGATAGAACACACCGATAACGCTTAATGAAAATCCGGAATACAACCCTTCTCCGATCGCTTCCAGCACGGACGAAAGCAATACCAGGAACCCCCAGAAGATAAAGGCATGCATGAGTCCCGGAATCGGTTCGCGAAACAGTTTTGACTGGCCCAATGCAACGGCGATCATCTTTTTCAACCGTTCCCAAAGATGATCCAGTCTGTTCTCCGGTTTGCCCAGTGCGATCAGTTTGATCATCCGCCGCAGGCTCAGTCCAAAGAACCCAAAAGCGCCCAAGAGTATTACCGCAAACACTACTGATTTCGTGGTCATGAATACATTCCTTATAATCGTTACATCTTCAACGTTGAATCTAAAATGGTCACTGCTTCACCGGCAATGCTGACATCTTCCACGGTCTGTTGTTTCAAGCGCAGACGAATTTTTACCCGTCCCGGCCTTTTGATGACATCTCCCTGTTCGCCTATGAATTCCATTCCGCCATCGGACATTTCACGGCATGCCACCGGATAACCTGCCGGCAGGACATACTTATGTAAATAGAACCCGAGCGGGCCGTTCGAAGAACCGGTGACCGGGTCTTCATTAATGCCGTAATGGGGGGCAAAAAATCTTGAATGCACTGCAGAATATTTTTCTTTTGTTTCCAGGGAGAAGACACAAACCCCTTGCACCTTCAACTTCGTCAATTCCGAGGCGAGCACCGTATAATCCGGTTTAAGTTTTTCTATGATCGAAAGCCGTTTCACCGGAATATACAGGTAACTTTCTGTCACCACCGGAAGGTCTTTCATTACTTCCTGAGCGGTGATCCCCAGCGCATGAAGGGTTTTTCTTGAGAGCGGCTTTTTTATTTTGAATGCAGGCGTCGGTAATTCAAATTCGACCGTTGTATCATAAAAGTTTTTCTCCACCCGAACCGCAAGGATTCCACTCCTGGTTTGCAATCGGAAATAATGCTGTCCGTTTGTCCGCATCCCTTCCATGCCCTCTTCTGCGAGCGCATGAAAACTGGCGATGGTGGCGTGTCCGCAAAGCGCCACTTCGCCGATGGGTGTAAACCAGCGGATGCGAAGATTGGCTCCCGGTTCCGTTGCCGGCAAAATAAATGCGGTCTCCGAGAGATTTAATTCCCTGCCGATCAACTGCATTTGACTGTCCGACAATCCATTGGCATCCAGGACGACACCCGCCGGGTTGCCGGCAAACTGTTTCTTCGTGAACGCGTCGACAATTTTGATTCTATATGTTTTCATTGTTCCTCTTCACGTTCCAAGAGAACCGTATTTCTCTTTTAAGGATTTTGAAGAACCGCAGCGCTCCGTTATGGTTTCCAAGCCTCGAGTGCGGTCAATTTCGTCTGATGGTCAATGAATAACAGCAAATTATTTTTAACAAAAAAAGATCCGGGGCTGGGAGCCTGCACCTCCTGCGCAATAATTTCACGGTAAACCGGTTTGTTGCTGTTTACATTATAGACCGTGAGAATATTGTTCAACAGTACAGATTCCGAATTTTT
>RPQN01000094.1 GCA_003819715.1 Ignavibacteriota bacterium | reverse complement strand
CTGAACAAGAAACAGAAAAGGACGTATTCCGTTTCGTTGGGATTTATGTTCTTCAATTCTCTCCTGGAGCTTGTTACACTCGGCGTGCTTATCCCGTTTCTCGGAGTTCTGGTATCCCCCCAGCTTTTAATGCAATTCACCCCGGGCCAATGGTTCGTTAAAAATTTTGGATCCCTTTCTCTGCACAGGTCGATTGTTGTTCTCGGGGTCATTGTTTTTAGCGCATTCATCGTAAAAAATATGATCAGCTATATTCTCTATGCCTATGACAACCGGTACGTCTATGCCATTGCGACGGATTTGTCGAAAAGGAAATTGAAGCAGTATTATTCGCTGAGCTATTCGGAGTTTCAAAAATCCAATACGGCTGAAATGCTCCGGGAAATCTCCTCTCTTCCGATTGAGTTCGCACATCATATTCTTCTCGGTAGTATGGTTCTCCTTTCTGAAGCGATGGTCGTCATCCTCTTTTCCGCCGTGATGGCCGCCATTCAGTCTGGTATCTTTATGATGATTGTCGGTACATTGCTTCCATTTGCCCTCATCGCATGGGCCGTCAGCGTTCGTTTTTTACATGTCACCAGAAAAACAATTCAGGAAGTCAGTCCGGTGACGCTCAACCGGCTTTCCGATGCATTGTCCGGTTTTCAGGAAGCACGGTTATATAAAAAAGAGGAGTATTTTATCGACCGGTATATCGAAGGTCAGCAAGCCCTCAATTTCCAGTTTGGAAAACTCAATGCGGCGAATGTGATCCCGGGGCGTTTATCAGAAATGTTTGCGCTCGCAGGGATGATGCTCCTGCTGTTGTTCTATTACGGGATGGAAGGGCATCTCACAGCATCGGCCATCTATGTTCTTACAATATTTGTCGCGTTTGCGTATCGAGTCATACCCTCGATCAATAAGATATTGAATGCGCTGGTGCAGATGCATACCTATTCCTTCACGGCAGATATGATGCCTTTGTTTCATGAATCGGCGGGAGTTCCCTCCGGATCGCGCAATCCTCGGGAAAACGTTCCTGTTCAATTCACCCGCGAAATAGAACTGCGGCATATGACATTTTCATATCCGGAACGGAAAATATTACTCTTAAATGATTTGTCTTTACGCATCAGAAAATCTGAAATGATCGGCCTTGTCGGCCGAACGGGACTGGGAAAAACATCGTTCGTGAGGGTTCTCCTGCAGTTATTACAACAGAATTCCGGTTCAATGGTTGTCGATGGAAAAGTACTTCAGGAAGGTGATATTCCGTCCTGGCAGCGGTTATTTGCATTCATTGCACAGGATGCGGTAATCCTTTCCGACAGTATCGAGGCAAACGTCGCTTTTGGCGTGCCCAAACATTTGAGAGAGGCCGATAAAGTTCATAACGTACTGGAGCAGGTTGGGTTGTCCGATTTTATCGATCAATTGCCGGACGGTCTTGATACTCTTGTAGGAGAAAGGGGCAAAAATATTTCCGGAGGGCAGAAACAGCGGCTCGTTATTGCGCGTGCACTCTACCGCAATGCCGAAATATTTATCTTTGACGAGGCGATGAGTGAATTAGACGGGACCTCAGAACAGGAAGTCCTTGCAACGATATCGTCCCTCCATCGGGAGGGAAAAACCATTATGATCATATCTCATCACCAGCGTACTTTGGTGCACTGTACGAAAATTTATTCGCTGAGGCAGGGCCGGCTGCATGAAGTCGTACCATCTGCCGCAGCGGGAATACGCGGAAATTAAATGGTTCTCAGGGTGTTGTCATATCTGCTTCTGTTTACTTTTTTTGCATCGATAACAGTGGTGACGATCGTGAGGCTTCATCGTTTTAAACGACTAGTGAAGCTCCCAGACCATCAGTTATCCAGACTTCTTGAACTGGCCCGGCGATCGCTCGAATCACTCGACGTACCGGTAGGGGCGCTGCTTATTTACCACACTGAGATTATCGGTGAAGGATATAATACGGTTTTACGCGGATCGGATGCGGGCGGCCATGCGGAGATCAATGCCATTTCGGATGCGATAAAACGACTGGGGATGGAACGGTTTACGTCGCTCGAGAGAAACTCATTGTTTCTCGTCTCAACCTTCGAACCATGTCTCATGTGTGCAGGGGCGTTTATCAATTATGACATCACGCGAGTCTATTTCTTAAAAGAAAAGGATACGAAGGTTCTGTCGAAGGAGGGGGCGCGATTCATCCGGTATTATTTTCGAAGGGGACCAATGAAGCACGCCGGGGAACAGGATGCCCTGTTTGAACAGCATCCCGGCTATCCGCTGCGCAGGGTCAACTCTGATGCAGCGCGATAAGCTCCCCGTACAATTTAAGGTATTCCCCGAGTGTCCACTCGTCAGAGTATTGTTCAGCGGTACTTCTGTTCTTTGTCTGGAGGGAATGAATTTTTTCCGGTTGCCGGATCAATTCTTCCATGATGTTTGTTAATGCGGCTGCATCGCCGGGAGGCGCGGTGACGTTGTGATCTCCCAGGTCTGCAAGGAGCCCCACGTTGGTCCCCACGACTATGACACCAGAAGCGAACGCTTCCAAAACCACCACTGCTTGCCCTTCGTAGAGCGACGATATTAACAGGATGTCTGCAGAGGAAAGCGCTGAAGGAATATCATTGTACTTCAATTTTCCTTCCCATCGGATTTTTTCGTACACGCCGAGTTCACGGGCATAGTCCTGAACTTTTCCATTCATCATATCGCTCCCGATGACCGTAAGCCGGCAATCCTGCCTTCTGGACAGCGTGGAAAAGGTTTTCATCAAGGTAAAAGGGTCCTTCACACTATTGAGATTTCCAATGGAGATCAGCTGAAGCGGCTTGGAGAAGGGATGCGGCCGGTATTGAAATTTGTTGACATCGACACCATACGGGATAATTGAAATCTGTTCTTTTGATATTCCATATGATTGCATCATGGCCTGTTGGAATCGCGTGAGCATGACGATGCGGGAAGCATGGCGTATGCACCAGGCCGCCAGCATTTTATGAACAGGATTTGAGAGACTTCCATAGCGGATTGACGGAATGTAGGTTGCATCGCCGCCGGGAAGAGTGACAACGCTTGGGATATTCAGGATTTTCCCGGAGAGAACCGCAGCGACACCCTGCAGCATAATCCAAAACCCGTGGATGATGACAAATGGTCTGGCCTTATGATCTTTTCTGATCCTCCAGATAAAATAGATTGCTTTCATCAAGTTGGATCTCAACAATCGAGGGGCGGTGGTGATCGTGCAGGAAGCCATGAGGAGGGACGGATGAAACTCCAGGCTGGAAAAGGAATAAATGGATACATCAAATTTCGCAGATAGCCGTCCGAGCAATCCGAGCAGAACGGGAATGTTCTCATGCGCACCTAGTCCGCCGGGAACGATGACCGCTATGGAATGCTTTGAATTCATGCGTTGCCCTGTGCGTCAGATTCTTTTCGCAGAAGCAGACCGTGAGCGATCTTGACGATGACTTCCGGAGTATGCCTTGTTAAACAATGGATATCGCCGAACCGGCATGTGGGCCGGGCACATTCACCGCATTCAAGATCGGATGAATCGAGGCAGAGAGAAAATCTCCCGATCGGTTTTGACCACGCGCTCTTTGTTGAGCCAAACAATGCGACGACCGGGATCTGAGATACCCATGCCATATGCATCAATCCGGAATCTTCTGTCAACACCAGGTCGGCTTTCTGCAGGATATTGAATGCCTGCGATTGCGTTGTCGAACCGACCAGCGAAATGATTTTATCGCCCAGTCTGTTCTTGAGATATTCCGATTTTGCGAGAATCGATTCTGTCCCCATGATGAGACATTGGACATTCCCGTCTATCGTTTCGCTCCATGCCTGAACAAATTGTACATAATAATCCAGCGGCCAATTTTTTGTTTCGAAGCTGCCGGCCGGGTTCAACACAAATAATTTCTTTGCAGGATTAAAATTGGCGGAGAGTAATTGGTCCAATCCTGTTGAAGTATCACGGAGTTCAAGTCGAGGCAGTAAAGAAGGCAATGGAGCAAATCCGAGTGTATCGATGGTGTTCTTGGTCCGTTCGGCGGCGGTGTGTAAGGAGAATCGGTCGAATTCGCAGTAACTTTTTGGATGCAGCGCGGTCCTGATCATTCGGCTTAATGTATTGCGTTGCAGATCTATCACCACATCATAGTGCTCCTGCAAGAGCGACGGCAGGAGTCTGACGGCCTTGAGCCATTGCCTTCCCGGATTCCTTCCGCCCCCGAGCGTATGTACTCGTTTGAACATCGTCAAATTTTCGGGAAGGGAAGAGAATTCTTCCCGCGTCAAAAAATGAAATTGAGCCGCCGGAAGTACCGCGCGTAATGCCTGGACGTAGGGGAGTGTGATAACCACATCGCCGAAGGCTTGCATCCGAATGACGAGAATCTTCGCGGGGGCAGTCGTTCCTGTCCATGGGACAGTAAAGACAGTCTCTTTATTTGGTGAAGCAGCTGATGTCATATATGACATACATATGCTCAAAGGAAGTCCGCATCTGACAAAAATGGTACACAGTTTTCGGGCGAACCGCAACATGAGATATTTCTCATCATTTTCTGCTGCTGATGTGATCAACCGTTATTGTTACTTGATCACTATTGAGTTAAACTTATCGGAATTATCGACAATTTCGGCATAATTGGTAGAACACGATGATGTATCTTGAGATGCAAGGATAAGTTTGAGGAAACGAATTCTCCTTTTAAACGTCTAATATCATGCAGCTGCGGTCATCACCATGTGCACGTAAAGCGAAGAAACAATAAATACAGTGGATTATTGTTTGTGGTTTTGTGTTTCATTATCCAGGATGTGTGAATAATACTTGGATAATGAAAAGTAACACTCATTAATTTTACAATATATGTTTAATCCATGTCACTTTTATTAGTGAAATTCGTAGTACTTCCAAAGGGCATGCGCCGATAGGCATGACCAATTTTTAGAACCCCCGTATTTTGTTTGTAAAGAAGAATTGCGATATTGGGACATAATGAACATCAAACGATTTATATTGCATCAAATCATTGCTCTGGTATTAGTCGTTTTGTGTATTCCTCTTATCTCAGTCAGTGACTGTCTCGGATGTGATCAGATCGTTGATTCTCTTGACCATAGTGAATGGGATAATCATTCCTTTATTTTGAACTCACAAGAGGAAAATAAATCTCATTCGATTACCAGTTTGCCATTGGAACCCCCTTTTTCACTTATTGCTGTAGCCGCTTCTCAAGTTTTCCATCCACCCGCTCTTGTCTAAGGTTTATTGCTCTTAACCCATAGATCAGTGGTAAATTCACAGGTTCATCGTCTATCCATCGAGATGTCATGGATTATTCAGAGTTATTCGAACTCATCTTCATGAAGAAAAGTATATCGAACGATTGGAGGCGACGGTTTATGATAAAAAAGAATCCGTCAGTCTTGGATGCCACCGGAGAAGGCATCTTCAGGATACAGAAGGAAGGGCTGTCATGGTTCCTGTTATCACAAAATCTCTACGACAAGTAAAGCGGATTATTGTTCTCGCCGTTGGATTTACGATCCTCTTCCTCGGGATTGCATTGCTTGTACTCCCAGGGCCTGCTTTTATTGTTATACCGCTTGGATTGGGAATACTTGCAACAGAATTACTCTGGGCGAGGAGGCTGTTAAAAATTATCAAAAAACCATTTCAACGTAAAAAGGAAACAACTCATGCCAGATAAACCGAGCACTAAGGAAGAAGAATATTTTATGAGAATTGAGCTTGAACGAAGGAAAAGGATCGAAGAGGAGAATCACAGGCGGATGGCAGAAGAAGAAAAAAGAAAGCAAAAGGAGCTTCATTACATGCACTGTCCGAAGTGCGGAATGGAATTGCGTGAGATTGATTACAAAGGAATCAACGTGGATAAATGTTTCTCTTGTGATGGTGTATGGCTTGATGCTGGAGAAATAGATCTTCTCGCAAAATTGGAAAAGCCCGCGCTGGACAAGCTGTTCAGTGTGTTCAAGAAATAACATAAAGAGGATGTTTCTATCAATGGGCCGATTGAGTTCGCCCCTTTTTTTATTATAGCAGGGAAGATACTACTATGAAAATATCCGTCAGTGATAGGAGCAACTATTTCAAGGGATTGCTCCTGCTTATTAGGAAGGACCGCAGGATTACCGAAATGGAAATTCAATTTATGAAACGTATTGGTAAAACCCTGGGCTTTGAACGTCAGTTTTGCCTCAACGCGATCCATGATATATTAGAAAATCACTTCATTGTGGACGCCCCTCTGAAGTTTTCCACAAAAGAGCTTGCCATCAAGTTTATAAAAGATGGGTTGACGGTAGCATTTTCTGATGATGAATTTCATCCCTTTGAAAAAGAATGGCTCAGATCTATCGCAAAGAAAAACGGCATTGATTTGGCATGGTTTCGGAAGGAAAGCACCAACGGTGCAAATAAAAAGCAATTTCCTTCTCGTATGGAAGTAGATGATCTGACCGTGGAATATTCCTGATGAGTATGTATTGTTATAGTCACGCATAAAGGGGCCGAGTATTCTGTTGAATAATCAGGATATGAAATTACATGGATTGACAAGTGCAGAAGCAGAGGCGCTTCTCAGGCACCATGGACCGAACGGGATTCCATAGGAGAAAAACCGGAGCCCTTTGCAGTTGTTGCTGATATGGTCCGCGAGCCGATGTTTATTCTATTGATCGCTTGCGGCACACTGTACCTTTTGCTGGGCGATATCGAAGAGGCCATCATGCTTCTTGGATTTGAGAGTGTGATCACCACATCACCGAACGCTTGCATTCGAATGATGAGAACCTTCGCGGGGGCGGTTGTTCCTGTTCATGGGGCAGTCGATACAGCTTCTTTATTTGGTGAAGCACCTGTTGTCTTATATGGCATACTTATTTTGGGCGAACCGCAACACGTGATATATTTCGGTAGTGTTTCATTTTCGTGCAGACATGTGGAATCCACCAAGGATTTGACTCGTGCGATGAATGATTACATTCTCAAGCCAGTCTGAAGATGAGGCATGCGGGCAAGCCTCCGGCAGTCCTGACCGATACCGAATAAAAATCATCAATCTTAAATATTCATTCTAAAATATTTTTTAACGGGAACTCTATCCGCGTCTCATTGGTTATTATATTTAAATAAGATAAAATACTCTGATTAGGACTTATGAGCCTTTTATTCAGCCGTCAATGCGAATATGCGCTTCAAGCAGTGAGTTACCTGGCACTCCATCCCCGTGGCAGGCTGGTTTCCATAAGAGAATTAACGAAGCGATTGAAAATTCCCTACCATTTTCTCGGAAAGATATTACAGGGCCTGGTGCAAAAAAGAATCCTTATTTCTCACAAAGGGCATAGCGGCGGGTTTGCACTGGCGCTGCCGCCTGAGGACATATCCTTTTATGATATTATTAAAACGATCGATGGGACGCAATTCAAGCATCAGTGTGCGATGGGGTTTTCAGAGTGCTCCAGTGAAAGCCCATGCGCCATTCATGATCAGTGGGAAAAATCGAGGAATGAACTTTACAAATTATTCTCAGGCAGGAATCTTGCAGAAATGGCAAACGCAATGAATAAGCCCGGGTACAGAACACTCAAATTATAAAAACAATTAAAAGGAGACTTATTTATGAAAAACTCCATGTTTAAAAACACTGCCCTGGTCATCGTGATGCTTCTTGCATACAGCCTTACTGCAGATGCTCATTGCGATACGATGGAAGGCCCGGTGGTGAAGGCGGCAAAAAAAGCCCTGGACACCGGAAACATCAATCTGGTGCTTGTCTGGGTTCAGGAGAAAGACGCTATCGAAATAAAGAAGGCATTCGAACGGACACGTTCAGTTCGCACCATGAGTCCGCAGGTGAAAGAGATGGCGGATATGTATTTCTTCGAGACACTTGTCCGCGTTCATCGTGCGGGAGAAGGAGCACCGTATACCGGTTTAAAATCCGCCGGGACCGGAGTTGAGCCGGGAATTGAAATGGCAGACCAAGCTGTCGTAAGCGGTTCAGGCGAAGCTCTGGTGAAGAATCTCAATGCCGAGATGCAGAAGGGGCTTCACACCCTTTTCACAGAGGTAAGAGAAAAGAAGAATTACAGGCCGGAAGATGTCAATGCCGGAAGAGAATATGTTAAAGCCTATGTCACATTCATTCACTTCGTTGAACGGTTGTACCAGGCAGCACAAATTCCGTCCGAAGGACACGGCCATGAAGTACCTGATGCCGGCTCACATCAGCATTGAGCCTGCGGGAAGATTGCGGGAGCATCAACTCCCGGTCTATCCGGCAGGCATTTGAAAACCTGAATACATAAAAACGAAAATCAAGAAAGAAAGATCAATGGAACAGAAAATATTTAAAGAAGTCGAGCGGTTCTCACAAGAAAAACATATTCATGTTCCGCTCTTCAATGGCGAGCGGACCAAAGTGCTCCTCTTATGTCTTTCGGCGGGACTCACCGTACCGCCGCATTCCCATCCTGGATTTGAGATCACGCTGCAGCCGTTGAAAGGAAGGGCCTTGCTTCCCCTCGAAGACGGGAAAGAAATGACCTTGACACCGGGCGAAATTATTTTCATAGATGGCGCGTCTTCATTCAATCCCAGGAATCCGTTTAACGAAGATTTCGAGATGCTCATTCATCTTGTAAAGCGGTGAGGGAACGATGAACGGGCCTTTCTCTCATTATTTTGCTGAAGACCATCGGAGACTGGATGATATTCTGAGGGCCTCAGACATCCGGCCAAACGAGTACGATATGAAGGCCTATGGTCATTTTCGCAGCGCCTTGTTGAAACATATAAAATTGGAAGAGACACTGTTGTTCCCGGCCCTCGAGAAATCCCAACGAGGTGTTTACACTGAGAGAATCGCGAAACTTCGTCTGGATCACGGGGCACTGACAGCGCTTATGGTGCCTCCGCCGTCCCCCGCAATTATCAATGCGATCCGGTTCATCCTGGCAGGCCATAACCAATTGGAGGAGGAACCGAAAGGGCTGTATGATCTGTGCGATGAATTTATTCAAGATCCTGATGGCATTTTGAGTAAAATGAGACAAACCGCTGATGTCCCCCTGTTACCGCATAATACCGAGGCCTTTATACTCGAAGCAACCCGGCGCGCTCTTGCGAGGGCGGGGTACAATTATGATGACTTTGAACCTCGAGGATAAAAATTGCAGAGATTGGAGAGGATTCAACTATCTCACTGACGGGGATCAAACTCTCAAACCGTCGAATATCCCGTCAAAAGAGAAATATTTGAATGTGCATTGATTATTTTTTAAACCATGGGACTCATAAATTCACCGGCAAAATAACGGTATCCATGGAATCGACGGACATTACGTCTTTTCTTTCAACGTCCTCTTCTCAAACCAACCATAGACCGCTGGGATGACCAGCAGCGTCAAGAGAGTAGAGGTGATCAAGCCTCCGACAACAACCGTCGCAAGCGGTTTCTGAATTTCCGAACCCGCCCCGCCGGCAAACAACATTGGCATCAAACTAAAAATAGAAATTGATGCGGTCATCAATACCGGGCGTAATCTGTTGAGGCTCCCTTTCCGAATTGCTTCTTGCAATTCCATTCCTTCTTCGCGCAATTGCGATATTTGCGAAACGAGCACAACTCCGTTTAATACAGCTACACCAAATAACACTATAAATCCGACTGAAGCCGGAACAGACAAATAGAGTCCGGAGATGTAAAGAGCAAAGACTCCGCCAATAAGGGCAAAAGGGAGATTTGAAATGACCAACAACGCCAGGCGGAGGGATCTGAACGTCACGAATAAGAGCAGGAGTATTAATCCGACGGCAATAGGACCGATGATCATGAGCTTGTTCATTGCTCTCTGCTGATTCTCGAATTGTCCGCCCCATGTTAAATAATAACCCGCAGGAAGTTGAACCTTCTCTTTTATCGATTGTTTTGCCTCTGCTACAAAACTGCCGATGTCTCTACCGCTTATATTCATCTCGATGCCAATTCTTCTCATTCCATCTTGCCGGCTTATCTGAACCGGTCCTTCGATCATTCTTATATCAGCCAATTGTGCAAGCGGAATATTCATTCCCGTTTTTGAAGGAACTAATATATTCTCGATCGCTTCAATCGAATTTCTTCTCTTTTCCGGCATGCGAACAGTAATATCAAAGCTCCGATTTTCTTCATAAAATTTAGAAGCAGATTTTCCTGCAACGGCGATTTCAATGACATTCTGAACATCGCTGATGTTCAAACCATATCGCGCTATTTTCGATCGGTCTATATTTATCGTAAGATACGGCTGTCCAGAGACCTTCTCGGTCATTAAATCTGTCCCGCCGTCAATCGAAGAAAGAACTTTTGCAATCTCATCGGATTTACTTTTGAGCACATTAATATCTTCTCCAAAGAGTTTAAGTATCAATTGTGCTTTTGTTCCAGCAACAAGTTCATCAATTCTGCATTGTATCGGCTGACTGAAACCGAAACTAAGTCCTGGGATTGATTCTAATGAAGCGCGCATTTCATTTGTCAGCTCTTCTATAGAGATATCCCGTTTCCATTCGCTCCGTGGCTTTAATATTCCCACATACCCGGTTTTATCGACGCCTCTTGTATCCAAGGCTACTCCGGTTTGTCCGATGCGTGATACAACAATATCGAGTTCTTTAAATTCCTTCAATTTCTGCCCTGCAAGCTTATTGACTTCCATCGCTTTGGAAAGAGAGACTCCGGGAAGCAGCACCACATCCATATCAAAGGCGCCTTCATCCATAATCGGTATAAACTCCGTTCCCAGTTTCGTAAAAAGAAATAAAGCAGCGAGTAAGAATGCTCCTGCAATACTCAAGAGTTCCATTTTCTTCTTCATCGCATATTCTAAAAGCGACAGATAATGTTCTTTTGCAAATATCATAATGATGCTTTCTTTTTCCTGCTGCGACTTCAAGAACATGGAGCAAAGCACCGGTATGACAAAAATAGAGAGAAACAATGATGAAAGAAGTGCGATGGCCACTGTTTCAGCCAGCGGTCCGAACATCTTTCCTTCAATTCCTTCCAATGAAAGAATCGGTATGAACGTTATTGCAATGATCAGTTCTCCGAAGATACTCGGCTTTCTCACTTCCAACACTGCTTTAAGAACGATGGTCATTTTAGGACGCGATGTTCCACCTTCGCTTAAATGTCTTTGCACGTTCTCCACTTGAATGATTGTTGCATCGATGATCATTCCAATGGAGATTGCAAGTCCTCCGAGTGACATCAAGTTTGCACTCAATCCGACAATTTTCATAACAATAAATGTCGCAAGCAGGGAAAGAGGCAAAGCAAGAAGAACGACGATGCTTCCTCTCAGGCTTCGTAATAATACATACAAGACTAGCAGTACAAGGAGGGAGCCTTCAATCAGGGCTTTGTTCACGGTCGCAACGCTGGCGTTCACGATGTCGCTTCTATCGTAATAAGGAACGATCTTTATTCTATCCGGAAGAATGTTGTTCTCATTTATTTCCTTTACTGTCTCTTCTACCCGCTGAACAACTTCGCGACTGTTCTCACCGCGCAGCATCATCACGATCCCGCCAACGGCTTCATCTTGACCGTCCTTCATTGCTGCTCCCATTCTCACCGCTTCGCCAATCTTGACATAAGCAACATCTCTTATGAACGTCGGTGTTCCTTTATGAGACTTCAGGACAATGTTTTCAATATCGCTTACATCCTTCATTAAGCCAACACCGCGAACGATATATTGATCGGAATTTCTTTCAAGAATATTTCCGCCCACATTTTGATTATTGTTCTCTATCGCTGAATAAACATCCTCTGCCGTGATATCATACTTCAGCAGTTTTTCCGGCGAGACGATGACTTGATACTGCTTAAAATAACCGCCAAACGAATTTATTTCATTGACACCGGCAACGCTTTTTAATTGCGGCGTGATAATCCATTCTTGAATCGTTCTCAAATTTGTCAAATATGAAATCTTTGCAAGTGAATCACCCGGTATCTTCCCTTCGAGTGTATACTGATAGATTTCTCCCATGACGGTCGCTATCGGCCCCATGACAACTTCAACCCCTCGGGGCACATTTTCTTTCGCTTCACCTAAGCGCTCAAACACGAGCTGGCGTGCAAAATAGATGTCCACATTATCTTTGAACACGATGGTAACGATGGAAAGTCCGAACTTTGTCACCGAGCGCAATTGCTCGACATCCGACAGCCCGCGCATGGCCATCTCAATGGGAGTGGTGACGTTCCTTTCAATCTCTATTGCGGAGAGCCCGTCTGCATGGCT
This sequence comes from Ignavibacteriota bacterium, assembly GCA_003819715.1. Lineage (GTDB taxonomy): Bacteria > Bacteroidota > Ignavibacteria > UBA10030 > UBA10030 > Fen-1298. The sequence continues at coordinate 3,981 of RPQN01000094.1, read as the reverse complement.
CACCACTTCTACCTGTATGTTGGTCACATCCGGGAAGGCATCAATGGGTAACGTCAGATAGGAATACAATCCGAATGCAACGATCAGCAACGAAAGGACGATGATCGTTCCTTTCTGCTTCAGCGTCAATGAAATTATTTTTTCTAACATCAGGTTTATTCTCCTGCCAATTCTTCTTTTTTCAGATCGCTCTTGAGATAAAAGGCCCCCCTGGAGACGATACGATCGTTTTCTTTCAATCCCTCCTTGATTTCGATCAGAGAATCCACAGAGGTTCCTGTCATGACGGTCCTTTTCTCAAAGGTGGTGTCGCTTGTCTGAACAAAGACATAGTGTTCTCCTGCATCCTGCACGACCGCTTCTTCCGGGATCAGTAAGGCATGGGTGCCTGTGCCAACGGGTATGTTCAATTCCCCAAACATGTTCGGCTTCAGTCTATGGTGTGCATTGTTAAATTCGCCGCGCACCGTAATGGTTCTCGACTGTTCATCCACGATCTGGCCGATAGAGATGATCCGGCCGGTAAACGTCAAGTCCGGATAAGACGTCGTGGTAAAAACCGCATTGGTTTTCTGCTGCACTTTTGACAGGTCCTTTTCATATATCTGCCCGTCGATCCAGACCGAATTGGTGTTGATCACTTTGAATGCGTTCGTCGCTGCATCAACATATTGACCAACGATGACATTCCGTTCAACAACCACACCGTTCATACGTGATTTGATGGGCAATGTACCGGAAGTATGTTCATCGTTTTTCTTCTCTCTGGTCACATCTTCATCGGTCAGGCCGACGGAATGAATTCTTTTATCTTCTGCATGGTATTCCGCAAGTGCCTTGTCATATTCTGCCCGGCTTTCGAGTAAGGATTTTTGTGATCCAATATTATCATCGAAGAGTTTCTGTTGTCTTTCATAATTTGATTTTGCATACTCATAACTCGCTTTGGCTATGAGGAACCCGGCTTTCATTGTCCCGACATCCAGCCCTTCAACTGTCATGAGTGTTTGTCCGGCGGTGACAACGTCTCCAACCTTGACAAATATCTGGTGCACTCTTCCTTGAACGAGAGAACCGACCTGTGCCTCAAAATCCTGGTTCGGCAGAACTTTCGCCGGTGCGGCCAACGTTCCGGCCAACAGTTTCATCCGCACGGTGAATAAGGTCAGATCAATATCGGCAGCGCTTTTCTTTGTCACGGTCACAATTTGAGGCCCGGTTTTAGAGTTCTCTGTTTTCTTCTCCTCGCTGGAATTATTGCTGCAGCCCATCAGCAGGAGGCTCCCCGTAAGAACGGATAAAGGGAAGAAATATTTAATTGCATTCATGTTCACGACCTTACGATGTTCATTAATTATTGGATGAAGGAAGTTCCGACAGCATATTCTAATTTCGCCAGTGAAATGCAGTACCGGGCAAGTTCTTCAAAGTATTCATTACGTGTTGAACTCATGAGCTGCCGGACTTGCAAAAATTCTATATAGCTGATTTCGCCTGCCTGATAACTAGCATAAGCGGAGCGATAGGCCTCTTCGGCCTGAGGAAGAATATCGGTCCGGTGGAGTATGATTTGCCGTTCATTGTTTTTCATTTCTAAAAAAGCGTTCTTGACATCGACACTGATTGAATTAGCGGCCGATTGCAGGTTGTGTTCTGCGATACCTACGTTGGCTGAAGCTTCCTGAATTTGACCGCGCTGATCCAAGAGGAACCAGAGAGGAACAGAAAGGCCAAACGAAACACCGTAAGAATCCGGATTACCAATCACGGTTTGACGATAATAGGAGGCATTGAGGTTAGGTAAAAAACTTGACCATGCCAATGTACGTCCCAGAGCGGCAACGGATATCTGGCCGGAGGCGGCCTTCAGTTGTGGATTGACGGAATACGCCATCTCTGTTAATTGTTCCAGAGTTCCTGTTATCGGCTGATACACTAAGCTGTCGGTCAGAGTGATGTTGTTCTGTTGTTCTGTCTTTGTCCGACCCAGTGTCACATATAACTCGCCGAGGGAAATGGTGAGATCATTCTGAGCAACCTCGAGTGCACTGCGGGCTTGTGTGCGCTGGACAGCGGCGGTAAGCCGTTCCAGGTTCGTCGCTTCTCCGATTTTATGGCGGGTTTCAGCTTTTTGTGCAAAGTCTTCGGCGATAACAAGGTTTTCCCGGGCAAGTTCTATCTTTTTCTGTTTTGCAAGCACATTGTAATATGCTGTCTTGACCCGTGTCATCAGTTCAATGGATGTTGCAGCTTGTTCAGCTTCAGCGACCGATACCTGCGAAGATAACTGCAAGCCGCGGAAGAGGATGGTCGTCGGAAAATCTATCGACTGGGTGATGCCGATGGATCGTTCACCAAATTGACTGATGCCGCCTGCCGCCGGTATATACTCGTAGCTGACGGCAACGGAAGGCGACGGCGGGGATATGCCTCGCCAGAATCTCCCCCGCTCGGCATCGATGCGACGGGCCGAAGCCAGCGCCTGAGGATTGTTCCTGAGTGCGATCACCATGGCATCGTGAAGGGAGAGCCGTTCAACGTCCTGTGAGAACGAAACAGCCTGGAAGAATATGATTAAAATTCCTATGGAGAGAACAGGTCTTTTCAATGGATACCTCATTGTACAAAGTTGTGATGAGAGAAAAAAAGTACATCGCACCCTGTACGTATCGGATGCAGTGTGACTTCAGAGGAATGGAACTAGGAGGCTAACGGAGGACGAAAGATCTCTTTGCCGGTAACAGAAGCGAGAGTCGATGGTGAAATAAACGCGATGAGTGCAACAGGGAGCGGATAACTGAGGGAGATGGATTTATACTCCACCGATGGGACATGGCAGATACATGAACACGGTGTCACATGGTTGTCGCCGGGAGAGGAAGAGGAATTCTGTTGATGCGCGGAAGTTACGTCGAGCGATGCTGCACACAGATCGGAATTGGAATCCATCAAACAATCATGATCGATACATTTGACCATGGAAATGGTTAAACAGAAAATAAGAACTATCGATATCGAGTCGCGCATCTTGATCATCTGAAATTAATATACCCATAATCGATATGCTTAGCAAGTTGTGAAATATTCAATGAATCGAGCGCTCGATGAAAAGCTGCTAACAGGATACTGAAAAGTCGTGTTTGATGGTCATTGCGACCGACAATAAGGAGCCCAGCAAATTCAATCATTGCGTCATTGCGAACGGTTACACCGTGAAGTAATCCCTGTTTTCCGTGTCATCAGATTGCTTCACCCGACTGAGTCGGGCTCGCAATGACGGCCTCAATTGGTGAAACGATTTTTATCAGGTCTTTTACGTGTTATAATCTTGAATCTCACCATCTCACAATCTTCTGTGTTTAGTCGAGATCGAAGCGGTCGAGGTTCATGACCTTGTTCCACGCTGCGACAAAGTCGTGCACGAACTTCTCCCTGGAATCCTCACATCCGTAAACTTCGGCCAGAGCCCGGAGTTGAGAGTTTGAACCGAAGAGGAGGTCGACACGGGTGGCGGTCCACCGGCGTTCTCCCGTTACACGATCTCGACCTTCGAACACATCTTTTTCTTCCGTAGTTGGCTTCCAGGTCGTGCTCATGTCGAGCAGATTCACGAAGAAGTCGTTGGTGAGCGCCTCTGGCCGTTTGGTGAAGACGCCGTGCTGGGACCTTCCGAAGTTGGTCTTGAGGACGCGCATGCCGCCCACGAGCACCGTCATTTCGGGTGCGGTCAGGGTCAGTAATTGCGCCTTGTCTACCAGCAGCTCCTCGGCCGAAACCGAGAATCTGGTCTTGAGATAATTGCGGAACCCATCCGCAACCGGTTCGAGGACGGCGAAGGCCTCCACATCGGTTTGCTCCTGGGATGCGTCCATGCGTCCCGGCGTGAAGGGAACCGTCACCTCCTGACCCGCATTCCTCGCAGCCTGCTCGACGCCCGCGCAGCCGGCCAGAACGATAAGGTCAGCCAGTGACACCTTCTTG
>RPQN01000093.1 GCA_003819715.1 Ignavibacteriota bacterium | reverse complement strand
AGAAAAAATGCCGTACGCAGAGGAGGAATCTTCCATCTCATAAATTTCGATATCGATGGAATTCTCGTTCCGGTCGGAATAGCGCTGCACCACGACCTTTTTAAAGCCGTACTCAAGAAATATGTCGGCACCGCCGTCGATGAGTTTAAAGAGATCAGTCCCGGAATAAATAGTCACCGGATCGGATCTCGTCCAGCCGCCGATGGAATCCGGCAGGGTGGGTGAAGAGTGCTGCGCCGTGAGCATGGACGAAAGGAGAAGACTGCAGAGGAGCGCCGTTCTCATCCTTTGATCTCCTTCACGGAAATTTTGGCCAGGTCGATCTCGCCCAGTCCCAGCTGGTGTGCGAGTTTGATGGGAAGGATTTCACCGGGAGCATAACCTAAAATTGTTGCGCCCAATGCATCAACGGCAACGATATCAGTCCCAGCGACGACTTTTTTTGCACGGGCAACATTTCCCGGCCCGAACGGTCCGTTGGTGGTGATATATTCTGTTGCATCAGCAATGCAAAGATCCGGTTTTCTCAGGAGATTAATATCTGCGATACACTGGGAAAGGAATGTGACATCCTCATACCATCCTTTGGCTTTGGTGCCAAAATGGAAGTACTGGTTGGTGCTGTACGATGTCAACCCCATAAGATTTTTCAGGCACCCGGTGATCTTGATGCCCTCATGCTGTTTGAAAATCGGGATGTTGATGTACACGTCGCATTCGAGAAAAGATTTCTTCACTTCTGCTTTTTTCAAAGACACCGCTTTTGGAATTGCCACTTCAGTAAAACCCTCACCGGAGTTTTTTATCCGATTGATCACATCGGTATGCTTCTTCGAACCTCCGCTTAATTTCCAGTACGAGCCGGTCACATTTTCAAGACTGATAATCTCTTTTGCCCCGGCGGCAAGACACTGGTTGATGACCGCAAGCGTGATCTCCGGTTTCACATACGTCCCCGGCTTATTGTAGCGCGAATTCACCAGTAATCCCACTTTCGAATTATTCCCTATGAATTTTTTCATTCCCCCGAGTGCTTCAATGGACTTCACCGTATTCACGTAATAATCGTCCCCTTGAACGACTGCAAGTCCTGCAGCGCCTGCAGCCGGTGGAAGAGAAGAATTGGCGAATAAGGATGAAATATTGGGCTGGATCAGCACACCTGCTCCGAGCAGCGCTCCGGTTTTTAAAAACATCCGGCGGTCTTGACGGGTCTTCATGTGGGAATTCCTTTTATTATGAAAATATGGAAAATAAAATTCTTGTAAAGCGATGAAGAATATTCAATCGGCCTCCGGCATCACGCCCGCGACGTAAGGAATGATTCCACCTCGTTGATATATTTCTCCTGTTCCTCATCCGGGATCATATGACCGGAGGAGGTGAATTCCACGACGGTGCATGCCGGAAGAGCCTTCCGGTAAGATCTCAATATTTCATCAGAGAGATCCGACGGAAGGGTCGCACCGCGATTGCGGCCGATAAAGAGCGCGACCGGTATACTCAATTCTGAAAGTCTCGATGTGAAATCGACCTCCACGGCATCGCGTTCGAGTCCGTGCAATGCTTCGAGGCGCATAAAATTGAGGATCGGAACACCGAGATACACGAGATTTGACCAGTATGCAACATAGCCGTCTCCGGGTTTCTGATGCACCGGCGGCTGGTCCACGATGATGAGTCCGGCCATGTCGCGTTGGTGTGCGAGAGCCCATCCCAGTGCGTACGAGCCCCCGCGGGAAAATCCAAGCACGCAGTAGTCCTTCAATCCATGCGTGCGGACGACCGCATCAATATCCGTGAGGTGATGCGAAAGATCATAGCCCGTCAATGGGGTTGAACTGAGTCCGCGGCCGCGCAGGCTCAGCGCCGCGACGTGACTCTTCAGTCCGGTCAACAGCGGTAAAGCCCGCTCTGCCGGTTCCCACAATCCGCCGATGACGAGGAGCGGGGGCACCGATGATGAACGGTTCCCGTTTTCGAGGACGTGGATATACACGGATCCATTTTGAACAAAGGAACTGCGCATGATGATGTGTCTGCTTTAAGAATGAGTCTGTGAAATTGGTTTAATGTACCATACTATTTTAATTTTCACCATTTATATTTTTAAATATTCAATCTGAATTATCGCTGGAAGATCGTCTCAGGGACTGCCGCTTTCAGGAGCAGTCAACGGAAGTCTATGAATACCTGAATTATTTCTCTACCTTCTATGTGCTTGAGGCAACAACCATCTATTGAAGTTCAAAAAACTAATCGTACATTTAACACATGAACATTATAAATAAAATTTGGGAATTCATCAGAACATACACGTTTAACAAGTATCTCTCGTGGATTCTGTTCCTCGTCCTCACAAGCATCGGCATCGCACGTGCACTTCAGCAGTGTTATATTTTTGACGTCGGGAAAGCGGTGCAGCACAGTATCTGGTGGCACATTCCTTTCAATCTCTATATCTGGTGGATGTGGTTCTTTTTTGTCCCCGTTATTTATTGGACTGCCGTTCGATGGAACAAACTTCATTGGAGCTTTTCCTATCTTCTCTTCCCGGCAATTATCATATTGATTCGGCAGTCCATTGCCGCATTGACTCTTGTGATCATACGGGGAACACCTCCGAGTTTTTCCTATGTCATTTATCACCGCACCGTTCAAGGTCCGGGGATATGGGTCGATCTGGTCGTCTTTTTTTCTATCATGATTGGAGTCCGTGTTGTTGAGTATAAACAACAGAGTGAACGGGATACACTCAAATATTCTCAGCTGCTTGCCCGGCTGGCGCAGTCACAATTGAATGCGTTAAAAAGTCAGCTCCGTCCGCATTTTTTGTTTAATACGCTCAACAGTTTGTCCACCTCGATTGTCTTGCATGAGAATAATGAGGCAAAACGAATGCTTTCGCTCATTCGAAATTTTTTAAAAACGACCATCGATGAGAGCAACCAGCAGGAAATAACGTTCGATCAGGAGCTTCGATTTATTAATCAATATATCGAAATTGAAAAGGTCCGGTATGAGGATAAACTTCTGGTGGAACGCTCCATCGCTCCGGAAACGTTGCCGGCGCTGGTGCCCAGTTTTTTACTGTTACCCCTTGTTGAAAATTCGATTAACTATGCCGTTGCGCCAAAAACCGCTGATGGATATCTAAAAATATCATCCGCCCGTGAACACGATGAGCTGGCGATAACCATCGAGGATAACGGTCCCGGACTGGACGGCTTTTCGATACAAAAAAAATCAAAAAAAGGAGTGGGAATCAAAATTACAAAAGAACGGCTGGAACATTTGTACAAAGGCCGGTATACACTTCAATTTGAGAATAGGCCCTCGGGAGGATTGAGTGTCCATATCAGGTTGCCGTATCATCTCCCCCTGAGAGACACCGGTGCACATGAATTTTCTGAATTAAAGGAACAGAGTGCTTGAAGCGATTTATAAAAAAATATTTATTTTTGCCGCAGCCGCAGCTAACTTCGACTATCTTTATCCCCTTGTTTGTGGTCTTATCGTTTATTGCCGTGGTGAATTCCGTTCAGGCGTCGATCATTTATGAGGATATCAACAACGTAAATTATTTTTTTAAATTTCTCGTATCCAAAACCATTTTTTGCTGGTATTATTTACTCCTGGCGTTTGTTATTCAAGCCCTTTCTATACGGATGCATCTCACACGGACGAATGCCCTTCGATGGACGAGCACGCACTTTGCGATCCTATTGTTATTCTTGTTTCTCCATCAACTGCTCACGTATGCCGTCGATTCCATGATCTGGGAGGGCATATTGCAGATATCGTACAGGGATCTCCTCCTTAAAACGATTACCACGTGGCTTGATATTGGCGTGTATATTTTCTTTCTCCTGTGTTTCTTCATGATTGAATATCAGCGGCTGAGCCAGGAAAACGCCATAAAATTTTCCCAGCTGGAAGTCATGCTGGTCAAATCCCAGTTGCAGGAACTCCGCAGCCTGATCCATCCGCAGTTTCTTTTTAATACCTTGCAATCCATATCGGATCTTCTTGATACGGACCAGAATAAAAAAGCGAATCAGATTCTGACATCGTTAAGCAATTTTTTAAGGAAAACGGTGTACGATACAGAACGCGATGAAACGACCCTGGGGGAAGAAATTGATTTTCTCCGTCAATATCTCGAAATAGAACGGATCAGGTTCCCCCAGGAATTCAAAATCCAGGAAACAGTCGAACCGGAGATCGCCCATGCCCTCGTTCCGACATATTTATTACAGCCGATCGTAGAAAAATACACGGTCGCTGCCCTGGAACAGGGGATTGGTTCGTACACGCTGATCATGGATATCAAAAGAAAAAACGGCGATGTTCTTGTTCATCTTGAAGATGCGGGTGCGGGAATTGGGGGAAGGCAATTCTCCGATGAGGGAGTGCTCAATATTACGCGGGAGCGGTTAGGACACTTTTTCAAGTCAGAGCATTCGCTTCACATGGCAACGAAGCCTGATGGCGGTATGAATCTTGAGATTCAATTTCCATATTGTGACAAGAGAAACGACCCCAGGCTCATGGACGGGAAGGAAACACTGTGACAATACGAACACTGATTGTCGATGATGAGCCGCGCGCGCGAAAAGGGATAAAATTCTGGCTGCAGGAATATCCCGACATTCAAATTGCGGGTGAATGTTCGTCCGGCCAGGAAGCCGTCAAGTCCATCAATAAATTGTCCCCCGACCTCGTCTTCCTTGACATCCAAATGCCGGAAATGAACGGATTTGAAGTACTGCAGCATATGAATCCGGCCCAGGTGCCGGTCGTGGTATTCGTCACGGCATTTGATCAATATGCCATCAAAGCATTTGAATTTCATGCCATTGATTATCTGTTAAAACCGATCGATGAAGATCGCTTCCGGGAAGCCCTTCAGCATGTTATTGCGGAGGTGAACCGCCGCAGTCTGCAGATGTATTCGGAGAAGCTCAAGGCCATGACCAGCGATTATTTCAAATTGTTGAATATCGATCTCCGCAGTGCAGAACCGGAGGTGCCGAAAAGGGAAAAAGCGTTTCTCCATCGGTTGATGATTAAAACCGTGAACCAGATTGTCGTTGTTCCCCTGGACGAGGTGCTTTGGATCGAATCTGCGAGGGATTTAGTCTACATTCATACCGCTGCGAAGAAGTATATTCACCGGGAAACCATGACCGTGCTCGAGAATGAGCTTGACCCCAAAACATTTGTCCGAATTCATCGGTCTATTATCGTGAATATTAGTAGAGTAAAAAAACTCCATCCCGTAAGCCATGGCGATTTTCTTATAGAGCTGGAAGGCGACGTCAAACTGAGATTGAGCAGGATGTATCGCGCACACTTTCAAGAGGCTCTCGAAAAACGATAGGGGATTTTCTTTTCGACGGACCGGATCATGACGGTCCGTTCCGCAGTCTTTATTCGGTAACCCTCCTGCCATCTCTCCGGCTTTCGTAATCGTTCATCCATCTTTAGTGCCTCGGGATTCCCGCGTCCGGTTCGTCGGTGTATTATCCCGAATGGTCGTATATTCCCGCTTCTGGTAAAATTTGCTTTTTTCTCCCCAACTTCGTGCTGTAAATTCACTCATCACATTGTCGTTCTGTATCCGGTAATCAAGTAACTTCTGCAACCATGGTTGTAAGAGGATCGTTCTGGCTTGGTCAGCGGCTCCATGCGTTTTTGCAAATTCGCGGTGACTGCTTGGAGGAATAACGTTGTGAGCCTCATCTCTGGAATTAAAGTGTACTCTCAGATTCTCTAGTTCTGTCACAAAGAACAGGTATTCAATATGTGCGACGGTCGCAAGGATCTCAAAATAAAAGGAGCCGCAATGATTAAATGGTTGAATTGCATACTCGTAGTGAGTCTATTGGTTCTCGCCGTGTTTGCAGAGGAACTTTCTGCTCAGGGGAAAATCGCGGGAAAAGTGCGCGATGTGAAAACGAAGGAGACACTCATCGGAGTCAATATTATCGTCATCGGAACGAGCCTCGGTGCGTCGACCGATCTCGAGGGTGATTATGTGATTATCAACGTTCCTGTGGGCACCTATTCCGTCAGCGCTGGTATGGTGGGAAGAAATAAGGTCACGAAGAAGGAAGTCATGGTCTCCCTTAATCAAACCGCGTCGGTCGATTTTGATCTGGAAGAATCGGTGGTGCTGGGACAGGAGGTGGTGGTGACTGCGGAACGAAACATCCTGCATAAAGAAGTTTCAGGCAGTCAGATCGTTGTGAGTAATCAACAGATCACGGAAGCAGCGGGCGTTCGCACGCTCCAGGAATTTCTCGCAACCCAGGCCGGAATATCCGGATCACAGTACCTGAACATTCGAGGCGGACGTCCCTCTGAAACGGGAACGATGGTGGATGGGTTGACGATGGTGGATGCAAGGGTCGGGAGAGCACAATCCTTCATCCCGACAAGTGCGGTCGAACAGGTTTCCTTAAAAGCCGGCGGTATGAATGCAGAGTATGGTTCTTTCCGGTCCGGTGTCATCAGTGTGACAACAAAAAACGGCTCCAGCGACGGATATCACGGATCGTTTTCCTTCACGCAAAATCCGGCTCATATGAAGCGGTTTGGACCATCGATGTTTGATCCTATGAATAATTATCTGAGGCCGCATCAAGATCCCAATATTGCCTTCATCGGTGTTGATACAGCCGTGAGACGCGGGTATATCACGACCTATGATAAACAGCAATTTCCACAGTATCCTTCGTTCGCGGGATTTATTTCGGCAGCAAGAAATTTACCTGCGAGCTGGACGGCGAGCTTAAAGCCCGGCGAGGTCGTGACTCCCGTGAACCTCTTCTTGTTTGATTCCTGGATGCACATGGTTAATCCGGATTTCAACAAGCTGAATGCGAAGATCCGTGAATTGAATGCGCAAGGATTAAATGTCGGTGCAGAGATTACAGATGAAAATTTGAAACGGTTGTTCAGCAATCATGCGAATAAAGAGGATAAATACGGTGATTTTAATTTCGACGGCGGTTTCGGCGGACCGGTTCCCCTGATAGGAAAAGTGCTTGGAGATGCGACGTTTTATTTGTCCAATTCAACAAACCGCAGTTCCTACATTCAACCTCAGGAATTTGATTATAATCTTGTCAGCTCAACCCTCCTTGCAATCAAAGCCAATATATCGAATGCCATCACCCTCAAACTCACGGGACTCTACAGTTATCAGAAAGGGATGAATCCTGCGCGCGGCGCAGACAGCGAACCGGCGAATCTCGCCATTGAGACAGGTCTAACGGGGGTGTATTCGGGGCTGGACCGAGGAAGTCTTATGCCGGAGAATAATATTCCACTCTATGTCGCCTCCGGCGGCAATTATGGTCCGGGGTACTATTGGTATCAGAGCATGCTGCAACCGTGGATAGAAAAAAACTATATAGCAGGATTTACTCTGACGCATGCCTTGAGCGCAAAAACCTTCTATGAAGTGACGGGAAGTTATCAGGTACAAAAAGAAAATATCAATCCCGATCTCAGCAGTCCAAGAGATAAATCGGTACTGGCATATTTAGGTCCTATCCCGCTCACCGAAGCGCCTTATGGAAGAAACATTCTTGCGGTGGGACAATCTATTGATACGGTCGCTGGCTGGCAATACGACCAGTACTATAGCGTTCCGGGGTTGGGCGACCGATTTGACAGTAAGGGAGGAGTGTATTATGACAACTCCGTCACGACGCAGTTGAGACTCAAGTTTGATGTTGGCAGTCAGATAACCAAGAACCATTACATCAAAGCGGGCGTCGAGGTGCTGTCTATCGAGATAGACAACAAACGATGGTCCTGGTGGCCGCAACAAGGTCCACTCAGCATGTATGAGTACAATTTCGATGTCAAGCCGAAAACCATCAGCGCATATATTCAGGATGAAATTACATTTCTGAATATGGTGGCGAATGTCGGACTTCGCATGGATTATTATACGTTTGGTGATCTTCGCTGGCCGACGGGGAGCCCATGGAGTGCGGCGGCATTTGCGGCACCCAATTGGACTCCGGCAGACTATCTGGCTATTCTCCAGTCCGGCAGATCGATACTGTGGGAGCATTGGCAGGTGGTGAATGATTCACTGGTGGCGGCAGGCAAAGAACCGCTGCTGCAGTCCGTTGGTTCACAGTTCGTCTTGAGTCCGCGTTTTGGAATTTCATTCCCGATTACAGAGCGGGCGAAGTTTTATTTCAACTTTGGTCACTTCAGAAGTTTGCCCCCCCTCAGCGAAATGTTCGTCTATGGTTTCAGGTATGATAATCAAAAAGGGGGTATTGGAGAACTGGGCAACCCAAACCTGCAGACCCCGAAAACAATCCAGTATGAATTGGGCGTCGATTATAATCTTCTGGATGCATACCTGATTCATATCGCGGGGTACTATAAAGATATCACCGGTGAAGTGCGAACACTCACCTATACACCAACGACCGCCGGGATCGGAGCGTACAGGTTCCGAACGAACGACAGTTATAGAACATCGCAAGGCGTCGAATTCCAGATCGCGAGAAACGTATCCAGCTGGTTAACGGGGTGGTTGAACGTGCAGTATAACTATACCACCGGTGGAAATACTGGAAGGACCGGCGTGTTTCAGGACAGTGCGGCGAATGTGGCACCGGGTGCTTTCTCGTATGCGAATCCATCCCGACCTGATCCGGTCCCTCAGATTAAAGCGAATATCAATTTTAAGTCGCCCGATGATTGGGGGTATTTCTTCGGGAACTGGAATCTCAGTGTGATGCCGACATGGACCAAGGGATCTCTCTTCAGATATAATCCCAGGAATGTTGATGGAGCGGATAGAGAATTCCGATGGCCCGATGTTTTCCTGATGAATATGAAGTTGAGCAAAGCGTACACTCTCGCGGGTATAAAAACCACCGTCTTTGTCAATGTCAACAACGTGTTCAATACAAAAACATTCATGTATAATTATGCATTCGCAACGGGGAATGGCAGTGCTTCCGGTACCGACTATCAAGCGTATATGGCGTCGCTGCACCTTGCCGATTATTCTGATCATTATTATGATGCGATCAGAAGTGAAGCGACGGGCAGTTACCTCTATCCAGGATACGTGTATACGCAGGATATCACTGATTCATGGGGCATTGCACACAGGCAGGGGGAAGTTGCTGGTGAAGATCGCATCGGGGATATGCGATCGTCGCAGAAACCAAACATCAACGATCCCAATGTCGATCTGTTCACGTACGGAAATCCGAGATCAATATGGTTTGGAATCCAGGTCGACTTTTAGTCGAGAAGAAGAAGTCGGATGACATTAAATTAAATGGAGAAAAAATGAATACAACAATGAACTCCCAACGGTTGATGCTTCTTCGCGTGATGATCTTCCTCTCTCTCTTTGGATCCGGGACTCTTTATGCACAGACCGATCCTTATATCCGGGTCAATAGAATTTGGGGAGGAGTTGCGGCGAACGGAGGGAACAAGGGTATAACGTATGGATCTTCGAACCTGAATTTGTTTGCAGATTACGGCGTTTTTGGAGCAAGATTTCAGGGTGGTGAAAGTTATTTTGGAGCCAATACACTTATCGGCACCAATAACTGGAACGGCAAACCAGCGGTCTTTTCACCATTAGCAATTGATCAACCGCAGGGGAACATTGTTGTCCCGCTGGTCAATTATACCCGGTATGCCAATCCAAATTATACGATCGTCTCGCAAAATATTACGGGGACACCATCACAAAATGATCTTGGGACGGTTGTCGTCGATCCGAGCAAATGCATTGGAACTAGTGACCAGTCGGTGATTGTCACGAATAGATACGTCACACCGAATCTGCAGATACAAAAAAAAGTACTTGCCTGGTCGCAGCAATTTCATGATAACTATGCCATCGTCGATTTAACCATGACAAACACCGGCTCGTCAACACTCACGGGCATGTATATCGCCATGAGCGATGGAGAGTATCAGCTTCAAGGGGCTGATGGGACGAATCCCAGCATCGCTGCAGTCGATCGATATACGAACACCAGGAAATGGTATCACTACTATGGTGCGGACAAGAGCGATACGCTGCGGGTGTATTATTATTATTCATCGGACGATCCGGAAGTTGCCGGAGATAGAATGGGTCAGCCGTTAACGCAGCAAGGAGGTCGACTGTTAGATTGCTCCTTTACATTCATGGCATGTCTTCATGCATCGAAACAGCCGTATACGCCGACACCCCTCTACAGCGGGCCTCTGGATCCTCAAGATCAGGATGACATGAATCAACCCATGGTCACCACGGTGGCGAACAAACAGGTACTGAATTTGCCGCTGGTCAATCAGACGTATGATCCTACGGGAACAGATGGAGCGTCGGAATACAATTTTATTTCCGGAGTCATGCTGCAGAGCGAGGATATTGTCAGTCCTACGGTCCGGCCGGGACACCATCGTAAAAATCTTGATGAACTTGGCAAGCCTGCACCAGGCGGAGAAAATGCCATTAGCGCAACGGCGAATGCGTTTGAGGGTCCGACCATGTCATTTGGCCCCTATACATTTGCGCCGGGGCAGCAGATAAGAATTGTGAAAGCGGTGGGCATCGCAGGGTTGAACAGGGAGAAAGCCATCGAAGTTGGAAGAGCGTGGTTAAACGACACGAGGAACGGCACCACGACACTGGAGGATCCCAATCCGGGTTCGCCGACGGGTTCGTTTCCTGCCAATTTTGTTTTCCCGCAGAATGCAACCGCTACAGATATAAAGAAAGACAAATGGGTCAGTACAGGCATCGACTCTGTGTTCCAGACGGTCAGCAGGGCAAAGCATAATTTCCTTTCCGGCTATAACGCTCCATCGACTCCGCCGCCGCCAAGTTCCGTTTCTGTTGCCGGCTCCAGTGAAGGCATTGTACTGCGCTGGGCTGATGCAGCGGCGGAGGGGCTCTCCAATTTCGCCGGGTACCGGATTATGAAGAAAATTGGCAACGTGGACACGACGTATTATCAGGAAATCTACCGGTCGGATGCAACAGATAAAAGCGCAGATCATCGGTATGTCGATCGAAGTGTGCGTATTGGCGCAACCCATTACTATTATATCCAATCGATGGCATCAATTTCTCCTTCCGATCCAAGCGCTCATCCATCCGAGCGGGGGAAAATAATGTTCAGCGGAAGGGTGTACTTCTATAATAATATTGCAGTGACGGGCGAAGCACCGGTGGGAGATCAGCTGGAGAAGATCGCCATTGTCCCCAATCCGTTTAACTGGAACGATCCGCTGCTGCGCGGTTACAGTTTTACCAATCCCGGCAACCTGCAGATATCGTTTTATGAATTACCGAAAGCCGTCACCATACAAATCTATACAGAAGCAGGCGATTTGGTGAAAACCATCAACCATAATCAGAACAGCGGTTTCAACAAATGGAATATGACGAATGAAGCCGGTCAAACGGTCGCGAGCGGTATCTACGTTGCCCTGTTTACGACTCCTGAAGGCGGAGTATCGTATCAAAAACTGGTTATTATTCGCTAAACAAAAGGAGAATGAATTCCATGAAAAGAATTTTTGCAGTACTGAGCTTCATCTTTTGTCTAGCCGGCCAGCACCTCGTTGCGCAAGTGGACATGAAAACCATCGGACAGGGAGGCGTTGATTTGAAGCAAACAGGCCAGACCACAATGAATTTTCTGCAGGTGAGCGTCTCACCGCGGGCTGCCGGAATGGGCGCTGCCTACACGTCAATGGCCAGGGGGGTAGAAAGCGTTTTCTCAAATCCTGCAGGCCTGCCCGAAATGGAATCATCGGTTGAAGCATTTGTTTCTTCGACGCAATGGTTTGCTGATATAAAATACCTCGCTGGTGCGGTGGCCTGGAATGGAAAAGAATTGGGTCAAGTGGCTCTCAGCGCGGAAGTCGTGGATTACGGGTCCATCAAGGGAACGGCATTCGTGCCAAGATCCAGTACCGGTACCGCGAACTACATCCTGACGGGAAATGTACCCAATGTTGGTGCGTACGTGTTCGGTCTCACGTACGTCAAAGCCATTAGCAACGAATTCGCCATCGGCGGATCGGTCAAATATGCGGGGCAGCAATTGGGTCAGCTGGTCAATGCCAGCGGAGTTGTCTCGAACAACAATTCGACCAAGTACGTGTTTGATATGGGCGTGAAGTATTTCCCCGGCATCGAGTCGCTCCGCCTGGGAATGTCCATACGCAATTTTTCGACGTTTGTCCGGTACCAAAGTTTCCAATCGCCCATTCCCCTGGAATTTTCTCTCGGCCTGGGGATGAATATCCTGGATATCTTTGATAAAGACATGTTAAAGGAGCATGAGTTTTTTATTACCACGGATTTTGTTCATCCGAACAATTATACCGATCGAGTGAATGTTGGTGTGGAATATAATTTTATGAAGACATTCTCCCTCCGCGGAGGGTACCAATCGAATAACGATCTTCTCGGTTTGTCCGGCGGTGTGGGACTGATGCAATCGATCGGCGGCATCATGATGCGCGTTGATTATGCGTATTCGGGAACGAAGAATTTTGGCGGGATACAACGGGTTGCACTGGGCTTCGCATTTTAATTCACGCTTTATCTCAATCTTCCATCAATACATAATAGGAGAAGTTCTATGAAAACAGCTACAAATTATTTCATGGGTTGCCTGGCGCTGCTCTTGCTTTGCTCGGTAACAGCAGACGCACAATTTTCCGGCAAGGTTTGCTTTGTCACACCGTCTACTGCGACGACATTTCCGGCTTCATCGTATACAAATGCCGACGATGCAATGGTGATCAATAAACTCGTCTCGTGGGGGTTTACCGTCGATGTGGCCATTGGCGGGAATGCGACGGCAGCAGGGTCGTTCAATAATACTGCAGCACCAGCCCCCGCCGATTCGGTACTGGCAAAAGATTATAAAATGGTCATGTACAGTGAGTTCATGTCATCGGGAAATGGTTTCCGCGTACGCGGTCTTCCTGCTGCCGGTCCATATACGCCGATCAGTGTGCCGGTCGTCAGTCTGGACAACTGGTTTGTGAGATATTCTTCAGCCGGATTTATCAATACGTCGACTTCCTCAGCGACAACATTTATTAATACGACCACGAATAGCGTCGATTTTGTGGCAAATGCACCCGAAAAGTTTATGACCGGATTTACCGCAGAGGCCAAGGGTGTTGTACTGGCTAGCGCCACGACCGAGTCGGCGGGGAATTATTTGAATTATTGTGTCATCCCTCCTACAACCGGACAAACCATCGTTCCGGTTGCCACAGTGTCCGGAACGACCGATCAACTGGTAGCCTGGGGAGCTGAAGCAGGCACAGTCCTGTACAACAACGCCGGTGTGGTTCAGCCAACCGTGGTGTTGAAAAAGCGGTACGCTGCTGTTGGTGTCATGGGACCAGCTTATGCAGGCCTGACCACCGACGGCTGGAACCTTATTAAAAATGCAATTACCTGGGCTTTGGAATCGACCACTTCTGTTGAACAATCTGAAAACAGGCCAACGGGTTACACCCTGGAGCAAAATTATCCCAATCCGTTCAATCCGTCGACGGAAATTGCATTTACCCTGGCAACAGGCGGAACGACAAACTTGTCGGTATTTAACGTTCTGGGTCAAAAAGTAGCAACGGTGGTCAACCAGAGTTTGAGTGCCGGTGCGCATCACTATACGATTGATGCATCATCCATGACCTCGGGTGTTTACTTCTATCGGTTGGAATCCGGCCGTTTCTCGTCGATGAAAAAGATGATGTTGGTGAAGTAACAGTCAAAAACAGGTTGGCAGTCTGTTGAAATCTTTTCTCGTTGTACCGGAGTTCCGCTCCGGTACAACGGATTTGAGAACTGATGTTTTCCGAATCTCTTCATCATTCCGAGTTTCTCTCAATCATGAAATTAACGATAGAAATGATTCGCAAAAAAAATACATCTATTTCCAGGAGCAGTGACGATGCCTCAACAATGCTCTTGAATGAACAATGCATCTTCAATAACTGTTTATCATCGCCGTGTTGTCGGATAAATATTCCCCGGATAAAGAATGAATATTCCATGTAAACCAATGCGCCGTTGTTATCATATCGCCCTCCTGTTGATCATGACCGGAACGTGCTCTTCATGTGCTCTGCAACAGAAAGAAACGGGTGACGAGCAAAAACGGTCGACGATGGGAAATCCCCAAAATAGCGCATCCTCTCTGAATGTCGCAGTCCCGGTGTTCCCTCCGTACACGGTCAATCTCTCCGATTTCGGCGCTGTTGGTGATGGCGTTGTATTGAATTCAGAGTCGTTTGCAAAGGCTATTGCAAACCTGAAAAATAACGGCGGTGGACATTTGGTCGTTTCCCCTGGGATCTGGCTGACCGGACCTATACGATTGCAGAGTAATATCGATCTGCATCTTGAATCCGGAGCGTTCATTCAATTCAGCCGCGATTATTCGCTCTTTCCTCTGACGGTGATTGATATTAAAGGTGAAAAAGAAGTGGATTCCCGATCACCCATCCATGGTGAAAACCTGGAGAATGTCGCTGTCACCGGCGAAGGAATTATTGACGGCGGCGGTGATGCGTGGCGGCAGATAAAAAAAGCAAAAGTGACAGAAAATGACTGGAGCTCGCTTCTTCTCTCCGGCGGGGTGGTCAACGACCGAGGGAATACGTGGTGGCCAAGCCGGTCAGCGATGGAGGGCGAAACGAATGTTGGTGCGCTGCGGAGACGCGGTTCGCTGAACGTGGAGGAATATGAGCCCTATCATCAATTTCTGAGGCCAAAAATGTTGAGACTGATAAAATGCAAAAAGCTCTTGATCGAAAACGTCACATTTCAAAATCCGCCCAATTGGACGATGAATCCCGTACTCTGCGAAGACGTCTCAATTATCAATGTCACCGTCCTTAATTCACCTGCCGCACAAAATAGCGATGCGCTCGATCTCGAATCCTGCCGCCGTGCATTAATCCGGGGGTGCATATTTGATGTTGGCGATGATGGAATCTGTCTCAAGTCCGGCAAGGACGCTGCCGGCCGGCGTATCGGTATGCCGACAGAGGACGTGCGTATTGAAGATTGTACGGTGTATCATGCGCATGGAGGCTTCACGATCGGCAGCGAGACGTCCGGCAGTGTGCGCAACATCTCTGTGAACAACTGCACGTTTATTGGAACTGATATCGGTCTGCGTTTTAAGAGCATGCGAGGTCGCGGCGGTGTGGTGGAACAGATTTCAATCTCAAATATCCGCATGATGAATATTCCAGGCGATGCTGTCAATTTCAACATGTTTTATGGTGGAAATGTACCGCTCGATGAGGCTGCCGTCGAATCGGAGCCGAATTGTCCTTCAGTCTCGGAAGAGACACCGCAATTCCGCGACATCCATATTGAGAACCTGATATGCCGCGGAGCGCGGTCCGCCATTGTTCTGCAGGGGTTGCCGGAAATGCCGCTCCAGGGCGTCACTATGAAAAATATTTCCATCACTTCACAACGGGGAATTTCAGTGACGGATGCGGAAAACATTTCCTTTGAGAACGTTCATGTGGATTATAAATCCGGTGATGCGCTCAAAACGGTCCGTGTCAAGAACTCTCAATTGGAACTCGTGAAATGAAGTCTCAAGGGAATTATCGCTGGGTCATTTGCAGCCTGCTGTTCTTTTCAGTGGCCGTCAACTATATTGACCGTCTCACGATTGGCATCCTGAAAGGACCGTTAAGCGAGATCCTCGGCTGGAGTGAAGTGGATTATGGAAATATTGCAGCGGCTTTCTCGTTTGCCTACGCGTTCGGATATCTCTTGGGGGGCCGTTTTATCGATCGTCTCGGGGTGAAGCGCGGACTGCCTCTCTTTGTCATGATCTGGAGTGTTGCAGCAATGGCGCATGGTCTTTGCGGGTTGATTGATATCCACGAACAATTTCGAATGAACGTTCCCTGGTTTTCTTGGGCCGATAAGGGTTTTATTGTGGTGACATTCGTCATGCCGATGACCGCGGCTGGATTTATGTTTGCCCGTGTGATCCTGGGGCTTTCAGAAGGCGGAAATTTTCCCGGAGCAATAAAGGTGGTCGCGGAATGGTTTCCGGTGAAAGAACGCGCGCTTGCAACCGGGTGGTTTAATGCCGGCACGAACATCGGTGCGGTGATTTGTCCGCTGGCAGTCAATTGGATGTTTGTACAATGGGGATGGCAGGCCACTTTTTATTTGTCCGGAAGTATAGGCTTTTTATGGATTGTTGCCTGGTGGTGGTTGTACGATGCACCGGAGAAACATCGGGGGGTGTCGTCGGCCGAACTTCACTATATCAAAGAAGGTCAGCCGGT
>RPQN01000092.1 GCA_003819715.1 Ignavibacteriota bacterium | reverse complement strand
TTATGTGTTCTGGGGCGGGACGCTCCTGTCCGGTATCTGGTGGATTACCAACCGGCGGAAAGAGGTTCAGGCGTTCGAATTGAAATTAAAAGAGATGGAATCTCGCGACAATCATGGACATTCTCATAAACAACAGTAATTCATGGAACAAACAATGATATCAACGATATTTTCAAAACTAAAATTTTGGACCGTGGTGTTCTGGCTCATCATGGCGGCTGGAGCGGTTTCCGCAGTCATCCGGTTTGGATGGGGGCTTGGCGCATCGACACATCTCAGCGATCAATTTCCCTGGGGGTTGTGGGTGGGGTTCGACGTCGTCTGCGGCGTCGGACTCGCTGCCGGCGGATTTGTTGTTGCGGCATCGGTCTATATTTTCAACCTCGAACATTACCGCCCGATTCTCCGCCCTGCGGTGTTGACCGCATTTCTCGGCTACATTCTCGTGGTCGTCGGATTGATGTTCGACCTGGGAAAGCCATGGAATGTCTGGCATCCCATCATCATGTGGAATCCGCATTCGGTGATGTTTGAAGTCGGTTGGTGTGTGATGTTGTATTCCACCGTGCTGGCGCTGGAATTCAGTCCGGTCATTTTTGAAAAGCTGAAACTCGAGCGTCCCCAAAAAATCCTCCATACCATCACTATTCCGATGGTGATCCTGGGTGTCGTCCTTTCGACCCTCCATCAGTCGTCGCTCGGATCGCTCTTTCTTATTATCCCGGAAAAAGTATATCCCTTATGGTATTCCTCCAGTTTGCCGTATCTCTTTTTCACATCTGCCGTGGCCGTCGGTCCGGCCATGGTGATCATCGAATCGTTTTTAAGCTCGCGCGCATTTCATCGTGAGATCGAAATAGACATCCTCTCTCAAATCGCAAAAGTGACCGTGGTTGCACTTGCAGTCTATCTCGTGCTGAAGATTGAGGATATCAACGGCATGAAACTCTGGCCTTACCTCTTTAACTTCAACTTTGAAGGAATGATGTATTGGGCAGAACTCGGATTTGGCGTCATCCTCCCTATGGGATTACTGGTCAATCGGCGCGTGCGGACATCCGCCAAAGGATTGTTTGTCTCGGCATTGCTCGTCGTCATGGGGTTTGTGTTTAACCGGCTGAACATCGCCATAACATCGATCGAGCGAAGTGCAGGAATCGCCTACTTCCCCTCCTGGACGGAAATTTCAATTACCGTGATGATTGTCGCTCTCGGATTCGCTGTCTTCCGGATGGCAGTACAGTACTTGCCGATTTTCCCGGAACATTCCACCGAAGAAGTAAAAACACCGGCAAACGAGGTGGTGACATTTATCGATGTACCGGTTCGATAAGCCGAATGGGACAATACACTTTTAAAAGGATGTTATGACATGAACAACCAATCATCAAACAGTGTGATCCCCGAAGGAGAACTGCGGTGCGTCTGGATGGATGCCGGTATCGCTGAATATAAACTGTGCGACCAGGAATTCCGCTGCGAGACATGTGCATTCCATATGAATGTCACACAGCAAAAACGGCCCGTGGACACACCGCCTGCTCAGGATGTCCCGCCGGTCTCTGCGGAGAGCTTCATGATAACGGCTGATACTCTTTTTAACAACGTGCTTAAAAAGCGGCTTGATCAGCTCAGGGCAGTTTCTATTCCTCAGGATCGAGTATACAGCCGCGGACAGTTTTGGATTCAACAGAACGATGCGGGGAATTACCGAGTGGGTATAAATCATATTCTTGCAAATTTCTTCCAACCGATGCTCAGCATTGTCCTTTCAAAAGCCCCGGCGGTTATTCATCGGCTCGATCCGTTCTTCTGGATCGTCCTGCCGGGCGGGGCGGTAACACTTCGATCTCCTATCGAGGCGACAGTGACCAGGTTCAATCCCGCGTTGCATCACCATCCGCAATTGCTGTGTGCATCGCCGTTCGATGAAGGGTGGATTATGGAGATTACCGCAAAATCGAAAGGATTGAATCGGGTGACATCTCCATCCGATACTCAACGGGCACTGAAACGCACGATGCACACCATCGAACATATTTTGAAGCAGACCTACCAGCATCTTCAGCCGGCCGCAGGAACGACGCTGTTCGACGGCGGAGCTGGAATCAGTTCGGTTGAAAATATTCTTGGCCCGGCACTCTATAAAGAGGTCGTCAATCGGGTAGCACACTTTCCATCCTGATCGATTTATTCAATATAACGCCTTTGGCCGCTCTCTTTCCAGGGGCGTTTTTGGAATGTAACTCTCCCCTGCCGCAATTCAGCTCTGCGTATTATCCACCCTATAGTCAACTTGGGACCTGGGTGTCACGGTCCTACCGCGACATAAAACACGAAAACGTCAATAATTAAATTTATGTGTCACAAAATCCTGTCCGACTGCTGACGCCCGCCAGCCTGCCCGACTGAACAGTCGTTCGGGCGGGAATGCGAAGCGGGCTGGCAGTCACGCAGGCGGGGGTTCGTGAAGCCTAAGTCACTACTGTATGAGAAAGATCTCTCTCCGGCAAATTTTCTGCCGCCGCATGTCAACTTCCCTAATGCTTTAGGAACACTCTGTTCACCATTCTTGAGTTCGTACTGCTATAGAATTAATGGCATTCGTTGAATTTCCGAATCTGTGTGTTTTTCGTACTGACAGAACAATGTTCCTCCTACCTTTATCCAAAGTGAGCCGAATATCTCTTTTTTGAGAGTAATTTTCTATTTATTGAGACTTTATGCGATAATTTCGTCCGGATTGTTGAGTTTGTCAACCCTTCTAAATTGTAATTAATTGGCACAAATCTTGCCATAAAAGTGTATATTATTTCAACTCGGAATAGAATATGAAACGATTTTTCCATTTATTGGGCTTTCGGCTGTTTCTCGGAGTGGCAGTCACTGTCGCAGCGGCCACCACGCTATTCACCATGTTCCTGGTGGACTGGCAGTCCGGTAAATATATCTCTGCAGCACAACAATCGGCAACAAATATCAGCGATCTCATCAGCCGCTCCACCCGGTATAGCATGCTGCTTAATCGCCGGGAAGATGTGTACGAAATTATAAAGACCATTGGAAAAGAACCGCGCATTGAGCGGATACGCATCATTGACAAGAAGGGTATCGTCAACTTTTCAACACAGGAATCCGAAGTCGGAAAAAGCGTGGATATGAACGCCGAGGCATGCATCGGATGCCACAGCACGGGAAAGCCTGTCGTCCCGCAGAATGATCCGACTCTGACCCGCATATTCGATTCGCCGAAGGGGTACCGTGTCATAGGGGTGATCACTCCCATCCGGAACGATGCGGGTTGTGCTGCAAGCAGCTGTCATGCGCATAGTGCCTCTCAGACGGTACTGGGAATTTTAGATGTCATGATTCCCCTTCAGGAGGTGGATCAGAACATCGCGCAATTTGAACAAACGCAGATCATCGGTTCGCTGCTTCTCTTCGCGGTCCTCACCGGATTCGTCTCCATCTTTATCTGGCGCATGGTCAATATTCCCGTGAAGAAACTCGCCGTCGGTACGCAGGAAATTGTCAAAGGCAATCTCGACCACCGGATTGACGTTCAGACGAACGACGAAATCGGATCCCTGGCAATTTCCTTCAACCAGATGACGCAGGAATTGAAACGCGCCCGGAAGGAGCTCACTGCATGGACTCAAACACTGGAACAGCGGGTCAGTGAAAAAACGGAGGAACTTCGCCGTGCGCAAAAACACATGGTCCAGATAGAAAAAATGGTATCGCTCGGCACGCTTGCTGCGACCGTCGCGCATGAGCTCAACAATCCCCTCGAAGGGATTCTGACGTATGCCAAACTGCTCAGAAAAAAGGTCGGACGGGGCACTCCTTCCGCCGAAGACACTCAGGAAATGATCGGCGAACTGACGCTGATTGCCGATGAAACTGCACGCTGCGGGAACATCGTTAAAAATCTTTTGCTCTTTTCACGAGAAAAGGTCGGCGAATTTAAAGATTCAGATTTGCGCTTTATCATCGGACAAAGCCTCAGGCTGATCGATCATCATTTGAAAATGAACAACATCATCTCTGAAGTCAAGATCGATGAACACCCGGTGATACTTTATTGCGATGCCCATCAATTGGAGGAAGCCCTGCTCGCGCTCGAAATCAACGCTGTTGAAGCAATGCCAGCCGGCGGAACCTTTCACATTGCGGTGAAGGAACTGACATATTTGAACGCCGTCCAGATCGACATCACGGATACCGGAACCGGCATCAAAGAAGATGAAATGCCGCATATCTTTGAGCCATTCTATACGACCAAAAAAGACGGCAAAGGAACGGGCCTTGGTCTGTCGGTCGTCTACGGTATTATTGAACGGCATAGCGGTTCAATTTCTGTCGATTCGAAACCGGGAATTGGAACGACATTTACGATTACGTTGCCGCGGCAGTCAGCACCACAAGAGCCCGGCGCGTCACCCCATTGAACTCACTGTAAAGGTAACGACGATGACTGAAAAAAAATCTTCACCTCAAAGCATACTCATTGTGGATGATGAGCTCATTGTCCGCGAATCGCTGACGAAGTGGTTCAGGCAGGACGGATACCGCGTTGAAGCGGCAGAAGACGCCAACCACGCGCTGAAAATGATGAAGGAGGGTCCATGGGATCTGGCGCTGCTCGACATCAAGATGCCGGGGATGAGCGGTCTCGAACTTCAAAAACGGTTGAAAGAAGTCGATAAAAACATCGGCATTATTATGATCACGGCATTCGCATCAGTGGAAAGCGCCGTGCAGGCGCTGAAAGAAGGCGCGTTCGATTACGTCACCAAGCCGATCGACCCGGACCACCTGTCGCATATCGTCTCCAACGCCCTCAACCAGAAAAAAATCGTGGAAGAAAATATCCAGTTGCGCGAACAGATCTCCGATATCGGCAAGGCGACCGAGATTGTCGGCGATAGCCAGCAAATTCATAAAGTGATTGAGCTCGCAAAAACCGTTGCAAAAACCGATACGACCGTTATGCTGCGCGGTGAAAGCGGAACAGGAAAGGAACTGATCGCCCGGGCTATTCATGCAAACAGCGACCGCCGGTATTTCCCGATTATTGCCGTCAATTGCGGTGCGGTGACAGAGAGCCTGCTGGAGAGCGAGCTCTTTGGTCATGAAAAAGGCGCATTCACCGGAGCCCAATACCGCCGCAAAGGGAAGTTTGAACTGGCCGACGGCGGAACGATCTTCCTGGACGAGATTGGAAATATCAGTCAAAAAATGCAGGTGCAGCTCCTGCGGGTGATCGAGACGAAACAGTTCACACGCGTTGGTGGAAGCGACGTGATCTCCAGCGATTTTCGCGTCATCTGTGCGACGAACCGCGACCTTGAAGCAGCGGTAAAAGACGGCTCGTTCCGTGAAGATTTATATTACCGCCTCAATGTCTTTACCGTTTCCATTCCTCCATTGCGCGAACGCCGGTCGGATATTCCATTGCTGGCCGAATATTTTCGCGGCAAGTATGCGGCGATCATGCACAAAGCCGTTACAGAAATAAACGCCAACGCCATGGATATTCTGGTGCAATACGACTGGCCCGGAAATGTCCGTGAACTGGAAAACGTGCTGGAACGCGCGATGGTCCTTGCAGTGCCGCCGGCCATCCAGTCTTCCGAATTACCGTTCCAGCTCGCGTCGAAGGCGCATGGCCTGCAGGCGGATTCTCTCGCCGTAGTCGAACGGGCACAGGTGGAAATGATTCTGAACCGCACGGGATGGAACATCTCCCGGTCGGCGGATATTCTTGACATCGATCGCGTCACCCTCTACAATAAGATTACGAAATACGGACTCAAGAGACCCTGACCCATGCGCTCTATCCTGATCGTTCCGATTCGTCCGGTCGATCATGCGGAACTGACGGCGCTCGTCACACCGCTCTCGAACGCATTCGAAATACCGGTTTCCATCGAAGAGTCGAATTACCTCGACCCGGCTTTTGCGTTCGATTCCTACCGCAATCAGTTCAATTCGACGTCACTCATCACTGCTCTCCTTGATCGATATCCCGCGCAGAGCGGGAAGATCATCGGCATTACGGCGGTCGACCTGTTCGTTCCGGTGCTCACGTACGTTTTCGGTGAAGCGCAATTGGACGGGCAGGCAGCCGTGTTATCGACATTCCGATTACGGGAAGATCTTTACGGATTGGAACCGAACCCGAAGCTGGAACACATCCGTTTGTTGAAAGAAGCGGTACACGAGCTTGGCCATACCTACGGATTGATTCACTGCCACGACCCCGAATGCGTCATGCACTCCTCCACTTCTGCGGAAGAGGTGGACGTGAAAGGGAAAAATTTCTGCGGCGGGTGCGAGAAGTTCTTACGGGGATTATGAACGTTGCAGATCGTACATTTAAAAAGGCGGCCCTTGTGCAGGACCGCCTTTTTTTTGTTATACTCAACAGAACAACACGATTACTTCATCAGCACCATTTTCCTGGTTGCGTTGAAGTTCCCGGCCGTTAATTGGTAGAAATACACGCCCGAAGCCAAACGTGAAGCATCGAAGGTGACAGGATGCGAACCCGCTTCCTGCTTTTCACTCACCAATGTCTGGACCGTCTGACCAAGAATGTTCACGATTCTCAGCGTCACGAAGCTGGAAGCCGGAATTTCATAATTGATCTGAGTAGTCGGGTTAAACGGATTGGGATAGTTCTGTTCCAGCGCGAACCTTCCGGGAATCTGGGACGAAGAATTCACCGCGGTGGTGGTAAGTCCAAGGTCCACAAATTTCCAGCGTGGATCGCCGACAATCTTGCCATCTGTAGCACCGGCAGCCAGGTTCCAGTTTGCATCATAACTGAAATCCATCCATTCCATGATGGAGTCCACCGTTACGCGCCGCATATCATACGGGAACTGGTTATACTGATTGGACGGTTGATTGAACTGCGGCAGCAAAATGAAATTAGGCATTGGTGCGGTCGCATATTTAATCTTCCCTTCGCCCGCCCCTTTGCAGCTGTCAATCGCCAGTGTCGTGGGAACATATCCACGGCCCAGCGGCGAGAAGTACCATCGGCACATCTTTGAAGGAAATTGAGTCGCATTCACAAACTTAAGGGATATTTTCTTGAATGCATTGGCTGAACTTCCGCCGTTTGCATCAATCTGTCGTGCCATATCCGATGTGATAATGCGCTCCGGTGCGGTGGAAGGATATACGACATGGTGAAGGCCGACGCCTGTTTCGTAATCGCGTATTGCCTTCCCGGAATCGGAGATATTGTAATAATTGTTGGAAACCACCCACGGAGTGACATGCGTGGTGGAATTCTTTTTGGCAATGAACCATGAACATGCAGGCAATCCGTTAATATCGAGATCCGGATTATCGGTAAATTCCTGCTGCCGGGCCTGATCGGTATCCATTCCAAGAGCATAGGGATCCATAAACAGGTTGTTCTTTATTTCGAATGGACCGTTTCCCAGCGAATCAATCCATCCTAAAGAAATCAATCCATGATAGCTGATGCAGTTCTGCACAGTATTATGATTGAATTTCACGCTGAAGATCGGTTTTTGTGCTCCCAATAACCTGATGACGCGGTCGATAACATTAAACAGCGTATTGTTGGTCATATCAAGTGTATCCACACCCACTGCTCTGAGATCGATCATTCGACCCGCACCCAGGTTGGATCTCTGTAAGCTTCCGTTATCACCAATGATGCAATTCTGGAAACGAACGGTTTTTCCTTCGGTCGTCGTGGAGGAAGTGTTTCTTCCGCTGTAATTTAAAATGGTCAGTCCGGCGGTCAGGATACAGTTGTCAAAATAAACACTCGCCCTGGCGTTTACGCCGCAGGTTACGAACGTCCCTGTTGCATTCTGAAGGTGCGCAGGATTAAGAAATTCATCATACGCAGTCCAGCAGACGTTCTTCATCGCAAACACCTGATCGGCAGCATTTAATACGAACCACGCCGTGGTAAGTGTTGACGTAATAGAACGCAATACCGGCATATGTACCGAACTCACCGTAGAAGGAACGGTATAATCCTTGCCGTTCTCGCCTCGAATATAGAGACTTCTGCTGGCGGCATTCAAACTGCAGACAGCGGCCCAGGCATATTTTTGTCCGGCAAGCAATACATAGACACGAGTGCGATTCCGCCATGCCGTTACACCCGCCGCTCCTTGTGGTCCCGTTCCGGCTGTATCCTGTCCGATAAAGACGTTTAATACCGAATTCGCAGGTACAATAATGGTATCTTCTGTGGCCGGCCAATTGATATATCCTTGGCTTAACGCCAGCGTCGGCAAAAGAAACATCATTGCCACCGCAACACTGTAGATCATTTTTTTCATACTGCACTCCTCTTAAAAAATGAAAAGATATGGTTAATTAGACAGCATTTATTCCTTACAACGAAATTCTTGCTCCGAAATCAATCGTCGTTCCGTACGATGACGATGCTGTGGGTAAATATCCCCAGTCAAAAATATTATTATATCTATAGCGTGTTTCAGTTCTATTGAAAATGTTGTCGACATTCAAAATCAAAGAAATGTTGGAGGTCACCTGCTGTTTTACAGAAAGATCCCACTTAATAAACTCCCCGACAATGCCGTCGCTCGTACCGTCGGCGGAATAGGACCGCGTATATTTGCTTTGATAGAACATGGATAATCGCACCGAAGATCCCCATTTCTCCACGTCATATCCCAGAGAAACATTGGAAGTGAACTGGGGCTGGTCTTCCATCGGCTGTTTTAATAATATCGCGGTATGCACCGTGGCCGGATTATAATTTTCAGGTGACAACTCAATGGGGCGCCCAAATTTATCGACACCCATGATCGCAGGTGTATAGACCGTATCGACCAATGTTGTTTCTTTCCAGACTTTTGTCTCTGAGCGGGCGATGGCAATATTATAGGTCAGCGTGAAACTTTGCAGCCATTTTACCGGTATGAACCCGAAATTCAACTGGTGTTCCAGTTCGAATCCCCAGGCATAGGATGCATCGGGAGAATTATAACCGGTCGTCACATTAAAATTCGAATACGTATGCAGCAGTTGTTTGAATGCGGGTAATGTGCTCCACCCCGACAATCCGATATTACCGACCATCTGGTCCAACCGGTGCCATCCCACATCATAATTCGGCGTTTTCACATTATTGTTACTGATCAGTTTCGTTGAATCGTTGTACCATTCGAACCTGACGGCATTCAATGTATGGTACAGATCATCGATACGCTTAAAATATGCGTTGACGGATATCAAGCCAAGCGTACTGCTGTAGACTTGAGTATTCACTTCAAAATTCCATGACGTGACATCTTTTAATCCGGGATTACCGGCAACAATCGGTACGCATCCATTCACGAGTTGAGTGGAATAATTAAATTGGGGCAGACGAAGATTAAAGTCCGGTCTTGCCAGTGCCTTATACCCGGCAAACCGGAATGTTAAATAATCCGTAGGTTTGAGTGTCAATTGCGCATTCGGGAGCCAGATGGTTGTTTTGAACGGCAACGTGGTATCAGTAATAAACGCCGGATTAACGGTAATAACATTTCCCGTGCCCGACGCATTGGTGTTGCTGAATTTCGCGTGATACGTATTATCTTCGCTTTCCACCCGGACACCAATCATAAGAGTCATCGATTGACCAAAATCGATATTGTCCATAATATATGCAGAGGATACTTTTTCATCCACAGAATAATCGCCCAGCGCTCTCAATCCAAGCTCTCCGTAATCAATGGGAGAAGCCACACGTGCATTTTTAATTTTATCCTCAAAGAGTTTGTAGTAACTTAAATTCAGAATTGGTGTCATCCGATACAGGCCCATCAAATCTCGTGTGGGAGGATTTGCCATATCCACAAACCGTGAAAGCTCGGCATGAGACATCGTCCCGTCAAATGTCGTTCCCGTAAAATCTACAGGATTGCCGCTGGCATCTCTAAACGGAGTTCCAAACTGATACGTATTCCAGCTATAGCCCCAATTGTTCATCCATCTTGATTTTGATTTATACTTCCCGCCCGCCTTCAGCGAATTCGTTACCATATTTCCAAGGGTAAAACTTTCAGAAAGATTCAATTGCAGCGTAAGTTCTTTGTCGAAGTTTTCAGACTTGAACCGGTCCACACTGTCGAGAAAGGCAGAACCAAAATTATTTACTGCGGCAGCATTAAATTGCTCGGGATTCGTTTTAATATTCAACTGCGTGCCGCCTGCAGGCTCTGTGAACATCGTTCTAAAATCTTCCGGATTTTTTGTTCGTGATTCGGCATAGGAGGCATTCCAATCCGCCTCCAGACCGAGAAAATAATTTTTCCCCTGGATCGATCCGCTTCGCGTCTCCAGATTTTGCTCAATGTTTTCAAAATTATAGACCCACGTGGGATAGACTCTCTCGTAGATCATATAATTTCTATTGGTTTGCGCATAGACTCCCGTCAGTTTCACCGAACCGCTGTCGGGCGTATTGACATCAATGATCGATTGGAACCCATTTCGTTTACGCGTTTCATCAGTAAACCGGACAGTAAACGCATTGATCTTGTCTATGTCGTTGTCATATTGATTGAGGTTATAAGTGCCGTAGGAGGGCAGGGTGGAATTATCATACGTCGAATAAGTGTAGGAAATGTTTTCCTGGCTCCGGATTTTCCGTTCGGCATTTCCCTGCAGCTGAATACCGAGGACATCGTCAAAGAATCGTTCCCCGTACCGGAAAGAAAAATCATACTGTTTGGGGGATTTCATTAATTGATTGTAGCTCCCTTTGAGGTCCGCGCGGATCAGACGTTCTACCGGCGCTTTTCTGGTTACCATATTAATTCCGCCGGCGATAGCATCTGCGTCCTGATCGGGAGTCAAAGTTTTGTAGAGTTCGATCCCCGACAGTGCGCCCTGGGACATGAGACTGAGATCCACGTCGCGGGAATTCGGGTCGGTGGCAGGAATTTTTACACCGTCAATGGTGATGTTGCTGAATTTTGAACTTAAGCCGCGCAACACCACTCCCGATGCTTCACCTCCGATACGGATAATGGAAACGCCCGGGAGACGCCCGATGGCTTCTGCCGCATTGGCATCCGGCAGTTCCTGAATCTTTTCTTCCGATACCACATTCACAATTCTGCTCGAGGTGATTTGCTGGTTGATGGCGGCAATCTGTCCGCGCATTTGTGCGGTCACCACCACTTCTTCACCCTGGATCACTGCGGGTTTCAATTGCACGTTGAGCGTCACATCGGTCGTTTTGGAAAAATCAATTTCATTCGTCTGCGGTTCGTAGCCGATGCAGGAAATTTTTACGCTCAGCGTCCGTGCAGGAATTCCGACGATTCGAAATTGACCTTCGATATCGGTCGCTGCACCAAGGGACGTGCCCAGGACCACAATATTGACGCCGATCAGCGATTCATTATTCGCCGCATCCGTGATGGTGCCTTTAAGCGAGGCTTGGCCTAATGCCATAAGTGGGAGAACAAGTGTCATAGTGAGGATTCGCGCAACGGAAGAGAATACGGACATAAGAATACCGCTCCTTACTTGTATTTACTTCATTATTGTGAAAGGTGAAAAATATTATATTTCGACGGCTGCAACATTCTTCCCTCGACAGAAAAGCGAAGGAAGCTTGACATTCGTCTTTAGACAGCCTTTAATTTAAAATTTTTATGTTTTTGTTTAATGAGAATTTGTTTGTCATGTTGTTCGGCAATTTCGAGATGCCGAACCATTGCAAGGCGAGCGTTCGTCGCATCACGATTCAGGATTGCGGTAAGAATTTTTTCATGCCATTCGACTGCGATCTGCTTTGCATCAATCACGGTCGCGTACA
Source organism: Ignavibacteriota bacterium (assembly GCA_003819715.1). Lineage (GTDB taxonomy): Bacteria > Bacteroidota > Ignavibacteria > UBA10030 > UBA10030 > Fen-1298. The sequence continues at coordinate 4,653 of RPQN01000092.1, read as the reverse complement.
CAGAGGATTTAATCCGGGGAGCAAGTCTGTGTATCGGTTCTAACAGCAGGGGGACCAACTGGTTTTCAGAAGCTTTGGCAATATCCAGATGAAAGAGCATATCGAGCCGGGAGAGTTCTTCATAATCGCCGTTGGAGTTTTTCAAATCATTCAGATCTTTTTTCAACCGCTGCGCATCTTCTTCCGTATGATTCATCGCTGCCAGCGCAGCAATGGGCGGCTCGATAATTTGCCGGGCAGGGATCACGTCCAGGATGTAATTACTCTCGCTCTGCATCTGAAGATAAAGATAGATAGGATCCGTGACGGTCTCGGCAGATATGTTCTGAACGTAAATCCCTTTCCCCTTCATGATGACCACCAGCCCCCGGGCAGCAAGCATGCGCAGAGCTTCTCTCAGCGCAGTCCGGCTCACTTTGAACTGTTCACAAAGCTCCTGTTCTGAGGAAAGTTTCTCTCCTGGTAATACCGCTTTTGAACGGATGGCCTCTTCAATCTGCCCCTCGACCATCTTGCTCAAAAGCTTTCTTTTGCCTACGGGTTCAAACATAAGTCTTTCCTGTCACATGTATGACATCCTACAAGAGCAATCTATTAAACATTTCTATTCCTGTCAACTGAAAAATGATTTTTTTTTTCTCCACTCGAAGGCTACACGAAAACTGATGAAATTGTTTAAGATTTTGAGGTTATAGTTCGAACATACAATTCGAAGAAGATGATGACACACTATTTCGTTTAGGATTATTCCTACTTCCACTCCAGAAGTGTGCTTGGAAGCAGTCGTTCATGAGATGAGCCATCATCCCATGCCGGGAGACGGATGATGGGCAACGTGGATAAACATTCCAGGTTTTATGAAACAAACACTTTTGCAATTTCGATCAGCATGGATGGCTTATTCCATAATGCCGTACGAAATATTCCGCCGACGGTCCTCTTTTCGTCAGAAAGTGAAAGTGCACTCTCGGCGATGCTGTTCAGCGTTTCGTCTGAGAAACTTGAAATCGCCTCTTTGATATTATAGAAGACTTCATGCCGCCAGCCAAGACGTTTATGCCAGCGCGTTTCGTATTCCGTCAAGAGTGAAAGATCGTTTTGTTTGAGAGCGTCGGCAGCAACCTGCCCGGCGATCATTCCGCCGATCATGCCGCTGATGATTCCTCCGCCGGAAGTCGGATTTACCTGATGACCTGCGTCGCCGACGAGCATCACATTGTTCCGGACCAGCGTTTTGCAGGTTTTGGCGCATGGGACACCGCCTGCGATCTGTGTGAGCACTGCTGCATGAGGATACCGCCGTTCAACAAATTCCTCCAGGTATCGAATGGCGGATTTTTTCTTTGACTCTTCCACCGTAATGCCCAGACCGACATTTGCAGTTCCTGCTCCCTTGGGAAACACCCAGACATACCCGCCCGGGGAAACAGATTCGCCGAAATAAAATTCCAGGATATCCTGTTCCGCTTCGATTCCCGAGATGGTGACCTGTGCGCAGCTTTCCATATCATGAATGGAGCATTCCGTTTCAATTCCTGCCCACTTCCCGACCCGCGTTTCCACACCGTCGGCGCCGATGACAACGCGCGCGCGAATATCCACCGGGACATCTTTGATCAATGTCTTCACCCCGGCCGCATTTCCGCGATCGTCCCTCAGAAGGTCGTAGACATATGCTTTCGTGATCACCTCCGCCCCTTCGTTCGCCGCCAGCTTTGCCAGTTCATAATCGAACAGACGGCGCTCCAGGACATAGGCCGTACCATCGAGACGTGGAACGACCGATTTCCCGTTGGGAGCAATGAGACGAAAGCGTGTGACCGTGGCTGCTATCCATTTCGGATCCGGTGCTATAAACTGCACGACTCCCTCATGGCTTACCGCTTCGCCGCACCGTACCGGGTACCCGACATCGCGGTCCTTCTCCAGCAGCAGCACCGACGCTCCGCCCGCTGCTGCAAATCGGGCCGCTGTTGATCCCGCCGGTCCCGCACCGACGACGATAACATCATATTGATCTTTAACCATAAACTTTCTGCTTTCTTCTCATACACTCAACTGCTCAATGGCTCATCTACTCAACTACTCATCTGCTCAACGGCTCATCTGCTTTTTTTTGATTTAAGAACAACGACTGTATTTTCGGCAATTGCTCTACCCCTTCCCGGTGGAACTGAATCACTTCCCACGGACAGGCCCACACACACTTTCGGCAATTCGTGCATCGTTCATCTATAATAGAGATACGGGATTCCATCAACTCGATCGCATCTTCGGGGCAGACGCCCACACAGCAACCGCAGTAATCGCATTTCCCCGGTATAATATGAATCATTAACGGCGTATTTCGCGGCATAGTTGCGCCCATTATGAGTTGCTTTCTTTTTCTAGTTGATTCAACAATTGAGCGAGTTCTTGCTGTCGTTGACGTATGAGACTGGTATCCAAGTGCTGTATTTCAGCTTCTTTCATTGCACGACTGTTCTCTTCTTTTGCACGTTTGAGTGATTTCTTTTGAATTTGCAATACCGCATCCCGCGCAATGGTCATCGGATCTGGTCGAGGAATTTCCTTTTCCATTTTCCTCCAATCGGAACGCAACTCCTCGGGATTCAATACAAGTTCTGTGACAAGATTTCGCATTTTTTCATCTGCCATTTCATTAACAAGCGTTTGGATATCGATCGTTCCTCGCTCGTCATATAAATCCAGAACAAACTGGGCCAGCTTTCTCATCCGTTCATCCGTGAGCTGATTCAACGAAATATTCGAAAGAATAAAACGAATCACATCGGAGTTCCCTTCAAGAATCAGCCTTAAAATGTCGTGTTCTTCAGAGGGAATACTCTTCTTCTCCGGCAACCTCGGCTTCTCGACAATTGCCCGACGCGGAGCAATAGCGGATTTTGAATAATTTTCCGGCCGCTGCGTACGTTTTTCCTGCGATAGTGCCTGATCTAATTCATGAAAGAGCACACTCTCGTAGACATCGTATTTCTCCGCCACTTCCTTCACATAGAAATTCCGCCGTAATTCATCGTTCATTTTCGCGATGGATTGGACGAGCGAACGCACCGCCTGCGTTTTTCCTTCTGCAGTGGCAAACGCTCCCGCGCGTTGAAATTGTTTTGCCCGGAAATCAATAAACGAAATGGCATGGGCCAGCCGCTCCCGGAATTCATTGCCGCCATGCTTCTGCACGAACGAATCCGGATCCTCCCCTTCGGGCAGTTCCACAATCCGGACGTTTAATCCATGCTCAAGCGCTAGATCAATCCCGCGCACGGTCGCGCTGGACCCGGCGGTATCTGCATCATAAACGAGCGTCAGGTTTTTTGAGTACCGGCTGATGAGGCTCAGCTGGTCTTCGGTCAGGGCGGTGCCGCTGGAGGCCACGACATTTTTAATCCCTGCCTGGTACAGCGATATCAGATCGGCGTACCCTTCCACCATCAACGCGTTATCCTCCTGGCGGACGGCTTCCTTTGAATGGAATAATCCGTACAGGACGCGGCTTTTATTGTAGACCGGGGTTTCGGGTGAGTTGATATATTTCCCTGCAATCGGATCGTCTTCGCGCATCTTCCGGGCGCCGAAACCGATCACGCGGCCCTGCGCTGAAAAGATCGGGAACATGGCCCGGCCGCGAAAATAATCATACAGCGATTTATCATCGCGCACTCGTGCCAGTCCGACTTTGACAATATCCTCCGCTTTCAACCCCTCCGACTGGGCCTTATGGACGAACGCATCCCATGAATTTAATGAATACCCGAGCCCAAACGTTCGGATGGTCTCATCGGTAAAACCGCGATGGTAGAAATATTGAAGCGCCTCTTTTCCTTCCTCGGTTTCGGTGAGGTTCCGGAAGAACTGCATCCCCGCAAAACGGCACACGGCATAATAATTTTCAAATTCCGTCTGCTCTTCCGTCATCGGTTTGCTCTCTTCCGGAATCGTAATGCCGGACTTCGAGGCAAGCGATCTTACCGCTTCAACAAACGAAACTTTATCCATCTCCATCAAAAACGTAAAGACATTTCCCCCTTTGCCGCAGCCGAAACAATGGTACATCTGCTTATCAGCACTCACGGTAAAGGAAGGCGTTTTTTCGGTGTGGAACGGACAGAGACCCAGGAAATTTTTTCCGCGCTTTTTCAGGTGGACATAGGCAGAAATGACTTCTACAATGTCGTTGGCGTTGCGGACTTCATCAATTTTTTCATCAGCGATGCGCATCACCAAGGAAATCTACCCAAATATGTGTGGACAAGCAAGAATGCAAAGAGTGGTACTTGTAATGATTGAGAAATCACTGCGGATAAATTGATAGAGATTGGCCGATTGGCAATACCGTGAACATCCCATGGGACGTTACAGTCCAAGTCGTAAAGCCCCAGTGCATAAACTGACAGTGCTGGAGTCGTATGACGTATGGGTATTCCCTTCTATATGGCCTGCACTTTACGGCGAAATTCAACATAGAGCATCCATCCGTATCCCAGCACAACGCCTGCAGAGACCATCCATTGGCTTATTCCCTCAAAGAGTATGGGCATTCCAATTTGAACGAGCGCAAGGGCAACCATTAAAATGCCACGCGGCTCATGGATCCCGGCATCACCATCCACCCGCTTTTGAGTTGTCCATCTT
>RPQN01000091.1 GCA_003819715.1 Ignavibacteriota bacterium | reverse complement strand
TACGCATCAGGAGAAGGTGCATCAAAGCTCTCTCGATAATTGAAATGCATTTCCACAGGACGAAGCTGCATTTTCGGTCCCGGATATTTCGCCTGAAAGCCCAGCACAATTCCTTCATCCGGTTGGATCGACATGACCAGTCTGGATGGCTGCCACCCAAGAGAAGCTTCAGGAGGAAACGATTGATGCGGCACGGCGCGAAACTGAATGGAGACTTCCGACACTTGACGAGGTAAACGCTTGCCCGTACGAAGATAAAAAGGCACCCCCTGCCAGCGCCAGTTGTCGACCAACAACTTCAATGCAACAAATGTTTCTGTCTGTGAATCTGGTGTCACACCGGCTTCTTCACGATACCCGAGCACCTTATTGCTGCCGGTACCTGCCCGGCCATACTGTCCTCGGACGACGTGTTGATGAACTGCGTCATGGTGAATCGGACGGACCGCATGAAGGACATCTACTTTTTTATTGCGAATCTCATCGGCATCGAAAGACACCATCGGCTCCATCGCGACGAGACAAAACAATTGCATGAGGTGATTCTGTACCATGTCGCGGAGTGCACCAGCTCGATCATAATATCCGCCGCGATGTTCAACGCCTACCTCTTCCGCAACGGTGATGGTGACATAGTCTACGTACCGTCGATTCCAGATCGGCTCGAAGAGAGGATTCGCAAAGCGGAATGCCAGAATGTTCTGAACCGTTTCTTTGCCGAGATAGTGATCGATGCGGAAAATCTGACATTCATCAAAACTGGCAGCCAGAATGGCATTTAAGGCCTGTGCCGATTCCAGATCGTAGCCAATCGGTTTTTCGATCACTATTCGCGACCACGCCCGATCATGCGTTAAATCTGCTTTGCCGAGATATTTCGGGATTTCGCCAAACATACTTGGCGGTGTCGCCATGTAGAAAATTCGGTGGGCTTTGGTTCCCCACTCCTTTTCCAGCCGAACGCATTGATTTTTCAAAGTGATATATGTTGGGAGCTTCTTGAAATCCCCTTGCTGATAGTGAATATGAGTTGCGAAATGATTCCATACAGCAGGTTTTGCTTTTCCGAAACGAGAAAATTGGTTGACACCGTCATGCAGCCGCTGACGTAATTGGTCATCACGGAGATGGATGCGGTCCACCGCAATGATTTCGTAATGGACTGGCAGGCTGCGATCCTGTGCAAGATCAAATAAGGCAGGCACCAATTTGCGCCATGTTAAATCTCCTGCCCCGCCGAAAATGACGAATATGGTTGATTCGAGCTGATCTTCCGTTTTCATCGTTCTTACTCGTTCTCCCATTCTGTGTGAAATGTCCCTTTCGCATCAATACGTTCATATGTGTGCGCGCCGAAATAATCTCGTTGGGCCTGAATAAGATTTGCCGGCAGCCAGACGCTGCGATACGCATCGAGATAACCTAATGAAACCATGAGGCCCGGGGCCGGCACCCTTGCCCCAGATGCCTGGCATACCACGCTGCGTAAGTCTTCCTGATAATCCATGATTTTCTGAGAAATCTTTGGTGCCAGCAGTAAATTCGGCAGATCATGCCTCGCGTGAAAGGCCTGTTGGATGTCTTCCAGCAATGCAGAGCGAATAATGCAGCCTCCCCGCCAGATCCGGGCTACAGATTCGAGATCGAGTTGATACTTGTATTTGTCCGAAGCCACTCTCAAAAGCGCAAAGCCTTGTGCATAAGTAATAATCATTGCACCATAAAAGGCGCGCCCTAGTTGAACAAGAAAAGTTTTGCGTTCGGTTGTTACGTGTTGTGTGGATCGCTGATACAATATGCCTGCTTGTTCACGTTCCTTTGCGAACACCGACAAATCCCGTAGAGCAACTGCAAGATCGATCGTTGGAATTGGGACTTGTAATTCCATCGCACTTTGTGAAGCCCACATACCTGTGCCTTTCTGTTTGGCGACATCGAGAATTTCGTCGATTAGCCGCTTCCCAGTCTTCTCGTCCTGTTTGGAAAATATATGGCTGGTAATTTCCACGAGATACCCATTGAGTTCACCCTTGTTCCATCCCGCATAGACGTCATGCATTTCATCATCGTTCATATCAAGGCCGCGTTTCATCAAGTCGTACGTCTCTGCAATTAATTGCATCATTCCGTATTCGATGCCGTTGTGGACCATCTTTACAAAGTGACCGGTTGAACCTGGTCCCAGCCAAGTCACACATGGTTCGCCATTGATCTTCGCAGCAACCGCCTCAAAGACGGGGCGGATCCGCTCGTACGCTTCTTTCGGCCCTCCGGGCATAATGCTCGGTCCTCGACGCGCACCCTCTTCACCTCCCGATATACCGACGCCGAGAAAATGGATGCCTTTCGCTGCCAGATTGCGAACACGGACATCAGTATCTTTGAAATAGGAGTTCCCGCCATCAATGATACTGTCACCCTTGTTCAAGTGGGGCAACAACTCCTTGATGACCGAGTCCACCGGAGCGCCGGCAGGCACCAGCAACATTATGGTGCGTGGTGAATGAAGCAGCGCAATGAACTCTGGAATCTTTTCTACACCACAGATGTCGTGTTTGACCGCTTCGTCCCGCAGCGCATCGACTTTGTCTTTATCGGTATCATATCCAGTCACGGAAAAGCCATGACCGGCTATGTTTAAAACAAGATTGCGTCCCATAACACCCAGGCCGATCATGCCTATATCGTACAACTTTTGTGGTTCCATATTTTTCACTACCTTCGCTCCAATAAAATCATCGCTGCCAGAGAATCAGTCCCGCTTCCAGTGGAACCGCAACACCATCAACGTATGGTATGAGCCGCGCCGTATAGTCTTTCGGCGCCCGGGACGAAGACACCGCCGCACTATAATTGTACCCCCCCGTTGTGTCCTTCAAAGGGTGGAGAAGTTTCATCTCCTGCCGCACTGGAGCACCGCTGGCGATTCCATCTGCATAAAGTTCAACGTGCACAGATTTTGGATCGAGGTCACTGAGAAAAACCTGAATCTCAAAGACATGCTGTTCGCCAAAAGTCTCCACCTTCACTTCGCCGAAGTGTAACGCGGCCCATTTCTTTTCCAGAGTGTACCGCCAATCCACGATCATCTTGCCGATTGCCCCTTTATTCTCCATGCGCAGATGATACGAAGCTGCAGAAGGGAGATAGTGTTGCTCGGTGTACTCTCGCACCGTGCGGTTCGCGGAGAATTGTGGTGTGAGCTTCGCCATACTTTCCCGCATGCGGGCAACCCAGGCAACCGGAATGCCCTTTTCATTGCGGGTATAAAACTCGGGAACGACCTCGCGTTCGAGACGATCGTAAAGTGTATCGGCTTCAATTGCGTCCCAGGCAGGATCATCGCCTCGTTCTTTCCCGTCCCCTAAAGCCCAGCCTACTTCAGGTGTGTAGGCTTCCGCCCACCAGCCATCCAACTCTGAAAGATTAATACCTCCATTAACGAGCACCTTCATGCCGCTTGTTCCGCACGCTTCCCACGGACGTCGAGGCGTATTGATCCATACATCGACTCCCTGCACAAGATATTCGCTCAGGAGCATGTTGTAGTCGCTAAGGAAAATTACATGGCGGCGTGCTTCAGGTCGTTGAATAAACTGAGTCCATTGCTGAATCAAGGCTTGCCCCTCTTGATCCGCCGGATGTGCCTTACCGGCTAGGACAAGTTGTACTGGTCGTTCGGGATTTGACAGAATACGCAACAACCGTTCAGGATCGTGGAGAAGCATGTTGGGCCGTTTGTAAGCGGCAAAACGACGTGCAAAGCCTAACGTTAATGCATTGGGATCAAATAAATGCTTCGCCTCTTCTACTGCTTCGTGAGTTGCGCCGGAGGAGGTCAGCTGAAAGGATAATCGTCCACGAATATATTCAACAAAAGACTTGCTCGCTGCGATGCGATATTGCCAAAGTCTGGCATCTGAGATACGCCGGATGTCCTCTTCAATAGTTTTCGTCGTTCCAAGCCAGCGATCCTTTCCGCAGGCTTCCATCCAGAGATCGTCGGCTTCGGCCGAGTCCCAGGTCGGCATATGGACTCCGTTCGTCACATATCCGATAGGCACTTCGTCTGCAGGCCATTTGGGAAAAAGAGATTCAAAGAGGTGCCGGCTGACTTTTCCATGCAAACGACTCACGCCATTCACCGCTCCGCTCCCACGGATTGCGAGATATGCCATATTGAAATTTTCAGACGAGTCGTTCGAGTTCTGCCGGCCCAGTGCCAGCAAATCGTTGAGTGTTATGCCAAGCTTTTCTTTGGCGTACCAGCCGAGGTATTGCTCGATGAGAGCCGGTGCAAAACGGTCAAAACCGGCAGCCACCGCAGTGTGTGTGGTGAAAAGATTACCCGCTCGAGTCGCAGTCAATGAGACTTCAAATGGTTGGCCTGTCTCTTCCATGAAATTTCTTGCGCGTTCCAGAACAGCGAAAGCGGCATGCCCTTCATTCAGGTGACAGACTTCAGGTTTGATGCCAAGCGCACGGAGCAACCGCCATCCGCCGATCCCAAGCACCATCTCTTGTTTTAGCCGCAGTTCCGGACCTCCTCCATAGAGTTCGCTGGTAATCCCACGATGAATGGGAGAGTTTGCGGCGTCATTGCTGTCCAACAGGTATAGTTTGATTCTTCCGACCTGCACCTGCCATGCCCGCAGCCAGACCGAGCAACCTGGTAATACGATCTCCAACCGCAGCCACTCTCCGTTCGGATGACGCAGCGGCGTGATGGGAATTTGCCCGGGATCGTTATACGGATAAAGTGCCTGTTGTGCACCATTCCTATCGAGCTCCTGCCGAAAATAGCCTTGCTGGTAGAGCAACCCCACACCGACCACCGGCACGCCCAAATCGCTGGCTGTCTTGAGCTGATCGCCAGCCACATTACCAAGACCTCCCGAATAGATCGGCAGCGCTTCACTCAACATGAATTCCATGCTGAAGTATGCGACGCAGGTCAACGGAGAATTCGGATAATTTTGTTGAAACCATGCGGACGCTTTCTCTTCTTGCTTCTTGGACTGTACAAGAGCATCAATCTTTTTTCGGAAATCGGGATTGGATAATACATCCTTCACTTTCTCCCGTGAAACAGTCTGCAAAACATCCCAGGGATGATGAGTCAGATCCCACAGCACCGGATCAAGCTGCCGCCATATTTCGTCAGTGGCATGATTCCATGACCATCGCATATCCAGCGCAAGTTCGGTGAGAGAATCGAAACCATCTATATCGGCAGACAAAGAACCTCTCATGAGATTTCCTATGTGCGATTGAGTTTTCATGATTTTGTTTTCACTCGTTTTAAAATGTGAGATGCAGCAAATGGTGTCGATTCTGAAGACGTGCTGGATTCTAAAGCAATCCTCAGAGTCGAGAGCAAATCATTGAATCCTGCTTCCTTTTGATTCCGCAAAACATGATGCGCTCCATGACGTAATAGAACAGAATCGGGTTTACTGTTTACCAACGCACGCATTAACTGCGGCCAAGCGATCTTTTTGAATTTTCTCAATGCTTCGGCAGCCAGCCATACAACGCCCTGGTCGCTGTCTTCCAGTGCGCTCACCAATGCCGGTATTGATCTCACATCGCCAATCGCACCAAGTGTCTTGGCTGCTTCCCAGCGAACATGATCCTGTTTGGAGTTCTGCAATACCCGGATGAGGGAAGGGACGGAGGATCTCCCCAGAGCCACCAAAGATGTTCTTGCTTTGAGACGAGCGACACCGTTCTTACTTTCCAGTAAGTGTATCCAGGATTCGAGATTTGTCCCGGTTATTTTTTGCTTGCTCATTTATTTTTCACCAAAGGGATTTTTCCTGCAGAACTCACTTTAAATGCATCGTTCACAAGATTCTGCGCTTCCTCCAGGACAAGGTGCAGATGATCTGCTCCACGGAAGCTCTCTGCATAAATCTTGTAGATGTTCTCAGTCCCGGATGGACGCGCCGCGAACCATCCGCTCTTTGTTGACACCTTCAGTCCGCCGATCGATGCATTGTTTCCTGGTGCTTGAGTGATGACGGTTTCAATCTTTTCACCTGCCAGCTCTTTTTTCGATAGATCCTGACGGGAAAGGTTCTTCAGGATGGCCTTTTGTTCCGGTGTCGCTGACGCTTCAACACGGCTGTAAGCAGGGTCACCGAACTCGCGCGTAAGGTCACGATAGATCTCTCCAGGATCCCGGCCCATTTTTGCGGTGATCTCCGCAGCGAGCAACGCTGGGACGATTCCATCTTTATCTGTTGTCCAAACACTGCCATCCAAACGGACGAACGATGCGCCTGCACTTTCTTCACCGCCAAAGCCAAGCGAGCCGTCGAGCAAACCATCAACGAACCATTTGAAACCGACCGGCACCTCGTAGAGTTTCCGGTCAAGTTTTGCCGCAACGCGGTCAATCATCTGACTGCTTACTATTGTCTTGCCTATCGCGGCGTCCTTGCGCCACTTCGACCGGTTTTGAAAAAGATAAAATATTGCGACGGAAAGGTAATGGTTGGGCGGAAGCAATCCTGCGCTTTTAGTGACGATTCCGTGCCGATCATGGTCGGTGTCGCATGCAAAGGCAATATCGTAACGATCCTTCAAGCCGATTAACCTTTGCATCGCATAAGGCGAAGATGGATCCATGCGAATCTGTCCATCCCAGTCAACAGTCATAAAACGAAAGGTCGGGTCAATATCCTCGTTCACCACTGTGAGGTTTAATCCATAGCGCTCGGCAATTGCTCTCCAGTAGTGAACACCGGCACCGCCAAGCGGATCCACACCCATGCTCATTTTCCCGCCGCGAATGGCATCCATATCGATCACATGAACAAGATCATGAATGTACGTATTGAGATAGTCATACCGGTGTGTCGTTGATGCACGAAGAGCTTTTTCGTAGGGAATTTTTTTAACATCCCGAAGGTCATTCTCGAGCATTTGATTTGCCGCCGCTTCAATCCATCCAGTGACATCGGATTCAGCCGGCCCACCATTCGGAGGATTGTATTTGAACCCTCCATCTTTCGGTGGATTATGCGAAGGGGTGATCACGATACCATCCGCAAGTCCGGTTTTACGACTGCGATTGTACGTGAGAATAGCCTGAGAAATGACAGGGGTTGGAGTGTATTCATCTTTATCCGCAATCATGACTTCCACGCCATTTGCGGCCAGTACTTCAAGCGCGCTGGCAAGAGCCGGTACCGAAAGGGCATGGGTGTCCATACCAAGAAAAAGCGGACCATCTATCTTTTGTCGTTTTCGATAGAGACAAATGGCCTGAGTAATGGCTCCTATATGATATTCGTTGAACGTCTTGTCGAACGCTGAACCGCGATGCCCTGAGGTGCCGAATGCAACTCGCTGCGCCTGCACTGATGGATCAGGCACTTCGGTATAATACGCCGTGACGAGTTTCGGTACATTAATAAGCATCGCTGGTTCGGCAATCTTTCCTGCAAAAGAATTTACTTCCATCATTCTTTCTTCATGACTCCGAAGGTATTATTGTTCATGTCTTTATCGGCTTGCTGCACGAGTTTTCCGAGTATCATTTATTTTTTTCCTCATTTCTTCGACTTCTTTTGTCCCTTCGGCATAAAACATTTTTTCATCTGGGGCAAGCTCGGTGAGCAATCTCAGAAACTCTCCAGCGTGTACACGTTCCTCATCCGCAATGTCCTTGAGCACTGCCACAGCGAGCTTGTTGTCGGTTGATTCGGCAAGCTGCATATATAACTGAGTCGCCTCATACTCTGCGGAAACCATAAAACGAATTGCCCTGATGAGTTCCGCATCCGAGAGTGTTCTATTGTTTGCTGCCCCTGAAAAGGGTGATCCGAATTCTGGCATGGTGATACTCCTTCCGATTTATGTTCAGATTGATGTTGCATAAAGGTGTCTTCGGCACTATCGACAGAGGATCACGTATTGTTTCTTTCGAACGATGCCGGTGTTCGTCTGTCACCATTCTTTTCGCGAAACACTCATTTTATTTTTTAAAGATTTCTTTTTCGTCTTTTCGATTCTTTGCAAGAACGAGAACAACACCGCCTATAATCATTATTCCGACTCCGACATAAGGCTGCCAGTTTACGGAGTGTGGGTTATTCTTTGATATCTCGATTGGGCCCAGGTCCATAACCTTCTCTCTGGTAAAATAGGTGAATCCTGTATAAAGGGTCATGAACAGACCTATAATGAGGATAATGATTCCAGTTTTCTTCACGATGGTAATCCTTCCTTTCTTCGCATTTTCCGTATCGATTTAAAGTAACTCTCCCAAATGTTTATAATTGGACGAGATCATATTTACGATCTCATCCATTCGCCCATCGAACATCATTCTTCCCATATACAAAGCATATCCTTTCACCTGATCAAACTCCAACTTGGGGGGCATGGCAAGGGCATTCGGATCAGTCCATAGTGTAACCAAAACGGGGCCTTCCAGCAGAAGGGCCTTTTCTATTCCCGATTTCACTTCAACGGGATCAGTGATGGTAATACCAGGCATCCCCATTGCGTCAGCTATTTTTGCGAAGTCCGGGTTAAGCATATCTGTCTCCAGGTCAGGAATCCCTGCTACTTCCATTTCAAGTTTCACCATTCCTAAGGATCGGTTATTGAACACAATAATCTTCACAGGTAATTTATATTGGACGATGGTCATAAGATCGCCTAACATCATAGACAGGCCGCCGTCGCCGCAGAAGGCAATTACTTGTCTGCCGGGACAGGCAAGCGCTGCCCCGATGGCCTGAGGCATCGCGTTTGCCATTGATCCATGATTGAATGAACCCAGCATTTTTCTCTCGCCTGTTCCATCGATATATCGTGCTGCCCATACACAACACATCCCGGTATCGACCGTAAATATGGCATCTTTGGCAGCGAGTTCATTAATCACGGAGGCGACAAATTCAGGGTGAATAGCCTTTGGCTTTCCAGGATCGTTTACATAGATCAGTAATTTATTTTTGACCTTTTTATAAAACTCCAATTGATGAGAAAGGAATGTGCCATCTTCTTTCATGCCTATCATAGGCAGAAGTGCTTTCAAAGTATCTTTCACGTCTCCGCAAAGTCCCAGTTCGAGTTTCGCTCTTCGCCCGAGTTTTTCAGGCCGAATATCAATCTGTACGATTTTATTTTGGACGGGCATGAAGGACGTATAAGGAAAGTCTGTCCCTAATAATACCAGTAATTCACATTCATGCATGCTCTGGTACGCCGATGGAATACCCAGCAATCCAGTAAGACCTACTTCAAACGGATTATCATATTGAATCGCCATCTTTGCTTTGTAAGAATACGCGACTGGGGATTTAAGTTTTTCAGCCAGCTCAATAATTTCTTTATGTGCTTCTGCAGCGCCCACTCCGCAAAATATTGTTACCTTTTTGTGTGAGTTTAACAGCTCCGCCAAATGATGGAGCTCGTTTTCCGATGGCTTTACGACAGGACGATTCCGAAAAAGCAAAGAAGAACTTTCAATCGCGATTGCGGGAAGGTTGGTAATATCACCCGGTAATCCAATGACCGCAACGCCTTTTTTATGTACAGCATGCTGAAGTGCTGCCTGCAGCATACGCGGTAGTTGCGCAGGTGTAACGGCCACCTGATTGTAGCAGCTGCAATCGTCAAAAAGTTTGATGGTGTTTGTTTCCTGATGATAATCAGTCCCAAATCCTTTGGTTGGGATCGTCGAAGCAATGGCCAATACCGAAACCGATGAACGGTGCGCATCATATAAACCGTTTATCAGATGGACATGTCCGGGTCCGCTGCTCCCTGCACAACATGCCAGGCCATTCAGCTGGGCCTCTGCTCCTGCGGCGAAAGCGGCCGTTTCTTCGTGTCTTACATGGATCCATTTTATTCTGCCGTTGCGGTGAATTGCTTCATTGACATGATTGAGACTATCTCCCGTTACGGCATAGATCCTTTGGATGCCTGCTTCAACCAATGTCTCCACCAGTTGATCCGATACATTTTTGCTCATTCGCGGTCCTTAATTGTTTTATTAAACCCAATATCCTTAAATCGTTTTCATATCATTCAATGTATCTTGTACTATCTTATCACGGTATCTCGTCATTTCCCTGTTTCTTCTTATTTAATTTCCGAGGTCTAAGGTTTTCATATCTCACGGCAGCATCGGCAGGATACGTGACCGTGAATCCATCGACGTATGCCCATGGCGTGAGCACATGAGCAGAAGATGGCGCCGAACCTATGATATCCTCAATGATCCTGCCGTGGACAAGCAACGCATCAGCGATAAGAGATCTGTGACACCGCCATGGAACGGCCTCGGCACACATCAGAACAGCAGTTTCGTGTTGAGACCGTTCCATAAGTAGTTCAAGGTTTTCGGAAAATTCTTTCGTCTGCATGTAATCAGCGAATCCTTTGAACGACGGATTGTGCCATCCGGCATTGAGTCCATCCGGTTGCGCCCGACGAAGGCCGCCAAGCCCGGCCATATGTGTATACTCGACACCTTTCTCCTTCAGTGCTGCCGGAAGAGTCTCATGGTTATATTGCGGATTGTGCCTCGAACGGGGGATCGTGCGTACATCAACAACACGGGTTATCGCATGCGATTGAAGAATATGCGTAAATGCATCCAAAGGACGAGTCGAATGACCTATGGTGAAAATAATTGGAGTATTTTTTTTTCCTTCTTCCATCAACGCTCATCAGACTGCAATGAAGCGGTCTCATTGGTATGACCCGGGGACTGATAAGTGCCCGGGACACTTCTGAAGCTTATTGCGATTCTATTCCAGCTATTAATTACTGCGATCGCGAGTGTAAGATCAACAATTTCCTTTTCGCTAAAATATTGAGATACGAGAGAATAAATTTCGTCCGGTACGTGTGTATTGGAAACATCTGTCACCGCTTCAGTCCATACCATCGCAGCCCGTTCGCGGTCCGTGTAGTATGCTGTTTCACGCCACGCACTCAATCCATAAAGTCGCTGCTCGGTTTCGCCGGCTTCTCTCGCATCTTTTGTATGCATATCAATACAATAAGCACATCCGTTCATCTGGGACGCGCGTACTTTCACCAATTCAAGAAGTGATTGTTCAAGTCCGCTTGATTTCACATAATCATCGAGATTGTGCAACACTCTATATCCGGCAGGTGAAACTTTCACAAAATTCAATCGCGGCTGCATAACATTCTCCATTGCCAGTTCACACTGAGCTTTCTTCTTGTCACTCCTTTAACTATAACAATGGAGTTAATATCTAAATTCCATGGGACCAGAATATTGAACTACTCCATAACTTTGGAACGGGACGAAACGAACATGGAGGCCAGCCCCAACACGAAGGAGAGAGTGCTCACAGACGCCGGAGAGTTCAACTGCGGGCTCACAATGCAGCGACCAGCTGGAAGAAATGATGAGGCGAGCATGGCGCCGAGGTAATGCTCCATAGTTTAGTTCTCCATTTTATCTACCATTTGATTTAGGAATTACCGTTTACCGTTGACGGGAGATCACCATGCATCCATCTTATGAAGCACTTTCGGGTTGAGTGCGTTATTTTTTGCAAAACCGTCTCTCAGGTGAATGTTAATTCTCTTTTCCATATCAACTGGAAATTTTGGCGCAGGTTTGATCAGCTTCTCACCATACGCGTTCAACATAATTTCTCTAAATACCGGAAGTGCAATCCGGCCGCCTGTTTCTTTTGCTCCGAGAGTACAGTTGTCGTCAAAGCCTACACGGACGGCTACGGTGATTCCTTCAGGTCCAAATGTAGAACCCACGAAAAGCGCGTCTTTAAAATTGTTCGTTGTTCCCGTTTTTCCCATCACAGCGAACGGAAGACCATAGGTATCCAACGCATGAGCTGTCCCACTGGGCATGCGCACGACACCGCGCAGGCCTTCCTGTATGAGCGAAAGCGCTTCACCGTCGACATCGACCGGAGATGACCGGCGTTCGCTTTCACCTATCACTTCACCAGAATCAAAAACAATTTTCCGAATCACGTAAGGTTGTGTGAGTGTACCCGAAGCAATCGTACGGTATGCATTGGCAAGCTCCAGCAAATTCAATTCTGATGCCCCCAATGCTATTGAAACAAACGAGTGCAGCGGCGATCGTATCCCCAGATTACGTGCTGTCTTTAGAATGCTCGCTATACCAACCTGCTCAGCAATCCAAACCGCAACGGTATTTCTGGACTCCGCCAATGCCATTCGGAGAGTAATCAACCCTTTAAATCGGCCATCATAATTTGATATCCATTTTGTCGTTTGGCCATCAGTATCTGCAACGAGGATAGGTCCGTCGGGTACCCTGGAATCGAGATTAAAAATACCTGTACGAAAAGCCGCGAGATAGACAATCGGCTTCATTGCGGATCCAGGCTGACGTAATGAATTCGTTACGCGGTTGAAATCACGGTTCGCACTGGAACGCCCCCTGTAAGATTGGCGGCCGCCGGTCTCGGCGAGGATACTCGCATCAGAGTTACTGAGAACGACGACGGAGCCCTGGATGACGCCTTTGGCGCTCGGATGGCGCTGTTCATACTCCACAAGTCCGCGTTCCAACGCTTGGTTAGAAATTTCCTGAATCCGGGCGTTCACTGTTGAGTGAACCTGGATATGACCTTGAAACAGATCATATTCATTAAGATCGGCACGACAAGATTTGAGTTCTTGCAGGACATTTTCCACAACCGCAGAAGATCCAATCGTCTTGGCTTTGATCCGTAACGCCGGTTCAATTGGGCGCTGTCGAGCTCCTGCAGCCTGATCCGGAGAAATGAATCCTCTCGCCGCCATAAGTTCCAGGACCTGATTCCTGCGCTGTAAGACTCTCTCCGTTTGACTCGCATTTGGCGCGTAATAACGAGGCGACTTTACGGCACCTGCCAGCGATGCTGCCTTGTCTGCATCCTCTACAGTAAATGTGGAGAGAGGACGGTCAAAATAATATTCTGCTCCCTTCGCAAATCCGTACTGACCGTTTCCCATATAAATCAAACTCGCATATCGGGCCAATATTTCTTCCTTTGCGCGACGTTTCGAACCAAATTGCGTCTGCATCTCTCCTTCGAGCCACAACGACAAGCGTATCTCTTCCAATTTTCGGAACAACATGTTGACCATTCGAGCACCAATCACGCGCGAGAGCATGCGCGCGAGACTTTGACTGTGCCGAAGCTGCTCGCTATTTTCCTGGGCCATCATGGGTTTGAGAAAATAACCGCGCACCAGTTGCTGAGTAATGGTCGATCCCCCTTGTGGGAAGATCGCAGCATTATTGATCTCATTTTGTTGCCCAAGGTGAGTCAGGCGCCCCATCAAATTCAGGAACTTGATTTTACAAAGCGCCCGGGCAAATCCGGATTTATCAAATCCATTATGTGAAAAGAAGTTTTTGTCTTCTGTCGCAATGATCGCGTCACGAACAATGGGCGGAATGTCTCCATACTGAGTGATTTGACGACATTCTGAGGCCATTTCAATGAAAGGCTGATCATTCACATCGTAGATGTGTCCAACAGATGGAAAATCAAATCGGCTGAATGCACGCAAATCGGGGAGATTATTCCGATTATAATAGACATACTGAATTCCCGCGACAACCAGGGTCGCTGCCAATAGTATTGTCCCTAAGAGAAAGAGAGCTGCACATTTCCGTAATGGGAGCTTGCTGATACGGCTGTCATGAATTTTCCGCAGCACGATACGGAGACCCGCGAGGATGTTGTTCAACCAGGTTTGTCCAGGAATACTAAAGGTCGATCGAATACGATTTAAATAATTTCCAATATTCATTGCGTCGAGAAGACAACTCTTTCTCATTGAGAGGCGAGAACCCTCGCTGACTAATGAAGAAGTATACCGATGACTGCGTTGAGAAGTAATAGCTCGGAAGGATGAAAAAGGGATTAATTCTCATTCGCCAATAGACAGGTGTGGACGACCGATTCAATGTTGAGGAGAGGAACACTCCTCGCTTATGAAAAGGACTAATCCCTTTATCATCCCTTTGCTCTATTACGGTTCATGAATTTCTTTCGTACTCTTCATGAGGAATAATGCACATCGGACAAGAATCCGATACACTCCCGCCCTTCCACTCATCTCTTTCAATGTGTGCAGAAATTGAGAGATTCTCGGAACGGCGCTCGTTCACTTATCGTCATGAAAGGGCGATCACGATGAAACAATCGAAGCTCATGTTCCTGATTTGTGCTCTGGTCTTGACGGGCATAGCAGTGACTTCGTTAAACTGTATGTTCCCGGGGAGCATGAATGGAAGAATCGGTATTAATATCAGCGATCAGCCTGCTTGGGGACCTGAAGGGTATGATTACGCTGAATACTATTACATTCCTGAAATAGACTGCTACTACTCCGTCTCCGAACATCAATATATTTATAAAGACGGACCGGCATGGAGACATAGCTCTGTGCCGCCTTCGACCGTCAGCGGATATGATCCATACCATTCATACAAAATTGTCATCAATGAACATAATCCGTATGATTACCATGCACGCGACCAGGCGAGATATGAAACATACAAGCACAAGAGGGATCAGCCGGTTATCCGGGACAGCCGCGATTCTAAATACTTTGAGAATAAAGATCATCCCGAGCATGATAAATGGGTAAAAGGACAACATCGGAATTGAGCTGCTCTCCAGTGGGTGTTCAAATGTGGATCCGGTAAATCACCGCCACCCACTGGTAATAGTTTTTACAGGCAGGTTCTCCCGTCACGTGTCTCAGTACGGATAGCCAATGGCAAGGTTGAGTGTAAGGTTATTCGATCTCCACGAAGGGTCGCCGAAATTGATCTTCTTTATGACCCAACGCTCGCCCTGAGGCAGGTACGGGATGCGGAGCGGGAATGCAAGGTCAAATCGAAGAATAAAAAAAGAGAGATCAAGCCGCAGCCCGGCACCTGCTCCAACCGCCAGTTCATCGAGAAATGTTTTTTCGGAGAACGTACCGCCGGGGCGTCCGGGATCTTCCCGCAGCAGCCAGATATTTCCGGCATCGATGAAGAGTGCACCTTTGAGAATACTGATGAGAGGAAACCGGTACTCGGTATTTACTTCAAGTTTGATATCCCCGGCCTGGTCCATAAAGGATTTTGCAGCGAGGCTGTCAGGAATTTTGTACGAACCGGGGCCTAGAGCACGCGCGCTAAATGCACGCACACTATTACTTCCCCCGATAGTGAACTGTTTCACATAGGGCATGGTCGCAGAGTTGCCGTAAGCGACACCGATCCCTGCGATCAACCTGCTGGCAAGGGAAGTTCTTTGATCCACCGTGTTGTTGTAGTACCTCAAGTCGATATCAAATTTGTAGTACTCTGAATATGCTGTTCCGAATATTTCATAGGGAGTATCGGAAGTCGCTCGTTGTTTGTAAAATAGTGATTGCCCGAGCTGCAACAGGTTCCCCGAGAGATCTATGCTTCCTTTAAAGTACAAATGGTTCTGATGATCCCTGTCAAGCTGGTCATTGTAGGTGAAGGAATAATTCTGTCCAATGATAAACTGTTGTTCGAAACTCTTTTTCAACAGTGGATTGGCACTTAACAACTCGTTGAATTTCTGTGTTGCATTTGCCAGATGCGCAAACGTAATCGAAAGCGGGCTAAAATCGTGTTCCTTGTTGATGGATTCCTTCCAGTGGTATCCAAATGATGCATCTACCGAGAACAACTGATAGTATTTCAATCGATCCAGCAAATTAAATCCGAGCACCATGCGTGTCTTCGGTACAAAGAGGCTCGATACATTATCCAGTCTGAACGGAACAAGGAACTTCGGCAGATCTAATTCTCCGCGCATACCGAACTGATACGAATTACCTCCCGATTGTCCACTGCCGACAGGCATCTCAAAGCCCAATTCACCACTGAGGGTAAAAAGTTCAGCCCCGCCGAACAAATTTTTATTTCGAAAGCTGGAATTAAACACCGGCCCTGCAAGATTGTTGGATTTGGAAACGCCCTGCAATTCAAAGCGAATATTTTTCATCGGCAGCGGTGTCAGGGAAATATGAACATCCAGACTTGAGATGCCGGCGGAATCGGCCTCTGCAAATCGTATATTCACAAACTTGAACACGCCGAGATTCATGAGCCTGTTCAATGTGAGATCGTGGGTACCTCTATTGTAGAGAATACCTTTCTTAAAAAATATCGAACGAACAATAACGTCCGGGTCAAAATTTTTATCAAGATCAATGTAGGAACAGCCGCCAACGATGACCGTGTCGCCGGCAGATGTTGCGGCACTGTCTCTGTTCAGCGAATAACCGGAGGTGACAAAGATATTGCCAATCGTATAGACACGTGCTGCCGCTGCAGGAATATCCCTCTTGATTTGAAGTGAGAGATCGACCGACTTATTGCCGGCAGTACTATCCGCTTGAAAGAACATGAAGTCGGGGGAAAAATAGAAATAGCCTATTTCTTTCAGCGCAGCATCTATGCGTTCCCGTTCCTGCTTTAGTTTCTCAAGATCATATTGGGTTCCGGCTACGAGAATTGTTTTTCCCATAGTGGAACGAATTGCTTCACCCAACGTCACATTGCCGGACTTTACACTCACTCCATTGATTCTGTATGGTGATTGAATTGCAATATTGTATTGAATGTCTGCGGTGGTTTCCGTT
>RPQN01000090.1 GCA_003819715.1 Ignavibacteriota bacterium | reverse complement strand
GGTTTCCTGTGCTGTTTCCGCGCCGGAACCCATAATAATAACAACACGTTCGGCATCCGGTGCACCAACATACTGGAACAACGTATATTCACGTCCGACAAGTTTCGCAAATTTGTCCATTGCTTTTTGAACGATCCCGGGGACAGCGTCGATATATAAATTTGCCGCTTCGCGTGCCTGGAAGAACACATCGGGGTTTTGTGCGGAGCCGCGCAGGACCGGATGTTCCGGGGTCAGGGCGCGCTCGCGGTGTTTTTGAACCAGCTCATCGTCGATCATCGCACGGATATCGGCATCGCTCAACTGTTCGATTTTCATCACTTCGTGCGAGGTACGGAACCCGTCAAAAAAGTGTATGAACGGAACGCGCGATTCCAAAGTTGCCGCATAGGAAATAAGCGCCAGATCCATGGTTTCCTGGACCGAGTTCGCTCCCAGCATACCCCAGCCGCACTGGCGGGTCGCCATCACATCGCTGTGGTCGCCGAAAATGGATAAGGCATGTGCGGCAACCGTCCGAGCAGCAATATGAAATACAGTCGAGGTCAATTCGCCGGCGATCTTAAACATATTGGGGATCATCAGGAGCAGACCCTGTGAAGCGGTAAACGTGCAGGAAAGTGCGCCCGCCTGCAATGCACCGTGGACCGCACCGGCAGCTCCGCCTTCGCTTTGCATCTCGGCCACCTGGGGAACCGTTCCCCACAGGTTTTTACGTCCCTGCGCCGACCATTCATCCGCCCATTCGCCCATATTGGAGGAAGGGGTGATAGGATAGATGGCAATAACCTCGTTTAATTTATGGGCAACATAGGCAGCGGCCTCGTTGCCGTCGATTGTCACTTTAATTCGTCCATTTTTTGCGTCTGACATTGTATTGTTCTCTTCTCTTTATATAGGTGATGAATAATTAATCGATGTACTACCGCAAGAATTGTTCCGCTTTAGCGGACGGCTTTAGTATCGAAATTTCGCAAAATATGTGCAGAACTACAACTATTATTCGCAGTTCTGCGACAGAATGGTTTATGGTTTGCATATTTGGAAGAGATGGTTGTCCGTTAATCGGCTCCCCAATCTTGCGATAAAGTCTCATTTTCGTGCGGTCAGGACTTACGTCCTGACCGACTCTGATGGATGTCAGGAAGAAATTCCTGACATCACTCGCCGTCACATTAGGCTGAGACACTCCCTCATTCCTTGCAATTCTATGGAAAACTTGGTAATGTTTTCGCAGGTGATTCTCTCCCCTAACACAGAGAATCAGGGACGCGCTGTTAACTTGACTTCATCATGATACCAGAATCTCAGTATACGTGTGGACTATTTTCTGTTCATACAGAAGATATGAAGCTAATGTATTGTTGCGGCTGGATATTCAAAGCAAATCGAAGCTGTACACGCTGTTTTGTTCAATATTACGCACGAAATGAACAACAACGCGATTCATGGTAGATATAGGAAATTGCAATTGCCTCTAAGCAAGTACCAAAAGGAGGATATCATGAAATTCAATCTTTCGTCCTATTCATTTTCCACTTCCCGGGGAAATTCGTTAACCGCTCCCGGGAATTTGTATTTGATGGCTCATCGAACGAATTCATCGCCATTCAGACGGAATCTCATCCTCTCGGTGCCGACGGTCGTTCTTCTGATCATCCTATCCTTGCCGGCGGCAAGCCAGGGTTCCTTTTACTGGAAAGGAATTGCTCCGGCGAACGGATGGGATTATCCGCAAAATTGGGCACCACAGGGGATTCCCGGACCGTTTGACAAAGTGACGATAGATAACGATACGGTTGCGCTCAGCATTCCAATCATAGGACGTACGATCAAAGACTTAACCTTCTTGAAGGGGTCCATCAACAACGGACCGTTGACGATCAACGACACGCTGGACTGGTTTGGAGGATCGGCAGCATGTCCGATCACGGTGAAGGGGGCGTGGAACGTCAAGCGTCATATCTGGCTCGGCTCCAACATCACCACGATGGGAACCTGGAATATTAATGATACGGTTTCGGGAAGCAGCACGATAACCAACTACGGCACAGCGGTGATGTCGGGTATTGCAAGCTTCGATCTGGTGAGGGGGACAATAGAGAATAAAGGTGGAAGCACGTTCCTTATTCATAACGATTGTACGTTTAATGCCATGTACGGTTTGTTCGTCATCGACACGGGAGCCGTAGTGCGAAAGAGCGGCGCGACAGGGACAACGGTGTTTCGGGACAACTCAAGCTCCGGCAACTTGTACGGAGTGGTTGTAACAAACTACGGCCTGATCGATGTGCAAAGCGGCACCTTGCGTTTCGATCACGCGGTCAACGGCAACGGAACCTTCCACGCCGACAGCGGAGGATTTATGCTCTTTGCCTTTGGAGCGTGGGGCTATGGCACCAACAGTTTTCGCGACGGGACACGTTTCAGCGGATCCGGTGTCTGCAAGATCATCGCCGGGATCAGCCTGCTGGATTCGGTGATCTCGGAGAATCTGGAAATCTCTGGAGGTGGGAATAACTCTCCTTCGACGGTCTTCGGTACTGTGCGTTGGACAGGCGGGACTCTATCAGATTTCACCATTGGTACGAACAGCACACTCCTTCTCGATGGTCCCGGCGAGAAATGGACGGGAAGCGGTTACATCCGATGCCACGGCACGATGCGATGGCTTGGCTCGGGCGTGATTCACGACGGTAACGGAAACCTTGAGATCATGCCCGGCGGGCTCTTTGACATTCAAAATGACGCACTCATTGATGGTAGAGGAGAGATCCATATCGATTCAGGCGGTGTGCTACGGAAATCCGTCTCGACCGGCCTGACGTCGTTTCAAATCGGATGGATAACGAACAACGGTGCGCTCGACATCCGAAACGGAAAAGTTTCGTTCGGAAGCGACTACCGATGTTCCTCCGGCACAGTCACCAGCCTGCGAATGGGAGATACGATCGCAGAATTCGGCAGCGAACCTCTCACCATCGGCGGCAAGGCGTTCCTGGATGGAACTGTCAACATCACTGTTTCGCCGGGATATGCACCAATTCATGGAACCCGGTTCTCGTGCATAACATACAATTCGGTTTCGGGGACGTTCCGAAATGTGTCCTCATCAATGCAGGGAGATTTCTCTATTGTGCCGCTGTACGATGGACAGCATTTCGTTCTCTCGTTTCCCGCACTCGATGCGCCAATGACGATTGACGGAATGAAGGACAATTTCTACTCAAGCCTGACCGGACCCTATAACGGTTATCTCCAAATCCGATCGTATGCGTACAACAACAACGGCAAACCGGTCGACGATGCGGACATCTCCGTGCATCTGTGGGCGGCGTGGGACAGTAAGTGGTTCTATCTTTACGAGGAAGTGAAAGACGACACCGTCTCGGGAAATGCGAACAATCTCTGGGAAGAGGATTGTATCGAGCTTTATTTTGATCCCCAGCCTGCGGACAGCGTCATAAACTCCAATTGGGGAACATGTCTGACAGCGCTCGGCAAGGGGACGCCCGGCGTCATTACTGCCGACAGTATGAAAAATGTTCCCGATACACTCAAACGCTGGTCACGACGTATGATTCCGGGCGGATACGCGCTTGAACTGGCGATCGGATGGCCAGCGATAAAGAACGGGAACGAAGCCATTGCCCCTTGGATTGGGACTACGTTTGGCCTGGCGATCAACCAGCACGATAATGACGGCAAGGCTCGCCGACAGGCAACGGTACAGTGGGCTGCGGTTCTCAAAGATTCAGTGTACAACACTTCGAAGTACCTTGGGACGGTACACCTCCTTCCGGACAACAAACTGGAATTCCAGGCCAGGAACAACATGACCGGCGCAACGAACCGCATACCGTACGATGGATCAGAATATGTGCGCACGGCGATCGACGAAGCTTTTAATGCAAGTCCAAATGAATTCCGTCTCTTTCAAAATTATCCCAACCCATTCAATCCGAATACAGAGATCAGATATCAGATACCAGAAGCCGGTCACGTACTGCTTCAAGTGTACGACCTGCTGGGGCGTGAAGCAGCAACTCTCGTAAACGAGGAACTTCCCGCTGGAACTCATCGTGTTATGTGGCATGCGGATAAAGCTTCGAGCGGTGTGTACTTTTACAGGTTGAACACTGGTGCCTATTATGATACCAGGAGACTTCTACTACTTAAATGAGCAGGCAAATGCTGCTCATAGCACAAATGTTTTTCTGAAGATTTCCTCTTCCAACTCAGGGAGGATGAATAATATTCTTTGACATCGCAAATTGCGATATCAAAGAAAGGGCGCGGCGGTCGGAGGACTCTTCCTTATGCGTTTACCGAACATGGAGCTTTCATGGCCGCCAATATTCTTCATAGTGACCATGCCATACAAATGAGCATTTTTGTTGTACGCGCGTTTATCATGATGCGGTAGACCATTGCTGATCGCACAGTCCTCACTGAAAAACTTGAGGAGTTGGAAAAGAAGTTGACCGGTCGCCTTGATGTGCATGAAAAGGTGATTGCTTACGTTTTAGGAGAACTTAAAAAATTAATGGAACCGCCGGAATTACCTGAGCCCAAGAAGCATCCTATCGGTTTCAATAAAGAAGAAGAATGAATGCGGGGGCTGCGCATAACACGAGTGGCCGCGTGAAACGTTAACCAATACCGGGTGTAGGCGGAAAATTATGAAGAAGGGATACTCAAACATACAAGAGCTGTTGAAGAACGAACTGTTGCGTGATGAAGACGAAACAACGAGAGTTCTCATAGAGAAACTTGGAGGTGTAAGGAAGCGGGGGTACTTTACAAAAAATGAATTTCTAAAAATGTGCCGCTGGAAAAGTCCGCGCCCTTTGAGGCACTACAAATCCAATAGTGAAGATCAAATTCGTATTATCTCAAAAAATGTTTTATCTACAAAATTTGAAATAAGACGAATCTCGTTATTAACATCCTTGAAAGGTGTTAGTATTCCAGTTGCATCAGCAATACTCACGTTAACCGATCCTGCAAGGTATGGAGTAATCGATATCAGGGTTTGGCAGCTTTTACATCATTATGGGTCTGTAAAAACAAATCCCAAAGGAAGAAAATTTTCTGCTTCCGAGTGGTATACGTATCTCATGAAGATCCGCTATTACGCAAAAAAATTAAGCGCAACAACCCGGCAAGTTGAAAGGACTCTATTTACGCATCATAAAAAGATACAAGAAGGAACTCTCTATGGTTGATTACACGCTCTCTTCTTCGCTCACAAACGGCAAACAGCGCTTCCCGACATACAACGTCAGGACAATGTGATGTAAAGATGCGTTCCATACATATGAGGATTACGACAATGATTTCAGCCCGGATGCAAACGAGGTTGGGCAACACGGGTTGTGTGAAATCCAGACAACCTCAGGATAAATAAGGAGACTTCATAATGAAAAATTTATTCGCAGCTGTTATCGTATCAGTCACATGCCTGCTTCTCTTATCCTGTTCAAAGGATGAGACCACTTCTCCCCCGAGTGCGGCAACGGGCACTGTTCAAGGCACGGTTACTTTCATATCCGGGACACCAAGCGCAACCAAACTTCTGGTTGTTGGTATCTATCCCTTCAGCAACACCAACATGCAGGGCGCACCGGATGGTTCTACCATCCAGATGATCAGCTCATCCATATCGCCATTTTCCTATTCGTTCGCCGTCCCGCCGGGTGACTATCATCTTATTACCATGTTTGATGCGAACGGCGACGGCAGTTATAATTCAGGGATGAAGGATCCTTATATCATTTACACGCCAAACAACCCATCAGGGACTCCGACATTTGGTTCAGGTTTCGACAGATTTACGGTGAGTGCAGGTCAGACATATACGGCAAATGTGACATTCGGAGATTCATTCAAGAAATGAGGTTCGGGAACGAGCCTTCCAGAGGTCATTTGGCAGACGGAACGGCAATACTGCGCTCCCGCCAAATGATAAAACATGGCAGGCAGGTACACCTTGGATAGGCGATGACGAAACAAAGATTGGCGAGATGTAAAGCGTTCGCCCGAACGACTGAATCGGTCGCATGACATTACCGTTCGGGCGGGCGGATCGTTCCATCCCGAATGATGATGATCAATCGGAACGGTGTTGGTTGCCGAAATGTTATACGTCATGGATTCTGAAAACCGACAAGAGTAGGCAAACCAAAACAGTGCGGAGTCAGCACTATAATCACTGACAAAATCAATATGAGAAAAATAGTCGTTATATCAATGACCACATTAGATGGAGTAATGCAGGCACCTGGCGGGCCCCGGGAGGACACATCAGGCGGTTTCAAGTATGGCGGCTGGTCTGCACCGTATTCTGACGAAGTTCTCGACAGGGTCATGGAAAAACAGTTGAAACCTGCAGATTATCTTTTGGGCAGAAAAACATTTGAAATCTGGGCCGGCTACTGGCCTTCACATGGAAACTTTTGGCCGGGTATTATTGAAGGTACAAAATATGTGTTTTCAAAAAGCATGAAAAAATCGGATCCGAGAGTTACCGGGTGGAAAAATTCAGTACTCATAAAAAGCCCGGCAGAGATCAAAAAACTCAAAAATGCAAATGGCTCCGACATTCAAGTCTGGGGCAGCAGTAAACTCATTCAACTGCTTCTAAAAAATGATCTGGTAGATGAACTCCGGCTCCAAATTCATCCGTTAATTCTTGGTAAAGGAAAAAAGTTGTTTGATAATGGAATAATTCCGGCAGCATTTACATTAAGAGAGAGTTATGCTACGCCAAGCGGAGTTATTCTTGCCAATTACGAGCGGGCTGGGAAAGTCAGGACCGGCACTGTTGGAGCTTAAGAAGATGGAGACCGAATCACAACCATCAATCAAACCCCGGGAGAACCTTAATGATCGTTAAAGCACAGGTCACCATCAACGGATCCAAGGCTGCGATTTGGGCCGCCATCACCAACATCCGGAACGCGTCGGAAATCATCAGCGGGATCGAGAACATTGAGGTTCTCGAAAAACCGGCAAACGGCCTTGTAGGATTAAGGTGGCGGGAGACACGAATGTATTTCGGGAAACCAGCGGCCGTGGAAAAGTGGATCACTGATGCGGCTGAGAACGAGTTCTACAAAACGAGAGCGGAAAGCGATGGATTCGTATTCTTATCCACTATGAGTATTTCAAAGAGCGGTTCCGGTTTGACGGTGACGAGTGTTCATGAGAGCAAACCTCAAGGTATCGCTGCAACACTAAAGTCGATCCCCATGGTTCTGTTCAAGGGCGTGATAAAAAAAGCCCTCCTGCAAGACCTCAATGATATTAAGTCCGCAGTTGAACAGGAATGACCGATTGCAGCCTGACCAGTCGCTGAAGATGACCGCTGTGGTGAGCGGCGACAAACGTGCAATAACTTCACGGCGAAAAGCAAGAACAGCTTTGCATGTAACCACAATCACATTGACCAATCACTTTCGCTAATACGAAAATAAAAAGTATGAATAATTCCAGCACACAGAATCAGCGTATCGCAAAAACGACATTTGCGTCGGTCTATCCTCTGTATCTCGCAAAAGTGGAGAAGAATGGCAGAACAAAGAAAGAATTGCATCAGATCCTCGAGTGGTTAACAGGCTTCGATAACAAGAAACTGGTGAAACTCATAAAAGAAAAAGCAACGTTTGAAACATTCTTTCAGACTGCAACGTTAAACCCAAATGCCCGCCTCATCACCGGTCTTATCTGTGGTTCTCGCGTGGAGGAAATTGAGAACCCGTTGACACAAAAAGTCAGGTATTTAGACAAACTGGTGGACGAGTTGGCGAAGGGCAGAACAATGGAGAAAATTTTGCGGAGCCCGCAGGACGGTTAGGCAGCCTCGCTGCTGTGGACGAACTGCAAAGATGAAAGAGGCAACATTACAGAAGGAGGTCTATGAGAAAGGTCGTGTTTGCAATCAATATCACCGCAGACGGATACTGCAGCCACACGGATGGGATTGCCGACGGGGAGCTGCATGAGTATTTCACGGAGGTACTGCGCAATGCGAGCCTCATCCTCTTCGGCCGGATCACGTACCAACTCATGATCCCCTATTGGCCGGATATCGCCAGGAACCAATCGGAGACGGAAGCCGAAAATGAGTTCGCCCGAGTGTTCGACTCACTCGATAAGGTCCTCTTCACCAGAACATTGGAACACGTTGACGGAAGCAACACAAGAATCGTGCATGCAAACGTTGCGGAAGAAGTGCTCGCACTGAAGCAGGAGCCCGGAAAAGATATTTGCGTTGGAAGTTTGAGCATTGCGTCCCAGCTTTCGGAGCGCGGTTTGATCGACGAGTATCGGTTCGTGGTTCATCCGGTCGTCGCCGGGAACGGGCCGCGGTTATTCGAAACCATGAAGCCGCAGGAGAAGCTTCGGCTGGACTTTGTCGGTTCGAAAACCTTTCGATCCGGCGTCGTGGCCCTTCAATACAGAAAACAGATATGACTTGAAAAGTGGGCGATGACGTCGATCATTCAGTGTTGCTCCCGATGCAGCGTTTAACTCTTCGTCGAGGCAGCTCACTTGGACGGCGGGACACGGACGCATAACACATATAAAAAGAATCTTATATTTAGCATATTGAAGTCAGATGTATTCATATGAATCAGCTGTTAAAGGATCGTATTATGGTTACAAATAAGCAAAAAGAAAGAGCCGAATTGTTCCTGAAATATCATCATGGCAAAGAAATTCTGGTTCTGTTAAACTCGTGGGATGTCGGAAGTTCTAAGCTAATAGAAGCCAGCGGCTATAAAGCAATCGCAACAACAAGTATGGGAATAGCTGCCTCTTTGGGGTATCCTGACTGCCAGGTAATACAATTGTCTGAAATGATTGACACAATTACGGGAATCGTCAATGGAGTACAGGTTCCGGTCACTGTCGATATAGAGGCCGGTTATGGAAATAATTTAAATGAAATAATTGATTCTGTCAAAAAGATAATTGCAACAGGAATTGTCGGAATAAACATCGAAGACAGTATTGAGCTCAATCCAATATTAATTGACGAGAGAGAGTTTTGTGAAAGGATATCAGCCATACGTGCATTATCAGATTCTCTGGGATTTCATTTGGTCATCAATGCAAGAACGGATTCATTTTATACCTCGTCAGGTTCGCCGCGGGAAAAACTGTCTGAATCAATTAAGCGTGGCAATAAATACCGGGAAGCTGGTGCGGACTGCATATTTGTACAACCTGTGTGGGAAAAAGAAACGATATCGACATTGGTCAAGGAAATCAATGCCCCGATCAATATTCTTGCAAACCCCGGGATGGGGGCAGGAATACCGCCATCCGTAGGTGAACTGCAGGATTTAGGTGTTGCCCGTCTCAGTCTTGGTTCAGGATTGATGAAAGCTACTTTAGCGTTGATTAAAAAAGTTGCTGATGAACTATCTGAAAAAGGGACGTATAATATTTTATTAGATGCTTTTACACCGCTTCCCGACGCTGCAAAGGCCTATAAAATGGCAATAGGGCTGAATAAATGAAGAACAGCTGCTACCATGAGCATCACGGCGCTTCCCGACATGCCGCGTCGGGACAAGCGCACACTGGATAGGTAATGATGAAACAAGGGTTGCGTAAATGCAAAGTGCTCGCTAAATGAAGGGGTTCACTTACCGCCTGGGGCTTTCAATGATGACGGAACCTGACAAACAGAATAACTTGAGATTCTTCCTGCTGCTTATCCCGGCGGCCTACGTTTCCTATCTCTTCCACGAGCTGGGACATTGGAGTGGTGGCGAGCTGCTGGGCAATGAAATGGCATACAGCCTTAACTATGCGTGGCCGAAGAGTGGAAGCTATGTGCATTCTGGAGATGCCGTGCTTGCAGGCATGGGCGGGCCAGCATTCAGCATCATTCAGTCATTGATCGCTCTTCTGATTATCGAGAAGTACCATACCTTGTATGCGTATCCATTTGCATTCTTCCCGATGTTCAGCCGCTATTTTTCCCTGCTGCTTGGCGGATTCGAAAAACAGGACGAAGCACAGATTGCACTCATGCTGGGAGTATGGAAATACCTTGCCGCCCTGGTGGTGCTCGTGATACTAACGGCCATAGTTGCCCGGTGCAGTTCCAGACTTGGAATCGGGCTTCAGAAGAATATGTACGTGATTACTGGAAGCACGGTGTGTCAGCTGCTCGTGATTGGCACCTACAAGCTCTTTCCAGTGTGAGATTGTTCGAATGGAATAACACGGCCAACTTCACGAACTGGACTTCTCTCTCATCCCGGGATGTGCGGGCTGCGTCTAACCAGCGGGACGGAGATTTGCCTAAACGTCAGCCATTTTGCGGAACCAATCAATCCGGTTTCGGTTTTTCCTTCAAACAACCTGGTCATTGCCAACATACAAGGAGAATCATGAGATATCTTGCAATGTTTTTTGCAGCTTTAATTCTCGCCGCCTGCAGTAAAGCTCCAGTCACGCGAAGTGAAACACCGGGAGTGAATACTGCTCAAACACTTGCCCCTGAACTGCAGAAAGCGTCAATAGATTCAGCCCTACAATTTTTACTTACGACAACCGCTACCGATTTTCTTGCCCACCGTCCGCCCGATCCTATCAGATTTCGTGATGTGCGCTTTGGGTACATCATTACTCCCGGTGGAGAAAAGCAATATATGCTGTGCGGCCAGTTTCTGCCGGCGCAGGATGGAGACAAAGCTCAGTGGACGTCTTTCGCGACGATCAAAACGTCGGGATACGAACAATGGATTGGAGGTCAATCTGCGGGCTTCTGCCAGAACTCTTCGGCCGTATGGGATAAGGTGGACGATTTGTCCTCCTCGCTGCAGAGCCGATTCGATTCTCTTCGATAAAGTACAGAATGGTGCTTCCAGGCCGTTCAGATCCCAGCTTCTGGTGATTCACGTACGAAATGTATGACCGGTCAACCTCCAGCAACATCATATCTTTTGTATTATTCTCAATAAATCTTCACATTGTGTAGTCCAAATAACATATATGTATTATTGAGAGTAGACATCAACTATGAGGTTGAGTACAATTTTCATTTTCCTGGCCATTTATCCCGCCTCAGCATGGTGTCAGGTTTCAGGATATGTGTCCTCAACCGTTCTCAGCGACGCAAACCCCCTCTGTAATTATCAAGAACTCTCCGATCAACTCCTGCAAAATTATCTTCAACTCGAATATGCCCGCGCCGGGGCAACCTGCCATATTCTCATGCAATATGCAGGAGGATTGACGCTGTTCAAAAAGTTCGAGCCCCGCAATTATCTGGATCATACCGTGCGGATTCGTTATATGGTTCGCCCACTCCCGCCGAACCTTTCGCAGGGGATTTCAGAGGCTGTTGTTGAAAATCCGCCGGCCGAGCTCGACACAACCGGTGAAGATTCCTCTCACGCTGCTGCAGAGTTGGAACAACCGGACTCCATAGAGGAGCAGGAAACGCCGGAGTACGATCCGGATACGGACACCCTGTTCGGTGCATGGGAATTCGCTCTCGCGGCAGGAGCAAGGCATGATAAAGCCGCGTTCCGTGATTTTGATAATTCCGGCGGGGAATTCTCGCTCGGTTATACTTTTCGAATTTTTGACGACTTATCACTCCGCCTGTCCAACGTGATCAGCATGCGAAAATACCCTCACGTCGAAGAACTGTCCAATGTCACGGAGAACGTTCTGTTACGATTGGAATGTATTCCGAAGAATCCATTGCAATGGGGAGTCCAATGTTCAGCGGGATTGAAGTTCTATATAAAGAGTTCCTATGACACCGCCCGGTACGAACCGCAGCAAACTTATACCTATTTACCCGGAAAGGGGAAACTGGGCGGCATCATCAAGCAGCCGTCGGGGAAACTTGTTCTCCTCGATGCCTCGGCAACAAAATCCTCCCAAACGACGGCACAAGCCGATCTCCGTTATGAGATGGACAAGGTGCACTACACCATTTCACTCCGTTACAGGTACAATCCCATATCCACCGCACGGCGAATTGTTCAGAACCGGTCCGCAAGTCTCCTGACGGATGATCTCTATAATGAGTATTTCAGCCATGAAGGATTCGAAGGCGCCCTGCAGGTCGAAGGATCGTTCTTCTGGGAAATTAAAGCCGCTCTCAATGGCGAGTTCCAGCAGAAAAAATATTCGACTCCTGCAATTACACTTGTCTATGATGAATTATCGGACCATCGGACAGATCTTTTTTCAACGATCGGTCTCCAGCTTTCAAAATCAATCGCTGTATTTCAAAATCACGACTTTGATATTTCTTTCGGCGTTGCTGTTGTCCGGAATCAATCAAATGATGAATACAATAATTACACGGGTTCCCATTTTTCTTTTGGAATTGGCTATGAGTTTTAATCCGACTTCACACCGCCGAATTTTGTTCTGCGTATCGGGACTTCTCCTGCTCGCGCCGGTCGCGTTCTGCCAGGACTGGAACTGGCAGCATCCCCTGCCGCAGGGAAATACGATATGGAAATGTTCCTTCGCAAATGATTCTACCGGCTTCGCGGTCGGGGAAACAGGAACCATCCTTTTTACGGATGACGGGGGGTCAACGTGGTCCGTTCAATACGAAGGAATTACCGATCATCTCCGGGGTGTCTGGGCGGAAAATTCCTCCGCCGCATGGGCGGTCGGGGATAACGGCGACATTTTTCAAACGACCAATGCAGGCGATTCATGGGTACAACAAACGAGCACGAGTACTTTCGACCTCAATGGTGTTGCCTTTGCAGACGAACAATCGGGATGGGTATGCGGGGATGGCAAAACCATCCTTCATACGATCAATGGCGGCCGAATCTGGAAAGGCCAGTCTGTTCCTGCTCTGCCGGGTGGCCTGGTGCCGGATCTTACCTCTATCGCCTGTATTTCGAAGAACGAAGCCTGGTGTGTTGGTGTCGGCGGTGTTGTCCTTCATTCGATAGACGGAACAAATTGGAATCTTCAGGCAAACGTCGGCACGAATATTTCGCGCATCCGCATGCTCGATTCTTTAAACGGCTATATCATCGGGGACAACGGATTGATCCGCAGGACGACAAATGGAGGCATTACATGGATCAGCGTGGCTTCACCGGCGACCGCTGTCGGACTCAACGATATATTTCTTCTCTCCATGTCCGATTTCTGGGTGAGCGGGGATAATGGCAAGCTCTTGCATACCACTTCAGCAGGGTCGGCGTGGACAGATGAATCTCTCAACACGTATGCAAATATCAATGCGATCGCAGTAAAAAACGGAGTGGTGACGGTGTTCGGCGAGTACGGGCTTCTCGCAGCAAAGAACGGGAGCTGGTCCTATGTCAATAATGGACAGAGCCGCACTGTCAACTGGGTCAGTTTTAGTGACAGTCTGCACGGTATTGGCTGCGGGCGCTATGGACTCATCCTGCGAACGACCGACGGCGGGGCGACGTGGTCCGATGTCAGCACCGGCGTCTATCAATATTCTTACTACGGCGCAAAGGCAAAAGGAAATTTTGCATGGATCGTCGGAGATCTCGGATGGATGTATCGCTCCACCGACGGCGGTGCGACATGGCAGGCGCAGCCTCCGACGTCGGCAAACACGCTCTTCAGCGTTGACTTTGAAGATTCGCAAAACGGGTGGGCCGTTGGAGATGCCGGAACAATACTCCATACGACCGACAGCGGCCTTCACTGGACAAGTCAGAGT
The DNA here is from genome assembly GCA_003819715.1 of Ignavibacteriota bacterium. Lineage (GTDB taxonomy): Bacteria > Bacteroidota > Ignavibacteria > UBA10030 > UBA10030 > Fen-1298. The sequence continues at coordinate 3,026 of RPQN01000090.1, read as the reverse complement.
TCCGGAACAAACGCCGTTTTGTATGGAGTGACGTTTACTTCGCTGACGCAAGGTTGGGTTGTCGGCGCTGCGGGAACTCTACTTCATACCACGACCGGCGGTGCATCCTGGAGTCCGGTACTCACCGGTGTGAATGTCCCGTTATTCAATATCGAATTCCCGGCTCCAGCACTCGGATTTATAGCGGGAATGAACGGGACAATGCTTCGTTCAACGGACAGCGGGCTTCACTGGGCAAAACAATCGATCCCCACCACCCGCAATTTATGGGTCGTGAAGGGAAGATCTTCCGCAGCGCTCTGGTGTACTGCGGACAGCGGACTGGTGCTGTTCAGCACGGACGCGGGCGTCACGTGGAACGATGCCTATTCCAATACCTCGTTCGATATGTTCGGGCTCGATGTCACAGGAAATAACACCGTCATAATTGTCGGCGACAACGGCAGCATTGTTCGTAATTCCATGGCACCACTGACAGCGGTTCAGCAGAACCCTCTTCTCCCCCGTTCATTTTCCATGTCCCAGAATTATCCCAATCCTTTTAATCCCACAACCGTGATTTCATTTTCTCTTCCGTTTCGGTCTTTTGTCACTCTTACCGTATTTGATTTATTGGGGAAAAAAGTTGCCGCAATTATTTCGGAAGAATTACCGGCAGGGAATTATTCACGCCCTTGGAATGCTGAACGATATGCGAGCGGTGTGTACTTTTATCGACTGCATGCCCGCCAGACCTCCGGCGGGCAAGCCGGTCCATTTTTTGACACTAAAAAACTTGTATTGCTCAGGTAGCAGAAGTTTTCCGCCCGGCGAAATGAAACCAAATTATTCAGCAAGGATTTTATATTCTCTTTAACGATTTGATTGAGATAATCCTTTTGATTTTATAATTTATAGTATGAATCAATTAAACACGCACCTTAAATAATAGAGGATGATTCTTGAATGGACCCGTCCTCTTTTCTGTTGCTTAATTCTGTACATTTTCAATTAATGGATAATTCATAAAAGGAAAGAACATGATACCGCGATTCAATCCACGTCTCCTCGTGACAACATTCTGCCTGTCTCTCTTCATGATGGCAGGGAGCATCCAGAGCTTTTGCATTGAGAATAATCTCAGCAGGACGTCATCACTTTCAGATTCACTCAAATATATCGGACATTCATTTGTTAAGATTAAAACGAATGAGGGCGTCGTCATCTATATTGATCCATTTGCGGTGAACGAGTTCTCCGATTCGGCCGATGTCGTTCTCATCACACATGAACACTCCGACCATAACGATCTGACGAGAGTTCACCGGAAAGCCGGCTGTACAGTCATCCGCGCTGCCAATGCAATCATCGGAGGCGTTTACCAGACCTTTACCATCGGCCATGTGAAGATCACCGCAGTCGCCGCATATAATGCGAACCATCCGAAAAGCAGCTCCGTCGGATATGTCGTAGAGTTCGACGGCATCAGACTTTACCATGCAGGCGATACGGGAAAAATTCCCGAGATGGCCGATCTTGCCGGCCAGGATATCACCTACGCATTTCTGCCCATGGATGCCACTTACACCATGAGCCCCGAGGAAGCAACCCAGGCAGCGGCAATGATTCATGCAAAACACGATATCCCCATGCATACCATGCCGCCGCCGGATACCTACAGCAATACCATGGTCGCACGGTTTACGTCGCCCCATAAACTTGTCGTGCTGCCGGGTGCATCGATCGTATTACAGGCGAGCACGATTCGTAATGTACCGGAGAACTTTTCGTCAATTCAATCAGCAATCAATGCTGCAGTGAATGGCGATACGGTTCTTGTCTCTCCTGGTGTCTATTATGAGAACATCAATTTCCTTGGCAAAAATATTGTTGTGACCAGCCGATTTTTCGAAGCCAGCAGTCAGGACTTTAACCAATCGACGGTAATTAACGGGAGTAGACCGGTTCATGCCGACACAGCAAGCTGCGTGCTCTTTATCAACCACGAAGATTCAACCGCAATACTGCAGGGATTCACCATTACCGGCGGACTGGGAACAGCGTGGCGGGATGAACATGGCGCAGGAGTCTTCCGGGAAGGCGGAGGAATTCTCATCGCCTTATCCGCTCCCACGATCCGGTACAATCTCATTACGAAAAATGAGGTGACGAATACGTCCGGCGTGACAAGCACCGGGGGCGGGGGGATTCGTGCGGGAGACGGAAATCCTAAAATCTTCAATAATGTTATTTCATCCAACATTGCACGATACGGCGCCGGCGTCGTTCTGAATTTCACCGGAGCGGTCGTCAGGAATAATCTTCTCACGAATAATTCCGGCGGACAGGAATATGGCGGAGGTGCACTCTGGATGAACGGCGATGGACCGGCAGGAAAAATCATCGAGAATAATACCATTGCGGGGAATAAAGTCGTTGGCGTCTATGTCTGGCAGGGCGGTTCCATCATCAGGAACAGCATCCTCTGGGGGAACACCGCACCGCAGATCGGCGTGCGTTCGGGCGGTCCGGTTGTAAGTTACTCCGATATCCAGGGCGGAAGCGCCGGCGAGGGTAACATCAACCAGGATCCCATGTTCGCCGATACGAACTATTCCCTTCAACCTGCATCGCCCTGCATTGATGCCGGAGATACTGCGGCGGCCTTTTTTGACGGTCCGGATCCCAATGCACCGGGTAATGCACGCGTGCCTTCCCGGGGTACACTTCGGAATGACATTGGTGCATATGGCGGCCCGGGAGCAACCCGGCTGACCAATGCCGATTTCGCAACCGGCGTTGAGGTGCTGGAGACTCTTCATCCCTCTGAATTTCGACTGGGGCAAAATTATCCCAATCCATTTAATCCGACGACGACCATCCGCTATGAATTGCCGGTGATGAGTTATGTCATTTTAAGAATTTATGATTTGCTGGGGCGGGAGGTCATGAGATTATTCGAAGGCCGCCAACCGGCAGGATCATATCACGCATCTATGAATGCGCGGGGGATGGCGAGCGGAATGTATATGTATCGCCTGACAGTC
>RPQN01000089.1 GCA_003819715.1 Ignavibacteriota bacterium | reverse complement strand
CACTCATAACTCGTCACTCGCAACTCAATACTTCTTCTCTATAAAAAAATTCCCAACGGTATCAGCGTCGGGATCGAAGTTCATTTCGGGGGACGCTTTAGCGTTTCTTTATCGTGGCCGCAAGCTATCGTTCAAATCACCACGAGAAAAATGTACGAAAGAATTGAATGAAGAGCAACTTTACCTAAAACACGGTAGTGGGTTCTTTTGGAATAATTTTTAGGATTGAGCATTTTTGACGTTATTGAATCCAATTCATGCCATCACGGGTAATGCAGAGAATCTTTACGGGATTACCATTACTAACCGAATCCTTTTGAACCGCCAATTCAATCAATATTCTAACATATGCAATTGGATCGGTAACGAGCAATTGTTTATAAGAGTCGAGAGGCACATTTTCTAGTGCAGCACCGAAGGTAAAACAACAAGTAGAGTCAATCGCGTTAGCAAAAGGATATCTTTTTTCAGTGACAACAGCTTCGGGGATATGTATATATGTTCCGAATATTCCCTTTAATTCCTTCGGGTAAAAAGATTCAATAATAACATAAGGAATATCGTGATATATGCCACCGGCAATCAAAACCACTGCGAATCTTTTAAGGTTGGTAATGGGGTTCTTTTTAATTTCTCCGTCCCAAATGGCTTCAAGTTGAGGTCTAAGGTTGATGCGAAAGTTTGCGCATTTTTGGAAAATATTATTGTCTATGTTAAAAGCAGATTCTGCAATCTCGAAAACATCAAAATTATTAGTCTCGGATTCTGAACGAGTGTCTCTAACTATACTATTATATAGTCCTCCAATAACGTATGCCACATTTCCAGAAATTCGGATTTTTTCTATAGAGGGCGGAAGGGCATGGAGAAAATCTGCGAGGGTAATAAAATTATTTATAGTTCCGACCTTGCTATCCGAGCCGATAATTACACTATCTTTATTTCTTACTACGACGAGGGTGGTACCGTGAAAACTTATCTGCGAGTAGATAGGTTGAGAGATAAAAGAAATAATGAACAGCACAAATATGATATTTCTTTTCACGATGTTTACAGGATATTTAACGTGCAAGTAGATACTCAATTAAAATATTATATGAAGGGCGACAATAAGTATGAACGGCAATAATAAACAATTAATGTTTGCAATTAGCAATAACCTCTCTAAATCAGAGGTAATCAGCTTTGCCCGGACAATGGACGCGCGGGAGACAGGCGGTATATTACTTGTGTTGCAAAGAACCCCACCGACCGGCATATTGAGGATAGAGAACGATGGGTAGTTATGCGAGACGTTAGAAAGGGCGAAATCGTGGCGAATGGGTACGCGCTGTTTGTTGATAAAGAAGGGTTGTATGGATTATAATATTATCTATACTGGAACTGCTTCTTTTTTTTCTTCTTTAATTGTAGTCGGATTTTGCCAAAGCGGAAGAGATAGAGCGGGTAATCCCATCTTCGATGTTAAATCTTGGACTGTTTGTCTAAGATAAGGATAGATTATTAATTTGCCTGTTGACTTTGAAAACTTTGTCAGAAAAATATCATCGATTTTCTCTTTTGTCTCAAGCAATAGTATTATTGTTGTATCTATGTCGAAGACCGGTCTATTTTTTACATTCCCCGTTATTTTGTATTTATCTAGAATAATATACATATCGGCATCATTCGCCCTGGGGAATTGTGTGTCATTTTTTATAATGTCTACACTCATTTCCCCCGCTTCATAATTTTCCAAATGAAGCACAGAGTGAATTTCTAAAAAACCCAACTTTTTTAACAGGGTGTTTGTAAGTATTCTCGCGTATTCGACAGGTTCGATATTATCCGACATTTCCATAATCCTCTTTAGGTGCTGTGCTACCGTAATGTTTTAAACTCAATAATTTTAAAGGATGCATCATGTGTTTTTCGTCTTTAATGCGAGGGCTATTAAATCTATACGGAGATTCTTCAAATAGTCTTTGTTGAAGATTGCAAAATGTTTTAAACATTCCCTCTACTGATGAATTGTTTATCAGTCTATCAACTATATAAGAATTAATACTGATCTCTTCGTCAGACGCTAGATCGGCGATTCTCGCGTGTAGCCATTTGGGTAGTCGAAGCAATATGCGCCCACTATAATCTACTTTTGTTTCTGGCGCAGGTAACGCAATTGATTTATCCCGTAACTCCTCCGAATACACATCAAATTCTTTTTTAAGATTTTTAATTGCATCTTCTTGTGTCGGGCCATAATCACGTAAAGAACTTGCGGGAATTTCTTTTAAGAACGCAATAAATCTATTTTCGGGAACCTCAATGTATAGCTCTTTGTCAGTTTCTTTAACTATTAGAGTATAATCTTCAAATTTATACATTTTCATCATCCCCCAGTATCAGATTTTCTGATTCAATTCTATCTAATACATATTCAATAGAGTCTAAAACATAATCGTTAAAATCAGCCCAAAGAGTTGCATTCTGCTTTCCATGCGCGCTCGCAATACATATTCGTCCACCAAGATTCGGTATTTTATCACAAAGAAGCTTATGGTAAAACGGGCGATGACTTCCTTTGTATTTTAAAGTTGTATCGAAACCAATTTTACCCATTAGGTTAATTAGTTTTGTAGTCTCGATAAATTGAGATCGTTTCGGTGTGGAGTCTTTTAGTCCATCCAAGAGCTTCCTCAACCTGGTTATGTCCGCCCTACGATATTTTTCCATGCCCGCCTTGATATCAAATGTAGTATCATTTGATTCAAAGTCAAGCTCGTAAGTCAAACATGACTGATATTGAATTAATTCCCTAATCCATTTTTATTGTACTAATAATTTCTGAGCATAATTTATGGTCTTTTTTGTCGAAAATACGAGAAAAAACATAGTACACTTTTTCATTCCATCACAGAGAATGAAATTCGGAATAAAATCAAGGATTTTATTCTGGGTAAGTAAATTTTAGAGCAATTTTACAATAAAAATAGTTGGGTTCGCCAAACTTTTTCTGTTATGTCGCAATTTATTACCATATAATAACTAAGAGTAATAATTAGTGCCAAATTGTGTCAAATTTCGAGAATGAGTTTATTTTTTTGAAAAGGATCTATGAGACAAAGTAAGATTCCTGATAAAAACATTCAGGAATGACATCTTTCTCTTTTTCAGTGCAGCAGATTGTTAGCGGGAAGCTTAAAATAGCCCATTACTTCAAATTCGCTCGGATGCCGGGCGGGCCAAATCCTTTTTCTGCATTATCCACTACCAGCACCCAGTCATTGCCGTTGGTCTGAGTACCGGGCGGATTGAATTCCCGTATCCCTTTATTCTTGAACGTTCCTATGTTACTCGCCACACCGTTTCGCGGGTCGAACCACCATGCGGTCACCTTCACACCACTGATCCTTCCCATCTTCACTTCTATTTTCCGGCCTGCGTAGGTGTACGCCATGAGATAATCCGATCCGCGTGTGGCAAGAATATAGTCATACCTGGTGCCGGTATTTTTGAGCACCAGGGAGCTGTCATACACGCGGTCAAAATACGGGCGGGAGAGCATTAACCGTTTCACATATTTCATCTGCTGCGACCCGCTGTCCTGAAGAGACTCATCCCAAGGTTTTCGAGCACCGTAGGATACTTTCTTGTCGTTTGCGTGGAGCATCTGCATCACGCTGTTATTCCCGTACGTATGGCCGCAGGCACCTGCAAAGACAGACCAGTACGCATACCGCCGGACATCAGGTGCATTCCAGCGGGGCTGGGTCGTATCGTGCAATCCCTGCGGGATATTTTCGTAGGATGGTTCGCCGTCCAGAGTCGGCTTTGCAGGTTTTTTATTATAGTCATCACGAACAAACCGCCAGTTGTCTTCACCGAAGCGTCTCGATGTATTATCCTGATCGTACCGGCGATGGCCGGACTGGAACATATTAAAATCGAGCCACGCCGACTGATGGAACCATGTCGACGATTGCATTCTTCCATACGGGTGATACGTCACCAGATGAAGAGGATCACGTTTTTTTAATGTTCTCCCCAAGGTCTCCCAAAACCCCATTTTCACATTCCCCTGGAGGTCGCCCCCCACGATCCAGAAAATATTGGGTTTATTTTTGAACCGATCCGCAAGAAACGTTGCATACGATTCAGCCGCCGAATCCGGAAGATCTCCAAGCTTCACCGCGGAACCCCAGATGGGAATCAGGGCGAGATATAATCCGTTCCGCGCAGCTTCATCGATCGCCCATTCGAGGTGGTCCCAGTAATCGTACTGCACCTGATCGACGGTATCATGTCCCTTCGTCAGCCGGGGCTTCAGCAAGGAATTTTCAATGAACGCGGTATCGTGATACGCATTTACTTCCGGCAATGAATGAATGACCATGCATTGAATAACATTAAATTCTTTCTCACTTCGATCTTTGAGATATGCCCGTGTTTCCATCCGGTTTAGTTTTTCACATAACCGCCATCCGGTATCGCCAAGCCAGAAAAAAGGGGTGCCGTTTTCATATTGAAGAAAACGCCCGTTCGAGGAAACAATCACTCTGCCGTTGGTCCAGGGATGGCAAGTGGCTTCGGGAGTCACCAGGAAAAAGGCGACGGCGAAGAGGAGGAAAAAAGATTTTTTCCGTTTCATCTTTATCCTATTCTCTACCAGAGGAGTGGAATCCATTGATTCGTCGAGATCACGTAAGAGAAAACACTGAGAGTAAAATTAATGAAATAGATTTCGTTACGGAGTACGATTTGGCTGCTTTATCCTATCAATTAATCCCGGATACATTTTTTTTGCGCAATCCGGACATATCCCATGCGAGAATTTCGCTTCCGAATGAGTCTGGATATACCCTTCCAGCTGATCCCAGTAACCCTTGTCATCTCTTATCTTCTTGCAGGTAGCACAAATCGGAATAAGCCCCCCGAGAATCCGGATCTTTGCCAATGCTTCGTCGACACTTCTTTTAAGTTCCTTTTCATGTTGTAAAAGCCGCCAGACGCGAAGACGATACACGCCAAAGCCAGTCAGAATTACCAACAGAACAACTAGACCGAAAAACCATTTCGTTTGATAGAAATACGCGCCAAAATTCACTTCGACTGTTGCGCCTTTGGAATTCCAGGCTCCATCATTATTACATGCAATAACCTTGAAGGTGTAGCTGCCCGGATGGATGTTCATATAGTATGCAGTGCGTCTCGTGCCTGCATCAATCCAGTCTTTATCAAATCCGACAAGTATATATTTAAAGGTTATTCTTTTCGGAGCCGAATAATTTAATGCCGTATAATGGAATTCCAAGGCGTTGTATCCAGGTTCTATGTGAATAATACTATCAACGGCAACTTCCTTCTGATCGATAAACGCCTGTTCGATAAATACCGGCGGGATCAATGTGCTTTGCTGAACGGTTGATGGATCAACGACGGTCACGCCATCGAGTGTGGGAATCCAAATTTTTCCGTCGTGCGTTCGAATTCCAGCGGGCTGAGAACTCCCGTTACACTTTGAGCTTCGCATACCGTCAGCGATGCCAAAAACCGCACAGTGGACTGATTTGATTTTATGATCGGCAAAATCATTCAATTCTTTTTCACTGACACGATATACGCCGCGATTGCACGTCATCCAAATATTATTTTGTTCATCTTCAATAATCTGAAACACGCCATTATCAAACAGGCCATTGTTCATGGTGATAGAAGTTAACCGACCGTCTTTCAATCTGTTCAGGCCGCCGCCATATGTTCCGATCCAGAGAGCTTTATTTTTACCTTCAAAGAGAGAATAGACCATGTCGTAGGAAAGTCCGTTCTTTTGAGAGTACAAAGAGAACGACCCATCCTTAAATCTGTTTAACCCTCCGTTGGTGCAGATCCAAATAGTTCCATCACTTGTTTCTAAAATGGTGCGTACAGAATTACTTCCCAGTCCATCTTGAGTCGTATATCTGGTAAACTTACCATTTTTGTATGTGTTGAGACCGCCGCTGCGTGTCCCTATCCAAAGAGTATGATCGCTGCTCAGATAGAGTCCAAAAATATAGTTGTCTGCCAATCCATTTTGTGTCGACCACGTATTGATCCTGCCGTTTTTCAGCCGGCACAATCCTCCACCCGATGTCCCAATCCACAACGAACCATCCGTATCTTCACAGAGCGCGCGTATGCCGTCATAAGGAAGGCCGTCTTTTCGTGTGTACGTTTTAATCAAATTGTTTTTAAGGCACGAAAGTCCTCCGCCGTTTGTACCGATCCAGATGGACCCATCACGGGTTTGGTAAATGGGGCGTACTTCCGTGTGTTTTAATCCTTCCCGATCACTAATGACAGAAAATCTCCCTGCTCGGAACCTGTTTAATCCACCGCTCAATAATCCAACCCAGAGATCTCCTTCACTATCTTCACAGAACGAGACGACAAACTCTCCGCTTAAACCATCTTTTGATGTATAGTTTGAAATTGAATTCTTCCAGAGACGACTCAAACCGCCGCTGGTACCGAGCCACAATCCTCCATCGCGATCCTTAAATATGCTTCTCACCCAATTATGTGCCAATCCATTTTTTGTCGTGAGTGTTTTCCACTTTCCATCTTTAAATTGGCTGAGGCCAAGGTCTGTACCGACCCACAAGGTGCTGTCTGAATCTTGATACACGGTTCTTACGCCATTCGCAACAAGTCCTTGAGCAGTGGTATAGGTGGTAATAATACCATTGTTGAGTTTGCTCAACCCCATGTTTGAACCAACATAAATACTTCCATCAATTCCACTGAACACACAAGTCAGGATCGTGCTCGGAAGGCCGTCTTTCCTTGAATATGTCCTGAATATTCCTTTATCCCAAGCTAACAATCCACCTCCCTGAGTTGAGATCCAGAGTATTCCGTTACCACCCAGTGAAAGTCCGGTAATATAATTACTGGGGAGACCTTCATTCATGGTAAATGTTTTGAATGTTGTCCCCTGCATTCGAGTTAGACCACCTTCAGTGCCAATCCATAAACTTCCATCCGGTGTCTGAGCAAGGGATGTAATGCTGTTGTGATTGAGTCCGGTTGTGGTGTTTCGGTTGAATGTGGTGAATTGTACTCCATCGAACCGGACAAGTCCTTCTTGCGTACCAAGCCAAAGGTAACCATCACGTGTTTGTATGATACACTGTACTGAATTCTGCGGCAATCCTTCTTCCTGCTGCCACACGGTATGGTTATACTGCTTAATGGATTTTGTCGGGTCAAGTGCGAGAGAAGATGGAACGAGAATGGCTTGTAAAAACAAAAACTTAATAAGAACTTCCACCGCGAACTTTTTTATAAGTTGCGTGCAGGAATCCTGATGGCTCGTCCACCAAACATCTGCGGTCATTTTGTGCATTGTTTCTCTACTGTCAATTTAATATGATAAATATAACTTTGTTTGACTCCGGAATCAAAGTTTTTCCGATAGGCGGCAATTCTGCGACCATGACGGCATCCGTCTCTCTCATGGTGATGCCCATTATGCGGATTCTCTTTCGTGATCAATTATCTTGGCGGGGTACTATTGGAATTCAATTGCGGGTGCCGGACAGGTGATTCTCCTTCTTCGGCAAACTCGGCGGAAGAGATTGCAACGAAATAATTTTCTGCTGTTTTTGTTTTTGTAAAAAAGACATCGTTCAATTTTAAAAGAAGAACAAGAGGACTGTTCAAGACCGGATGAACCGTTCAACCTTCATCACTCTTAAAATTAATTCGTCGATATCAATTCCGGAATGACGCTGGTCGTAAAACTGAACGAATAGATTTCCAGATTCGGATTTGACGTCATCAGCTTCAGCAGGTGGCTGCTGAATTCCTTATTGTGAACGACGGTGTACATCCGGGGGATATCAACAAAAATGGATGTCTGTTTTTGGGGAAGCCGCACAATATCCTCGCCGGAAATTTCCCCGGGCAGCGGCTGACCGTTCTGCTGAATGGTCACTTCACAGAGCGATCCGTCACGGGAACCCATCACCGCGTTGACGTCGCGCGCCTGATACGGGAGCAGTATTGCTCCGTCTTCGCCCTCGTTCCCGTCAAACCGCAGGCACTGACGTTCATTCATCCATTTCCCGTTTGCATAAAACCGTTCCGGGAGATAGATCCCCGGATCAGTGTACTCGAGCGTCGATTCCGGATTATATCCTTCGGGATTACCGAGAGCTCCCCGGAGATACCCGAGATACAATTCACTGGTCGGACGGTAGCACACTGCGCCGGCGCGGTCTTCCTCGCGGAACGGAGCGGTCAGTGCGGGAAGTTCCCCGTGAATGCCTGCTTCACTGAGCAGCTGCTGGATTGCACGTTCGAACTCCACATAGCCGCCTTCGCCATGCTGAACAAACCGAATATACCCGTCGCGGTCCACAAGGCAGCGCGTGGGCCAATGGCGGATGGCATAGGCGTTCCAGATCAATGCATCATTATCGAGCATGACGGGATACGTAATCTTAAAATTCTTCAACGCATTCTCTACGCGCTCGGGCGAACTGCCAAATTCAAACTCCGGCGTGTGCACCCCCACCACCGTCAGGCCGAATGCAGCGTATTTCCTCTGCCACTCCTGAAGATAGGGCAGCGTCCGGATGCAATTGACGCATGTGTAATCCCAAAAATCGATCAGGAACACCTCACCGTCGTGATCACGGAGGGAGACCGGTTCAGAATTCAGCCAGAAGTTCGCATAGAGTTCAGGTGCGTGAATATGTTTTGGTTCAAGTTCCATGGATCCGGTGTTGCCTATTCCTCTTTTCCCCCGGTCCGTGCAACGAAGAGGAAACTATCTCGGACGAAATCGGCCGCGTTGGTTGCAAACGGTTCGGGTACGCCTTTTTTTAATTGATCAAACGTCATGATCGTGCCGCCGGCCGAGATGCTCATATTCGGGTTGACGAGAATTGCCCTCGTTGATCCGCTGCATTTTAAGACGACGCTCGCTTTCACATTGGGAAACGTCGCATCAATGATCGGATCGATGTGAAGGGCGATGCCGAGTATTTTCATATCGTCGGGCGAATCACATTGAATGTCCAGGTTCTGTGCTTTGAGGAAGGCAAGGCATTCCTGAACGACCTTCCTGGTAAAAGCGGCAAGTTCATTCGCAGCGAGCGTTAAGCGTTCCCGCTCCACTGCGAATTTCATCCATTCTTTCAGCGTATTCGTGAGAATGACTTTGCTTGTTTCACTGAGCGCCATGATCGTTTTCCTTTATCCTGAAGAATCCCTTCACTTCAATGATTTTAAAATGGAGTGCAATTCAAACATGAGCTGGTCGCATTGTTGTTCCGTGACGATATACGGCGGGAGCAGGCGCAGAACGGTCACGTTCGTGCAATTGATCAGAACCCCCCGGTTCATCAGTTCATCAACAATGGATTGTCCTTCCCGATGTAAATCGATACCGAGCATACACCCGAATCCCCGGACTTCTTTGATGACCGCCGGGAACTGCTTTTGCAATTCCATGGCTTTCGACTTGATGTACCCGCCGATAACTCCGGCTCGTTTCATCAACCCTTTATTCACGATTTCTTCCATCACCGCGCAGCCGGCAGCACACGCGACAGGATTCCCTCCAAATGTTGTACCGTGCGTACCGTACGTGAGCACCTCGGCCACTTTCTCATTCCCGAGAATCGCACCGAGCGGGAGCCCGCCGCCGATGGCTTTCGCGATAACGACAATATCGGGACGTATATCATACTGTTCAAAACCAAAGAACTTGCCTGTCCGCCCGATACCCGATTGAATTTCGTCGGCAATGAGAAGAAACCCATATTTCTCTTTCAGAGATTTCAATTCCAAAGCAAATTCACTGCTGACGACATTAATGCCGCCTTCGCCCTGGATAAACTCAAGAATCAACCCGAGCGTCTGTTCGTTTACTTTTGCCCGCAAATCCCCGACATCATTGAACGTGACGGAATTGGTATTGGGCAGGAATGGATCGTATCCATCGCGATACTTCGGACGCTCGGTCAACGATAACGCACCCATGGTTCTCCCATGGAATGAATTCGTCAAATTTAATATTGTTGTCCTTTTGCTTCCATGACCCCACTTGCGGACGATCTTCAAAGCGCCTTCGACCGCTTCTGTGCCGCTGTTGGAGAAAAATATGCGCTGATACCCGGTCGCGGACAAAATGCGCTCGGCTAATTCCACCGTTTTTTCCTGCACGTAGTAATTTGAAAGATGGATATAGCGGTGAATTTGCTTTTCAATCGCTTCATTGACGCTCGGGTGATTATATCCCAGCGGATTCACTGCAAGACCGCTGAAAAAATCTAAATAACGTTTTCCCTCCTTACTATAGAGATACACCCCTTCCCCTCGATCGATTTCAAGAGGGAGCCTGTGAAACGTGTGAAAGAAATATTTTGATTCTTTTTCAAAAATGGTATCAGACATTTTTATCCTCTTCGGTTAATTGCTTAAATACACTATACAAAAATCGCACCTTGGACTCAAGCTCTTCAAGCGATCCATTATTATAAATGATGTAATCCGCTTTTTCCATCTTTTTTTTCACATCGAGCTGAGCGTTCATCCGGCGGCGAATGATTTCGTCCGAAACGGCATCCCGCTCGCGCACCCGGCTGAGTCGGACAGACTCATCGGCATCGACGACCACCACCGCATGAAGTTTCTTATGGAGCCCGGCTTCATAGATCAGCGCCGCCTCCACCATCACGAACCGTTCACTGCGAAGGGCGAACCCTTCTATTTGCCGGTCGATCTCTTTCTCGACATGCGGGTGGATGATGGATTCCACCTTTTTCTGCAGTTCGTTGTCGGAAAATATTTTCGAAGCGATAAATGACCGGTTCAGCGAGCCATCAGCGTAGTATGCAGACTGGCCCAGGAGTGTCGTGAGTTTTTTACGAATGGTTGAATTGGTCGTGCTGAGTTTTTTGGCAATATCATCAGCGTAGAGGACTGGAACACCAAGACGTTCAAAGCATGAACAAACAGCAGATTTGCCGCTGCCCATTCCACCCGTGACACCGATCTTAAAAATATTTTTAATAGAGGGACTCAAGAAAACACTCAAAAATCAAAATTCAGAACCCGCTGCATGTACACCGGAGAATATGCAGACTTCAAAACGAGATGAATCAAGCGGCCGAGGCTGATACCCGATTGTTGATATTTGAATATTCCCTTCCTCTTATTTTGCAACAGCAATCGAGCGGAATTCTCTCACGACAACGACTTTAATCTGCCCGGGATACTCCATTTCCTGTTCAATCTTATTTGCAATATCATGAGCAATCTGATCTGCAGCGGCATCGTCGAGTTTTTCGTGGCTGACAATAACGCGTATCTCGCGGCCTGCCTGAATGGCGTACGTATTGATGACGCCATTAAATGACTTGGCGATATTTTCCAGCTTCTCCAGACGTTTGATATATTCTTCAACCGATTCGCGCCGTGCGCCGGGCCGTGCACCGCTGATGGAATCCGCTGCCTGGACGAGCGCAGAGATCGGATGCTCCATCGGGATATCTTCGTGATGCGAGCCCACCGCATTGCAGACGATGGCATGTTCGTTAAACTTTTTGCAGAGTTCATACCCCAGGAGAGCGTGCGGACCTTCAACACTTTTATCAATCGTTTTTCCGATATCGTGCAATAACCCGGCGCGTTTTCCCAGGACCGGGTCCAGTCCAAGTTCTGATGCCATGATCCCGGTCAGGTACGCAACCTCGATGCTATGTTCGAGAAGATTCTGTCCGTAACTGGAACGGTACTTCATCCGGCCGATATGTTTGATGATTTCCGGATGGGCGCCATGGAGACCAATTTCCAGCAATGTATTTTCACCGGTGTGGATGACTTCCTCTTCCAATTCTTTTTTTACTTTTTCGACCACTTCTTCAATGCGGGCCGGGTGAATGCGCCCGTCGGCGATCAGACGTTCCAGCGACACGCGTGCCACTTCGCGGCGGAACGGATCAAACCCGGAGAGTATGACGGCTTCAGGTGTGTCATCGACAATGACATCGATGCCGGTCGCCGCTTCAAATGCCCGAATATTGCGCCCTTCACGGCCGATGATGCGGCCTTTCATTTCATCGGTGCCGACATTCAGAACACTGACCGTTGTCTCCAGTGTAAAATCGACTGCAGAACGCTGAATCGCCTGAACGATTGTTTTCTGGGCTTCCTTTTTGGCGGTAATCTTCGTCGTATCGCGTATATCCTTGAGGGTTTGCGTTGCTTCGGAGTTGACCGTTTCAATCAGGTTTTGGTACAAATATTTCTTTGCTTCCTCGCGGTTGATCCCGGCCATTTTTTCCAGCCTCAGGTTTTCTTCCTCCACCAGCCGGGCAAGGTCTTTTTCCTGCTCCATAATCCGTTTTTGCCGGTCGGAGATCTCTTTCCCTGCCGTTTGAATCGATAATTCCTTTTTGGTCAGCAGGTCAAGCTTTTTTTCCAGGTTTTCCTCGCGGTTGCTCAATTGCTTCTCGTACGCCTGCAATTTGGTTCGCTTGGACTGGGCATCCGATTCGAATTCTTTTTTCTTTTGGTACCATTCATCCTTCACTTCGAGAAGTTTTTCGCGTTTCGCGGTTGTCGCTTCCTTCTCCGCTTCTTCGATAATTTTCTTTGCACGTTCTTGAGCATCCATGATCTTGTTCTGACCGCTTCGGGCGTTCAGAGACCAGCCCATAAAAAACGAGCCGCCGCCGATCAATGCTCCGATAAATATTAAAATATAGGGTTCCATGTCATCCTCAGTTCAAACAGTATCTTGAAAAAACAAAAACCGCACGCATCTGCCACAATCAAGTGTATTGAAAGAACCTCTCTCTCTACACAGTGGGGACTTGCCTAAGCATTTCACACTTCCACAACCCGCTCGTTCTTCGCCAATGACAAAGAGGTCATCGCAGGGCTATTCACAATAAAGGAATAGATGGCGTGCGCTCCACGCTTATGAGTCAAGCTCCCATATTAACAGAATTGTTTGGTTCTTTAATATGGTATTGATTACGGCTGATGGTGCGGTTTAAAAAAATCCGCATCCGTATTTTTGAAAGAACAAGAGACGGTCTTAGAGAAGCCGTTCGTCCGAAGGTTCCGACAAAAGACAATTATCGAGATAGTTGGATAGTTTTTCAACTTCCGCTTCCAGGTGTGCTACTTCCTGCGTGTTTTTTTCCCGTTCCTGCAGGAGGTCCTCGGTGATATTCAACGCCGAAAGAACCGCAACCGTGAGTGGCGGCTGTTCGGGTATCTTATCATGGATCTTCATCAACATTCCGTCCACATACGATGCCACACGTTTCGTCACATCTTCGTTTTCACCACGAAGCGGATATTCATTTCCAAATATTTTTACTCGAATACTTTTGCCGTTCATTGTTCGGACTAACTGAATAGTGTTTTTAGAATTCTCCACAACTTACCGTCATCGCCTATTTGCTTCATAAACGTGAATTGATTTTCAGAATCAATTCCTTCAGCCGTGATTTGAGTGCTTCTGACTCCTCCTTTGAAAAGAGACCTTTGCCATTGGATTGGGCATGTGAAAGCTGGGTACGAACCTCAGCCATCTCTTGTTCTCGCTGACGGAACTCCTCCGTCCAGCGTCGCTCTTTCATCTCTAAACTCGAAATTCTGCTGTGAAGTTCCTTATTCTCCGTCTTCAAGCGGAGAATAAGATCGGACACACTGCGGGCTTTCTCCCACAACCGTTGGAGAGATTCCTCGAGCTGCTTCAGGTCCTTATTTTCAGCCGTCTCAGCATCTAATAGCTGTTCTGGCAAGCTTTAGCTCCTCTTGAGTTCAAGTGAAAGCGCAAGATCCATGTGACTTAACTTCGTAACACTCCGTTGCATTGGCGCTGAACTGCTTCTATTATTTTTTTCAGCGTGTCGTCAATTTCTTTTTCGGTCAGAGTGCGGTCAGGCGATTGAAATTCAAGCGCGTACGCCAGACTTTTTTTCCCGCTTCCTGTTTGTTGACCGCTATACATATCGAAAAGGACGACATTGGCACACAACGGCTGCCCGGCTTTTCTGATAACATCTTCTACCGTTTTTTGAGGAAGCGCCGCTTCAATGGTAAATGCCAGGTCCCGTAGGACACCTGGATATTTGGGGAGCGGAGAGAATTTTCGATCTCTGCCCCACCCATCATAAATCGAACGCATCTTCAATTCACACACGAACACCGGTTCATCAATGTCCAGTGACTGTGCAATTTGCTGCCGGACTCGTCCTGCGAAACCTGCATTGACGCCGTTAATCGTAATGCCCATACAGGGTTCACACAAAGACTCTTGGTTATCATAATAAATAAAACGGTAGTTGTCAAGGCAGAACTTGGAGAGAAACGCCGACACCTCACCTTTTAAATCAAGGATGTCGACTTCACGGGATGCACTTCCAAAGCTCACCGGAACGTTTTGCCCGCTCAATAAGAGCAGTAACCGTTCCTCTTCATGATACGCATCAAGTGTATTTGGAGATTTATCAGTATAAAGCTCGTAAATACTGCCAATTTCGAACAAACGCAGATCCTTCACACCATGGTTTCGATTATGTTGAACGATTCGCAGAGCGCTCGGCACCAAACTCGTTCGCATGGCCGCCATCTCGGCACTCACCGGATTGACGGCTTTGACCAGCGGTTTCCCGGCCAGCGCCATGGTTGCTTCATCCTGCAAACCGATCGCCAGGACTTCGTTAAACCCGGCACCGATCAGGAAATTGCGGATTTGATCCTGCAATAAATCGGTCCGCACATGAGAAGAAAAATCGATTGCGGCACGGGTCTTCGTTTCGATATTATTGTACCCGTACATCCGCGCCACTTCTTCAATGATATCAATTTCCTCCAGGATGTCATTGCGAAAGCTGGGAACGGTCACGAGGATCTCATCCTGTGAAGAGGATCCGGCTGGAAGTTCGATTTGCTGCAAGAGAGAAACAATTTGCTCTTTCTGCAGTGAGAGACCGATAATGGAATTAATTCTTGAAACCCGGGCCTTGATCATGACCGGTTCCCGTTTTTTGGGATAGACATCCAGAACGCCTTTTAATAATTCACCGCCCGCTAATTCCTGTATCATGGCAGCTGCACGATTCACCGCTGCGACCGTGAGTTCAATGTCCGTCCCGCGTTCAAACCGATAGGACGCTTCTGTGGAGAGTCCGAGGTATTTGGATGTCCGCCGGATGCTCTGCGGATTAAAGAATGCGCTTTCAAGAAGAACCGTTGCGGTGGTCCCGGTGATTTCCGTATTTGCACCGCCCATGACACCGGCGATCGCCACTGGTTTTTCCGCATCGCAGATCATCAGCGTTTCGGAAGTGAGCGTGCGTTCTTTCCCGTCGAGCGTGACAAATTTCTCGCCCTGGGCTGCCGTCTTCACGATGATCCGGCGGCTGGCCAGTGTCTCGAAATCGAATGCATGAAGCGGATGGCCGGTTTCCATCAGCACGTAGTTCGTCACGTCCACCACATTATTGATGGGACGGATTCCGACGCCGGTGAGGATATCCTGCAGCCATTTCGGCGACGGGCCAATGGTGATATTCCGGATAATGCGCGCGGAGTACCGCGGGCATTTGTCCGCATCCAGAATTTCAATCTTCGCAACATTCGATGCCGGTTCGCCGCTTTCTTTCAGAACCGTCTCGGGCATTTTCAATTTCCTGTTCACGAGCGACCCGATCTCGCGGGCAACGCCGATGTGGCTCAAACAATCCGCACGGTTCGGTGTAATACCGATCTCATAAATGACATCCGTTTGATGAAAATATTCGGCGACCGGTGTGCCGGCTGTTGCTTGTTCATCGAGCACGAGAATGCCGCTTGCATCTTTTCCCAGGCCGAGTTCCAATTCGGAACAGATCATCCCGTTGGATTCGACGCCGCGAATTTTTGCGCGTTCGATCCTGAACGGTTTTCCTTCCGGATCGTGCTGGTTGTGCGGGATCACCGCACCAACGAGAGCGACCACTACTTTTTGTCCGGCGGCGACATTCGGAGCGCCGCAGACGACCTCTTGAATGGCATCACCGATATTGACCTTGCAGACAGAAAGCCGGTCTGCCTTCGGATGCTTGACGCGTTCCACCACTTCGCCCACCAGAAAATGTTCATACTTCTTTGCGAGGTCTTCATAGCTTTCCACCTCCAGGCCGAGCATGGTGAGCTGTTCGTTCAGCTGGTCCGGCGTGAAATCGAAATCGACAAACTGCTTTAACCAATTTTGGGAAACTTTCATAGGTGGTCCTGCATATCATTCAAAACTGTTTCAAGAACCGCACATCGTTTTCGTAGAGGATGCGGATGTCGTCGATATTATAGCGAAGGAGCGCCGTCCGCTCAATCCCCATCCCAAATGCATATCCGGAATAGATCTCCGGATCGTACCCCACCGCTTTGAACACGTGCGGATGCACCATTCCGGAACCGAGCACTTCCAGCCAGCCGGAATGCTTGCAGATGCGGCAACCTTTGCCGCCGCAGATAAAGCATGTGATATCCATCTCTGCGCTCGGCTCGGTGAACGGGAAAAAGCTCGGGCGGAAGCGGTATTTAATCGAACTGCCGTAGAATTGTTTTGCGAACGCCACCAGCGTCCCTTTGAGTTCGCTGAATGTGACACCGCGGTCCACGTACAACCCTTCGATCTGATGGAATGCCACCAGGCTTCGGGCGCTCGTCGCTTCGTTCCGGTACCCCCACACGGGCATGATCGCACGGACCGACAGCTACTGACTATCCT
>RPQN01000088.1 GCA_003819715.1 Ignavibacteriota bacterium | reverse complement strand
CAGAAACTCCGACGCCCCTTCTTTCATGCAATCCACCGCTTTTTCTTCGCCGACCGACCCGGTATAAATAATGGTGGGAGTTCCTGGTGCAAGTTCGTTCACCAACCTGAGTGCTTCAAGGCCGTTGATATCCGGAAGCGTATAATCAATGACAATGCAGTCAAAGCGGGGAGTTTCAAGTTCGCGGAGAAAGGATTCCTTGTTGCGCACATCTTTCACTTTCATTTCCACCGGTGCCGATTGAATTTTACGGTCAAAGAGCCGTATGGAAGATGGATCATCTTCAAGGAGTAAAATGGAAAGTGCGGTAGACATGACCATAGCCCTTATCGATTATTCGAACAGAATCTTTGGACGACTGTTTGAGTGTTGGCAACAGGAATGAACCTCTGGAAATGTAGCGACTGTCGGATAGAAAAGCAACAGCCAAACAGCGGCCGCCGGATATCCAGAAGAGGATCAGGGGTTCCGTTGTACGGCTAGTCCCGTTCGTTCCATTTTGTTTCTTTTATTCCTGCCCGGGTATTGACCGCGCGCGCCGTCACAAACAGGAGATCGGAAAGACGGTTTAGATAAATGAGAGGATTTTTCCCGATGTCTTCTTTTCTTCCCAGTGCATCCGTCAGTCGTTCCGCTCTGCGGCAGATGGTCCTGGCAGCATGGAGATGAGCGCTCACCGGCGCACCGCCGGGGAGGATGAACGACCTCAGCGGTTCACATTGCTCTTCGACACGGTCAATGGTGTCTTCTAGAATTTGGATATCTTTCTCTTGAATGCGTATTACGTTTGCGGGGGCCGTATCAAATGGCGCAGCAAGATCGGACCCCAAAACAAACAGCTGGTTCTGTAATTGCTCGAGCAGGTTGTCGACATCGGCAGACGGCTTCAGTGCTCTGATAATCCCGAGATGGGCATTTAATTCATCCACCGTACCGTACACTTCAATACGGAGATTGTTTTTCTGAACACGCTTTCCGCCAAAAAGTGATGTATCACCTGCGTCGCCTGTTTTAGTGTATATTCTCATTTCCGCCTTTTACGCTTTTCGCTTCCCGATTGCATAATACGAAACGGTCACATAAGAATAAACCCCTGCCTCTCCCTCCCGGCTCGTTTCATGAACTCTCGATTATTCTGCGCGGTATTCATTCAACATCTCACAGACGGTGATCCCGCAAGAATTCTGAGCGGCTGGTTAAGGTTTATTTACGTAGAGGATGCGAGCGCTATTTCCCTGTCATAAAGCCAGCTGAATTTTTCGACTCCGGAGAATTTGATTCGTTCTGCGAGTTTGGCATATCGCTCGGAGAGACCACACAAATAATCCTGCGCCTTTGCCGACGTGCCTGAAATCCCGGTGATCCCTTCGATCATCCAATCCTTGACCAGTGTTCCAACAATTTCCGCATAATCATGTGCGGTATAGACGCCGATGTTCTGGGCAACGATCGAAAATTTTGAAAAGAGATTTTTGTCATTTCCATCATCCATAAGTATCGCAGGCATGACAATCTTCGATTTCATCATTTTGGAAAATGCGAGCAACGCCTGCCCCGGGTCGATCTCGAAGACTTTTTTCATGAACAACTTATATGCTTTTTCATGACGCGCTTCATCGCCTGCGATCATGCCGCAGATTTTGTGGAGATGGTCTTCTCCTGCCCTCTTCGCGAGAACACCGACATTCCGGTGAGATATTTTCGTCGCCCGCTCCTGAAACGACGTATACACAAATCCCATATAGGGGTCGTTTTCTGTTTGCGGATCAAACCCGTTATTCAGAAGGTGGTGGATTGTCGTTTCGACTGCGCGCATATCGACGCGTCCTGTGAGATACAAATATTTATTTAACAGGTCGCCATGGCGGTTTTCCTCGGAAGTCCAGCCGCGGCTCCACCGCGCCCACGGGGAGGAACTCACTCCCGTGTTGTCCGTAAGACCGTTGAGCCGGTTCAACCATGTCTGATACGTGGGCAGCGCCTCTTCAGTCACGGTATCGCCGACAAGGACGACAAGCAATTCATCCGGCAAAGCGGATGCCCGCTTCCGGAAACTGGACAATTGTTCAACCCAGTTTTCTGCATTCAACTCCGGCAAAAAATCGGACGGCTGCCAGCTCTCATCAACATTCACCAGTAACGAAGGCAGCTGTTCGCCGACAAACGGTTCCATACTTTTTATCACTTCTAATTGGGATGAGGTGACATTTATTTCGTTTTGTGGTTCCATCTCTATTTTTGCCTCTTATCAATGGGGAAGAATTTATTGGTGAACACTATTCTCTAACGAATTTATTCATTATTTCGTTCCTCACGTTTTTCCATGAAATATTTTTTTACGCACATATTGACAATGTCAGGGCTATGTAGTATACTAAAGTCAAGAAGGAGCAGAGATGCTCCATGAAAAACCGATGAACATCAATTATTCAATATCTTCGAAGAGCAATCTCGAGACCGCAGGACACAGCTCCGGCGCTGCCGGATGCTGTTGTCGTTGTTGTTGTCGCTGCTTCCTGCAGCTCCACGCAACGATATTGGATAACGGTAATTCATCGGCCTGTTCACAGTAAGACAGAACGCGTCACCTCAGAAATCAGGTCGAGGGTTCACACCCGATGACACCTGTCCCCCATCGCCGTTGCGGTTGAGGGAACGATGAGATGAGGCGGTTTTTTTATAACCTTTTCTGGAAATTCCCGGAAGAGGTTTTTTCGTTATATAACCCCTCCTCTCTCATCCAGCAATGAACATTGTTGTTGACCATACATATAACCATCATACTCAAAGAAAGGGATACCCATGAACGCACCCCAGTACAAATTTGAAACGCTTCAGCTCCATGCAGGACAGGTCGTGGATAAGACGACCAATTCCCGTGCCGTGCCGATCTATCAAACCACGTCGTACGTCTTCAACGATGCCGACCACGCCGGCCGACTTTTCGGCCTCCAGGAATTCGGGAATATCTACAGCCGTATTATGAATCCAACGGTTGCGGTGTTTGAAGAACGACTTGCAGCCCTTGAAGGCGGCGTCGCCGGGCTGGGAGTTTCGTCCGGTCAGGCTGCGCAGTTTATTGCCCTCTCCACTATTACGCAGGCAGGCGAAAATATCGTCTCGTCAAGCAATCTGTACGGAGGAACATATAACCAGTTCAAAGTGACATTCCCGCGTCTCGGCATCAACGTAAAATTTTCAGATGGTGACAGCCCGGCTGCCCTGGGAAAACTCATCGACAAAAAGACCAAAGCGCTCTATGTAGAATCCATCGGCAATCCGCGTCTGAATGTTCCCGACTTTGTTGAACTCGCTGCGCTGGCGCATGAGCACGGAATTCCGCTCGTGGTGGATAATACATTCGGCCAGGGCGGCTATCTCATTAATCCCATCGCTCACGGTGCCGACATCGTTGTGCATTCTGCGACAAAATGGATCGGCGGGCACGGGACATCCATCGGCGGCGCCATTATCGATTCCGGCAAGTTCGATTGGGGAAACGGCAATTTTCCGATCTTCACCGAACCGAGCCCCGGATATCACGATTTGAAATTCTGGGATGTGTTCGGATCAAAAAGCCAGTTTGGCAATATCGCCTTCATCATCCGGGCACGCGTGGAACAGCTTCGCGATCTGGGTCCGGCACTGAGCCCGTTCAATGCATTTCTCCTGCTCCAGGGACTTGAAACACTCTCGCTTCGCGGTGAACGGCATAACGCGAATGCTCTGGCTCTGGCAGCGTATCTGGAACATCACCCGCAAGTCGACTGGGTGTGGTATCCTGGATTGAAAAGTCATCCGTCCCATGGACTTGCAAAAAAATATTTACGGAACGGGCAATTTGGCGGAGTGCTGACATTCGGCGTCAAGGGGGGCGTTCAAGCCGGGAAAAAACTCATTGACAACGTAAAGCTCGTCAGTCTCCTGGCCAATGTCGGCGATGCTAAGACGCTCATTATTCATCCGGCATCGACCACACACCAGCAGCTCAGCGAAGCAGAACAAAAGTCGACCGGTGTATTGCCGGAACTGGTGCGCGTGTCCGTCGGCCTTGAGCATATCGACGATATCATCGCTGATTTTGATCACGCATTAGCAGAAACATTAAAATCATAATCGGTGTGATATATCTGCGAGGAACCCAAAACTCCATGAACGAACAGGGCCATATGATGCAGGGGAACGGAAGAGGCCGTCACCCCTGCATCCCCTCTTTCCATGAGCGGGAGAAGTTACGGCGCACCTGATACGACAGATCAGGGCGATAGGCCGGTGGGAGAAATTCAATAACGAAACAACATGAATGATCGAGAAAAATCTAAAGGGGATGTCATATGAAAGCAAACAATATTCTTGAAACTATTGGTAAAACGCCTCACGTCCGCATCAACAGGTTATTTGGCGACCGGGAGGTCTGGATCAAACTGGAACGAAGTAATCCCGGCGGAAGCATCAAAGACCGGATAGCACTTGCGATGATAGAAGATGCAGAACGGCGCGGTCTGCTCAATCCGGAAACGGTGATTATCGAACCGACTTCGGGCAACACCGGAATCGGCCTGGCGCTCGTCGCCGCCGTGAAAAACTATAAACTCATTCTCGTCATGCCGGAATCGTTTTCCGTGGAGCGCCGGCGATTGATGATGAGCTATGGCGCACAATTCGATCTCACTCCCCGGGAAAAAGGCATGCAGGGGGCGATTGATCGTGCGAAAGAACTTGCCGCGTCGCTTCCGAATGCATGGATCCCCCAGCAATTTGAAAACGAGGCGAACATCGAAGTGCACCGGCGAACCACGGCAAAAGAAATTCTGGCGGATTTTCCAAAAGGCATTGATATCATCGTCACCGGCGTCGGCACCGGCGGACATATTACCGGAGTTGCTGAAGAGTTAAAAAAAGTATTCAAGTCGTTGAAGGTGTATGCCGTAGAACCGGCGCTTTCAGCGGTCATCAGCGGCGGGAAACCCGGACCCCATCCTCTCCAGGGGATCGGCGCGGGATTTATTCCAAAAAATCTTCATGTGAAATCCATCGACGGCGCCATCCAGGTGACCAAGGAAGAAGCGTATGAATATGTGCAGCGTACGGCACGCGAAGAAGGAATTCTTGTCGGCGTCTCTACCGGCGCTTCCCTGGCGGCCGTTGCAAAGAAGCTCCCGGAATTAAAACCGGGCGGCAGGATTTTAACATTTAATTACGACACCGGAGAACGGTATCTTTCCGTCGAAGGACTGTTTCCCGGATAAGACGCCATAGGAATCCTCTCTTCGACGAGGGAACTCCACCGATAAACGGTGTTTCTCGAACGAATGGAAGAGACCGAGCGTATTTTTTTCACTCATAGTTGGAGAAGATGCATGGATACCACACGTCAGAAAATTGATTTCAGTGCATTGAAATTTAACCAGATTTCGATCATGACATTCAGTGTACTCGGATTTATACTGAACCAGCCGGTCCTCCCTGCCCTGGTGTCAGCGGTGCTCATTGCGGGTTCGATCAATCGAAACGTTGCATTGTTCAAACTAACCTATCAGGGTTTGATCAGACCATTGAACCTGATGAAACCGAATCCCGTGGATGATATTCCGGCACCTCATGAATTTGCGCAATTATTAGGCGGGATTGTTCTCGGGTTCGGAAGTGTGCTGCTCTATGCCGGATCGAGCGTTCTCGGATGGGTCCTTGTATGGATTGTCATCATCCTGGCCGGTGCGAATCTCTTTTTTGGATTTTGCGCCGGTTGTTTCGTGTATTATCAGTTGAGGAAACTGGGAGTTCCAGGGTTTAGAATTCAATCATTATAAATACGGTGAACGATGACTCAAATAATTATTCAACGTCTTTTCTTATCCATCGAAATAATCGTTGCTTTCATTCTCACAGTAAAATTTTATCTGTTCTACAAGGAATGGAAGCTGCGATTACGGTCCCGTACCATGCGCCTGCCCGATTCCATTGAGTCGGGCAAGCCGGTCCTTCTCTACTTCTGGACATCCGATTGCGCGCAATGCAAACCGCAGGAACGGCAGATCGAACGGGCTAAAAATATATTGCAGCAATCCGGAAAAACGTTAAACGTGCAAAAACTCAACGCGTTGAAGGAACATTCGCTTGCCGCGGTGATGAATGTCATGACGGTTCCGACCACCGTGCTGTTGGATTCCGAGGGGACAGTCACCACATGGAATCCCGGACTGACACCGGCGGAATCCATCGTCAGTCAATATCTCGCAATGCAAGAGAAGTAGCACCGTATCGTTATAAATTATTCATGGAATATATTTGAGGTGAATGTAATGTTCATCTGGAGATTGTATCGTGAAGTTTGTTGGATACCATGGACATTCTGCAATACGGGGAGCTGCACATATGCGGTCGCTGAGAGATAATCACTCAGATCAATTCTCAATCCAGGACTGACAAAAATCCACGTTCCTCCGGTGTTCTCGACCGGCTCCTGAGTCGATCCCGCATCCGCAAAATCCTGAAAGCGGCCGTTGATTTGAACCATGAAATTTGCCCAGTCAACGAATTGGTAGGAAGTGCCGATATATGCAAACACGGTATTGCCGAATCGCCAGCCGTTCGTCCCTGTTCCATTCACCTGATCACTCATCCCGGCAATCATCGGCAGTACACTGAACTCTCCATTGATCATGGGCACACTTCCAAGCGGCTGACGGAAATATATTCCTGCTATCCCGTCGGTGGAACCGGAACCCGGTTGGATCGAGGCCTCTGCCTCTTCACCTGCCTGGTTCTTTGCACTGGTTATTCCGGTGGGCAGTTTCATCCCTGCCTGAAAACTGAGTTCGGGATTATTCTCCGTTCCCGCGGGGAGAAAATGATAATGTGCGTTTATGATTGCGTCGCCGATGCCGCTGAAACGCCATGTCTCCAGTATACTCTCGCCCTGGTCATGGTGAATGTGGCTATGTTGCCGGGTCACGAATGGTACATCGATCATCAGGCTGAGCCGATCTGCAAGGCCGATCTGCAGCTCAACATTCGTTCGTTCATTGATGGTCTGGACCTCGTCATGATCATAACCGATCGCTCCGACAAATGATCGGTGCGAACCAATTTGAATTTGATCCTGATTGATATACTCCCGGCTGAGCGTAAGCTGGAGTGATCCCGTATTGAGAGAGCGATAATTATTAAGCGGACAAGTGGCTGATCCGCAGCTCGCGTCACACCTGCCGGCCATCCAGCAGAACAGAACAATTTGGAGTATGAGAATTCCTGCGGTTCGAAGGTTCTTAGGTCGGGTTTTCATTTTATGTTAAGGAGGCATATCACCACAGAGGGGAACGACTCCCCTCTGTGTGATGTGCGACGCTTAGAAGAATTTGGCGCTGAATTGGTTCATAATTCCTTCGCTGAGCATATCCGCCATTTCGAGAATCTGGTTATGGACTTTATCATATGCCTGGATATCTCCTTTCCAGTCTTTCTTCAACCTTGCCACTACTTCTGCAGTCGTTGATGCAAGATGTTCATGCATCATTTCCTTTGTCTCTTTCAGCGTCCAGTTTTTAGGGTTGGCGCCGCTGAGGAATCCTGCAATCGCATCCGCATTGTCGTTCCATTGAGCGGAAACCTTGCTGCTCTTTTCTGTCTCTCCCGATTTCACTGCCGCAATGAGATCGGCTGCGATGAGAATGTGATCTTTTAACAGCGATGTAAGTTTGGCCCCGGCGGCTTCACCGTAAAACGGTTTTACTGCATTTCCAATGTCCGTCTGATTCTGAAGCAGCCGCTGGGCGGTGAGGTCCTTATCCGGCAGATCCGCCAATGCACTGACGATATAGAGGCGTGTCCAGGTGACGTGGTCCTCCCATAATTTACGCATCGCCTTCCGGAAATCAACTTTCGCTATGGATTGTTTTCCAGCGCCTGAAGCAGGGTTGTCGTGACTGACTGCATTTCCTGCGGAGAATACGATCGCCAGCATTATCGCGGTAAGACCAAGCATTCGGTGTTTCATGGGTGTATCCTTTCTTTATATTGTTTATGGGGATTTATTATTGTCTTTACAGTGTTTAGAGAGCACTGAAACGAAAAGGTTACAAGATCGGGAGAACAGGGTGTTTGTAACCTTTCTCGATGAACGTTATCAAATAAGGTGAATTCATTTCACCTCTTCGTAAGGATGAGGATCCATGGAAGCAGAAATACAGGCTGCCGCGCAATACCTTCTCGATGAGCAGATCATCGAACGGGTGATCGGCGGCGAACAAAGTGCGTATGAACTTATTATGCGGAAGTATAATAAAAAGCTTTACAGGATCGTCCGGGCATATATCTCCGATGAAGACGAGATCGAGGATATCATTCAGGAAGCATACATCAAAGCATACGAGCAGCTGCCCCGCTTCGAAAAACGATCGAGTTTTTCGACATGGTTGATCAGAATAGCAATCAATGGAGCGCTGGCCCGCCTGAAGATAAAAAAGCGCTTTTCACCGATCGCCTATGATCAACAGAATGATGAAGGATCTGTTCTGGAGCGGCAAATCGCAGGACCGGACAAAGAAACACCGGTGGACAAACTTATGAACTCCGAATTAAAAGATATTTTGGAAAAAGCGGCGGACCGCCTGCCTGAAAACTACAGAACAGTTTTTCTGATGCGGGAAGTCGAAGAAATGAGCGTTGCGGAGACGGGCACGTTCCTCGATTTAACCGAGTCGAACGTCAAAGTGCGTCTCAATCGCGCAAAGGAAATGCTGCGGGAATCGATCGGCAGCGTTTACCGGAGTGAAGAAATTTTTGAATTCGATCTGACCCGCTGCGACCGGATTGTCCGGAATGTTCTGAACCGCCTGCGCCATGGGAACAATAATATTTATTCTCAATAATATGAAAACGGGAACGCTAATCGAAAGCGTATAATTTTGGCGCTTTCCGTTTTTGAACCGGCGCTTTCATCTGAGCGGGATTCTTCAGCTCCTCGAGTACCGGAGTTAATATATGCGCAACATCCTGGAGCCGTTTTTTCATCCGCGCATAAAGTTCGGGAAACGCGCTGAATTGTTCTTTTTCCAAACCTTGCTCCGCCTGCCTCAAACAGACTCCTGCAATTTCCATCCGCTGCGAAATAATTAAATAGGTGGGAGTGGTAATGCTTGTTTTAATTTCACTTAATTCATTTTTGTGACGGTAGTATTCCTGAATCAATGCAGCAACTTCGGAACCCCAGACTCCTTTTAATCGCAATTTTTCTGTTTGAGTTTTTGTAATCGCCTCCAATGCGATCTGTTGAGCATCTTTCGCCAGCCTCTCGCTTTTTACAGGATCACTATCTGCCAGCGCCCGGGCCTGCAGGAGAAGAGATTCTGCCCGCTGAATGGTATCCATATCAAATTGAGCTGCATGACCGCAAATAGCGGTTCTAAACGCCTTCTCGGCTGATTTTATATCATGGTAGGACATATGATCGACTCGATTCTTTTCTTGAATACTTGGATGAAAGGCTAATGATATAATACAACAAGATAGTTAAAGCGCTGTGACAAATCGCACAGAGGTAATAAGAGCGATACATCAAGCGGTGAATCTGATCTGGAGAATCTGATATGGATAATCCGGTCATCAGACCGGATTGTCAAACAGTCATTTCACTATATTTTTGCCCTTAAATATTGATTTGGCCATTCGATCTCTGCTTTTAACTGGCGAGCTGCTTCCAACGGCCAGTAGGGATTCCTTAAAAGCGCCCTTGCGAGTATGACGACATCGGCCTGGCCTGTAACGATAATCTGTTCCGCTTGCTCCGGTGATGTAATAAATCCGACCGCCCCGGTCATGATTCCGCTTTCGCGTCTGATGCGTTCAGCGAAAGGCACCTGATACCCGGGTCCGGCTGGAACGGCCGCATGAGAAATATTTCCCCCGCTCGATGCGTCGATCAGATCCACTCCCGCATCCTTCAGCTTCCAGGCGAGATAAACCGATTGATCGATGTCCCATCCGCCGTCTGTCCAATCGGTGGAGGAAATGCGGACGATCACCGGAACAGCATCCGGAACGACGCGGCGAATGGCGGCGGTGACTTCCAATAAAAACCTGATACGATGATCGAGGCTTCCGCCATATTCGTCGGTGCGTTGGTTCGAAAGAGGAGAGAGAAATTCATGGAGAAGGTAGCCGTGCGCGGCATGAATCTCAATTAATTTAAATCCTGCACGAATACTCCGTTCTGCTGCTGCTCGGAATTGTTCTGTAACAATTTGAATATCGTCGTTGGTCATTTCCGACGGCAGCGGATAGGATGGAGAATATCGGGCCGCACTCGGCGCCCAGGTTTGCCATCCGCCGTGTTCCGGCTTTACTTCTCCTTCCCCCTTCCCCGGAGCATACGTCGACGCTTTCCTTCCGGCATGCGCGAGCTGGATCCCCGGAATCGCATGTGCAGAAGAGATAAAATCGGTGATTCTTTTAAACGCCTCCGTTTGTCTGTCATTCCAGAGTCCGGCATCATTCGGTGTAATTCGGCCCTCCGGAGATACCGCCGTTGCTTCCGTGAGCACCAGCGCCGCACCGCCGATCGCCCTGCTGCCGAGATGCACGAAATGCCAATCATCGGCCAATCCATCGACGCACGAATACTGACACATCGGCGACATCACAATTCTATTTTTTAATGTGACACCTCGCAGAGCGAGGCTGGTGAATAATCTGGACATATGAATTTCCTTTTCAATGAAGGCTCCACTGCACTGACTAACCTCCTGATTAATACGCAATTTTTTAACATCGAGCAACTGCATGATTCGGCAGGCGGCATAGTCTTTCCTGCGGCAGACGACGCGATACGGTGCCCGCATTGTTCAATCCGACCCGTCCTTTTTTGGGGAACAAAACCGGCGGCACAATATGTTAAAAAGAGACGATATGAAGCGGCGTTGAGGAGAATGGGAACCGGTCGACCAAGAAGTTCATCTGTTCATGCAGGAGGATGCGTTATGCCGGATATTCTTCACAGAGTTGGAATCAAAGGAACACCTGACAAAGTATTTGAAGCCCTTTCAACCATTGAAGGGCTTTGTCATTGGTGGACGACTGAAACAACCGGCGATGCAAAAAAAGGAGGATTTATTAACTTCGGCTTTTGCGATATGAAGGTGATTGAATCCAAACCGGATGAACTTGTCAAATGGGAATGTGTGCGGGGGCCTGAAGATTGGATCGGCACGGAGGTGACTTTTCAATTGCAGAACAAAGACCATCAAACCTTCGTGATCTTTACCCATGCCCGCTGGAAATCACCGGTGGAATTTATGCATCATTGCAGCACCAAGTGGGCGACGTTTCTCCTGAGTCTAAGAGACTGGGTGGAACGGGCGGAAGGCCGCCCTGTTCCGTACGATGTAAAGATACATGTCGGCGATTAATTGCGGGATAAGAATTTGAGAATAACTGAATCTCATAGCAAGGAGAGAGAACGTCTCGCATTCGAGCGAATGCTCTTCTTCAGCGATGCCGTTTTCGCAATCTCCATCACCCTGCTGGTCCTTGAAATAAAAGTGCCGTCCATGCAGGAAAATTTTTCTGAATGGGAATTAGGGACCGCCCTGCTCCGGATGGCGCCGAAATTTGTGGGTTTCCTCGTGTCATTTTTTCTTATAGGCCAGACCTGGATTGAGCACCATCGAATTTGCAGCTTCCTGGGGAAATATAATACCGGATTATTGTGGAGAAATCTCTGGCTGCTCCTGTTCGTCGCTTTCCTCCCGTTTGCAACAGCGCTCATGAGCGAATATTATTTTTCCCGCGTCGCGATTTGTCTTTATGCCTGTTCCTTTGCCGGACTAGGCCTGGCAAAAGCCGTTCTTTGGCATCGCGCAGTGAAACAGCATTTACTCGCGAACGACAAAGGTGCGGTTCAGGCAAGCCGTATTGGCCGGCGCGTGTGGGCCACACCAATTACATCTGTTTTGGTAATTCTGGCGGTCATCATGGACATTCCACATTCCTATTTTGGCTTTGCAGGTATTCCTGTCGTTGCATTATTACTGGATCGCACCGTTGCAGAAAAGCATCCTAACAATTGAATAACGAGACGGCATCCTTTTATTCCATCATAAAATATTTTCCAGGATGGAGACCCTTTTGAAAAAAGCGGCCCCCGTCAATCATGATCAAAATCCAACAAGGAGATAGTTATGACAAGTCTTATTGCTCTGTGGCTTCCCGTTCTTCTCTCCGCCGTCATTGTTTTTATCGTGAGTTCTTTCATCCATATGATATCGCCCTGGCATAAAAGCGATTATCCGAAAACGCCAAAGGAGAGCGAGATTATGGATGCGCTGCGGCCGCTCAACATAACACCTGGCGATTATATGGTTCCGCGTCCTTCAAGCAGAGAAGATATGCGCTCTCCTGAATTTACCGAGAAAATAAAAAAAGGCCCGGTCTTGATGCTCACGGTATTCCCCGGCGGACAGACTTCCATGGTGACAAATCTTGTCCTCTGGTTTTTCTATTCGGTCGCCGTCGGATTCTTTGCGGCATATGTTGCCGCACGCACTCTTCCGCTGGGAGCAGATTCTGTGCAGGTGTTTCGACTCACCGGAGTCAGCTCCTTTATGGGCTATTCCGCCGCACTCTGGCAGATGTCGATTTGGTACCGCCGTGCATGGAGCTTGACATTCAAAGCGACGGTGGATGGATTCATTTATGCGTTGGCCACGGCAATTGTTTTCGTTTGGCTCTGGCCGGTCTAGCCACTCCCAACGCTCCACTCCGTGAATGATCTCCGGCAAGACATACGGAAACGAAATGACAAGATCATTAGTCCAGATCATACAGGATCGTACGCCTTCATAAACCTCCCATGAGCAAGGATACGGAAAAGAATATTGTGGCGTTCACGTCCAGCGAGAAATGGGAACAATGGCTTGAGAAAAATCATGACAAGATCCAGGGAATATGGCTCCAGTTTTTCAAAAAAGATTCCGGCGTGCTTTCCCTGAGCTATAAGGACGCCCTCGATGTTGCACTCGGTTATGGCTGGATTGACGGCCAGCTTAAACCGTGCGATGATAAATCGTGGCTGAGGAAATTCACGCCGCGCCGTGCGAGAAGTCTTTGGTCGAAGCGGAATATTGAACATGCCATGCGGCTGAAAAGAGCGGGAAGAATGAAGCCTGCGGGGCTCAAAGAAGTTGAAGCCGCAAAAGCGGACGGCCGGTGGAAGAAAGCATACGATTCCAGTGCGACGATGGAACTGCCGGAAGATTTTATGGAAAGACTTTCCAAGTCAAAAAAAGCGATGACTTTTTTTAAAACGCTCAACCGGACAAACACCTATACTATTGTATGGCGGCTTCAAACCGCACTGAATCCTGAAACAAGAGAAAAACGCATGAATGCGATCCTTACGGCGCTTGAAAAAGGACGGAAATTCCATGGATAAATACGCAGCCTTTCTCCGCGGCATCAATGTCGGCGGCCACGTCCTGGTGCCGATGCAGGAATTAAAACAATCATTCGAATCGTTGAAATTCGAGAATGTTCAGACGCTGCTGGCAAGCGGCAATATAGTTTTTGAGGCTCTCAAAGCTCCTACGGCCGCTCTCGAACAAAATATTCAAGAGATGCTGCACCGTAGATTTGGACACCGCATCGGTGTCCATGTCCGGAAAATGGAAGAAATGCAGCGGCTATTCAGATCACAGCCATTCAAAGGAATAAAGATCACTCCGCAAACACGCCTGTATGTGACATTTCTTTCCGAATTATCGGGTAGTTCGCGAAAAGTCCCTCACATGCCGCCTGGTTCAAATTTTAGAATTTTGAGCGTTTCAGGAAAAGAAGTTTGCAGCACGCTCGTCCTTTCACCGAATACCCGGACAGTCCATCTCATGAAAATTCTGGAAAAAGAATATGGCTCCGAAGTCACCACGAGAAATTGGAATTCGATCATCCGCGTACACAATGCATTTCAAAACGAACAGTTCTCCCCTGTGTCCCGACCATCACCCTCACCAATGAAAGAGAATCATTATGGCAGGCCCAAAGAATAGTCCGATAACGAAACCCAAACGGACCGAGATTGTTATCACGCGCATCTTTAACGTGCCGAACGCCCTGCTCTGGAACGCATGGACCGATCCCGCTACCCTGAAGCGATGGTGGGGGCCGAGAGACTATACCACACCGACCTGCACTCTGGATTTCCACAAAGGGGGAGCGTATCTGTTTTGCATGCGTTCGTTGGAAGGCCACGAATTTTGGAGCACCGGAATTTATAAGGAAATTATTCCATTTAAAAAAATCGTTTGCACCGATAACTTTGCAGATCGCGACGGCAATATCATCCCGGCTTCGGAACTCGGTTTTCCCGGAGAGTGGCCCGAAAATCTTCTCGTCACTGTCTTATTTGAAGACCTGGGCGCTCAAACAAAAGTTACAGTAAAACATTGCGGATTACCGGAAGGTGAAATGGGCGATCTGACGGAAGTCGGGTGGAATGAGTCATTTGATAAACTGGCCGAAAGTTTGAAATAAGTGAAAGGGTGAAATCCCATGCCGAAGAGCACAGACTCCATTATGTCCAATAAGGATGCCTCCGTCAAATTCCTGCAGCTGGTCGTGGCCGGAAAGACCAGGGAAGCCTATTCTTCATTTGTGAGCCGGGACATGCGCCATCACAATATTGCGTTCGCCGGTGATGCGGAAAGCCTCGAACGTGCAATGAGAGAAGACAACTCCCTGTTCCCGCAGAAGGTGCTCGAGGTGAAGCACGTTATCGAAGATGGCAGCCTCGTCGCGGTGCATTCGCATATCCGGATGAAAAGTGAAGAACCGGGTTATGCGACAGTTCATATTTTCCGATTCGAAGATAACCATATTGTCGAAATGTGGGATATCGTCCAGGTCGTCCCCGAAAACTCACCCAACAAGAACAGTATGTTCTGAACAATCCGGTGTAAAGTCCATTCCTCATATTGCACGATTATAATGTCCGCCGGGGCGACGGACTCTTCCTCATTTATCGTGACCAGAATGAACCGTATATTGTATTTCACATTTTGTAAACGTAAATCTGGCTAAACAAATTCATTCCCGGTGTATCGGTGTGAAAATAGAACATGTCAGAGGAAAACACTCAGATGATAACCACTGCGGCAACGGTGAGTCTTCATAAGAACTTTACGATCGCATGCCTGAAGCGAGAATCGGAGAGCGGCAGCACCATCGTGTTTCTCCATGGATTTGGATCTTCAAAAGAGCACTTTCGATACGCGTTCAGTTCACCCTCGCTTGATCCTTTTACTCTTATCGCACCCGACCTGATCGGATTTGGACAGAGCAGAGGTCCCGATGATTTTGGATATTCCATGATCGACCAGGCTTCGATTATTCTCGAATTCCTTGATCACGCAGGAATAGGCGACTTCCACCTCTGCGCCCACTCCATGGGCGGTCTTGTTGGAATGCACATCGCAGAACTGGAACCACAGCGGGTATTATCGTTTGTCGATCTGGAAGGGAATCTGACGAGAGAGGATTATTTCTTCACAGGAAAAGTCGCCAGCGGCACGTTTGAGGAATTCGAAGCCCGGGGAAAGCAGAAATTTGAAAAAGAACTGAGGGAAGCCGGCACTCATGATCCTGCGATGAGTGAATACGCAGACACCTTTTCTTCCGTGTCAGCTGCGGCCCTCTATAAAAGTGCGTGTCATGCTCTTGACGAATTATCGACGCCACTCATTGTGAAACTGTTGCGCATAAAAAACGCATGCTATATATACGGGGATAAAAATATTGGAATATATCCGGGTGAAAAACTTCTTCTTGCTGCAGGGTTCCCGGTATTTTATATTGAACATTCCGGGCATGCGATGGCTGTAGAAAATCCCGGACATCTCTATAGTCTTATTAGAAATTTCATCGATCGGTGTTCATCTCATGAAGTACCATGGATCTGCGCGTAGAATAATCGGGTTGATGTTTAATGACGGCACATCTCACCCGATAATCAACATGGAAACGGAAAGATGCAGACGGAACGATACTTTAATTGAAGAAACGACCGGCACAGGAGAGCGTTTGCGGGACACCAGGGCGTTTCTTATCTTGATCATATCATGTCTCCATTTCTCAATTCCCTGTTGATGAAGGAAGAACGATGAAATATACTCTGCTAGGAAATACCGGTTGGAATGTATCCGCTGTCAGTTTCGGCACCTGGGCGATCGGGAGCGCCTGGGGAACGGTCAACGACAAGGACTCCCTTCTCGCCCTGCACCGCGCCCTGGATCTGGGAGTTAATTTTTTCGATAGCGCGGATGTCTACGGCGATGGGCGGAGCGAACGCCTTCTCGCCCAGTTAAAACATGCACGGAAAGAAAATTTTTACATTGCGACAAAAGCCGGAAGGCGGCTGAACCCGCATACGGCAGGCGGATATAACAAAAAGAATCTCACGGAGTTTATCGAACGAAGCCTGAGAAACCTCAATACCGATACTCTCGATCTCCTCCAGCTGCATTGCCCGCCGACGGAAGTCTATTATATGCCTGAAGTATTTGCAATCCTGGACGACCTTGTCCAGACCGGGAAAATCCGGTTTTATGGTGTAAGTGTTGAAAAGGTCGAAGAAGCGCTGAAAGCTCTTGAGTATCCGAACGTTCAATCCGTTCAAATCATATATAATATTTTTCGTCAGCGGCCGGCGGATTTATTTTTCATTGAAGCACGGAAGAAAAATGTCGGAATTCTTGCCCGAGTACCGCTCGCATCCGGCGTATTGACCGGCAAACT
>RPQN01000087.1 GCA_003819715.1 Ignavibacteriota bacterium | reverse complement strand
TATAAATATTTAAGGCATTTCGCGTATCGAAAACATTCCGGACATCCACCATCGCCTGAATCTTCACATTGTCCAGAGTAAACATTTTTGCGATGTGAAGGTCAAAATTAATCGTCGAGGGCCGGCGTTCACTGTTTTCCCGCCAGCCGATATATTGATTCGCACCGGTCGCTTCGCTGGAGGCGAGCGTCGGCGTGTACGGAAATCCGGATGAGGCGGAGCCGACAACGGTTGCCGACCATCCATTCTCACTATTATTGTAGCCTGCCACCACATTTAAATTCTGCGTCTGGTCCCAGTTCAAATACACCAGATCTATCCGGGGCGCTTTACCGGTTTTCGCGTCGTTATAGGCATCGCCGGGATTGGAGGCGGTGCCCACGGCTTCCATATAGGTATAATCGACGTTGAAATTAAACGGCCCGGTGGCAAAGGAACCGGAAAACGTCAGACCTTTCGCAACCGCATGATCTTTATTGGCATACGCGTAATAGGTCAGACCGCGATAGGTGTCGATCGGGTACCCTGAACCGACCCAGTCCCTGATATCCCGATAGAACGCGGTGGTATGAATAATCAGGTTTTCAAACAACCGCTGCTGCAGGCCCACCTCATACATCACGGTCCGTTCGGGATTGAGATCCGCATTGCCGACCAGATTGGTGGTTCCGGCGCCGGTGATCCAGTAATTCGGATTTGCATAGAGGTACTGAAACGGCGGATTCTGGAAAAAATGTCCGTAGGAAAAATGGAGGACGCCGTTGTCGGTAATAGGGAACGATATCCCCAGGCGAGGACTGATCTGGTATTTCGGATCGGCTTTTTTCCACCAGAAGGTTTCCCGTTCCTCGGGAGTGTATTCCACAAGCCGGCTTTGGCTGATGGTGTCGCTATAATTTTTATAGATGTGATCGAGTTTGAAAGGAGAATAAATTTGCGGGTCCATCGGATCCGCGAGTACTCTTCCGTTGGAATAAAAATAGTCGAACCGGACTCCCAGGTTAATGATCAGCTCCTGAAATTCGATCTTGTCCTGAATATACGCTGCAAGCTCATTCGGTTTCGCAGTCATATACGTGCGATAGGGCGATGTTTTATCGGGTATTTCCGGCCGGTACGTGGTTTTATCAAACTGAAGGGTGTAATAATCGCTTTCAATATCATGGAGCTTTCCACTCGCCCCGAATTTCACCAGATTATATTTATTCAACTGACTCGTGAGATCGATGGAACCGGAGACATACCGGACCGTATTGCGCTGCCGGAAATTGTCGCTCCCCCAGTACGCGAAATCGTATAGGGAATTTTGCGCCTGCAGAGGATTCTCCTTCGTCGGTCTGAAGAGATACTGGGAAAAAATTCCGGGATCCGACGGCAGATAACGATAATCAAAAGGATCTTCGTACAGGTAGCTTTTAAAGTTGTTCGAATAATAACTTCCCTTCAGCTCCAGGAATGTTTTGCTGGAAAACACATACGTTCCCGAGAAGATATGGATGAATTTGTCCGTATAATAATTACGGCCGCCGTCCGGATTGTATTTGCTCCCGCCCGTACCGTTATTGCTGTAACCGTAGCTGTTATAGTTGTAGCTGTTATCCCGGTTATAATATAATCCGTAGCTCAATGTTAATGCCGAAAGGTTCCAATAGATTTTTGATTGAGTTGAATACCCGTCATACGTGCTTAACGGGACCAGTGCTCCATCGGGCATGGCAAATGAATGGATCGTATCGGAAACGGGCTGCCAGATGCCCCAGGGTTCAAAATATCGTTTACCGTATTCGGCATGCACTCCCTTATAGAAGCGGCCTGCAGCGAAAAACGACAAACTGTTTGCAATGAGCGGACCCGAGAGATTGAGCTGGAGGTCATACCGTTTTAACGGATTGTATTTATCAAGGTACCGTTCGGTGGCTTCCCATGGCTTCTGGCGCTGCTGGACCATTTCCATGAATTGTTCATAGGTGGTAATGCCGTAACGCATAAAATAGGTGCCGTCAAACCGGCCGGACGTCAGCGCTTCTGCTGCCATGGTCGCCCATTCCCGGTTCGTCATGACCGAATAGAGGTTATCGAAACTTAAATAATCGCCGGCATATCCGGTGGCAGTGACAGAAAATTTATCCGCGCCTTTTTTTGTAACAATATTGACAATCCCCGACAGCGCCTGCCCGTATTCTGCGTTAAACGTTCCGGAAATTGCCTTGAGCTCTTCGATCGATTGATCGTCGATGGAAATTCCATTGCTCCGATCGAGACCATTGATCACCTGCACGCCATCGACCATATAACTGATTTCCGAGGAACGGCCTCCCCGCATATGAATTTCACCGCCGGCGTCTTTGGTGACTCCCGCCTGCAGGCTGAGCACGCTGGCGACATCTCTCGCAGGCAGCGCACTGATCTGATCGGTCTGCATGCTTCGTTCGGACGAGGATAAATCTTTTTGAATTTCTTTGCGCGTCATCGTCACGACCACATCGTTCATTTCGACGGCAGTCTGTTTCAGCGAGACATTGACGGCCGTGGTTAAATCGACCTGGACGCGGACATTTTCGATCACTTTCGCGGTATAGCCGACCATCCTGAAGGTGACGGAATAAATTCCGGGCGGAATATTAATAATATAGTAATCACCGTCCGCATCGGTCGAAGCGCCCAGAGCGGTCCCATTGATCAGAATATTGGCGCCGACCAGAGATTCATTCGTCGTGGCATCGGTAATTTTTCCGGAAATTTTTCCCGTTGTTCCCGCAACACTTATCAGCACGCAGAGTGCAAGCAGCGCACCCGCATAGATCGTACGAACTATCGTTCTTCTCATGCTCCTTATCCTTGAACGGCTAACAGAGATATATTCCACTGGTCCCTTCATCCGGTCCGGCACTGAATACCGTTTGTTGTTCATGGAGGGTTTGAATTGCACATTGAACGTTAAGATATTTTCGTTCATAAAAAAAGGGCAGGATGATCCATCCTGCCCTTCCTGCAACGAATATCACTTCATCAGCAGCATTTTCTTCGAAGACCTGAACGATCCGGATTCGATGCTATAGAAATAGACACCGGAAGAGAACCGGCTGGCATCGAAGACTGCACTGTGCGGACCGGCGGACTGTACTTCGTTCACCAGTGTTGCGACGTGCTGGCCCAGCAGATTGTAAATCCGCAGCGTTACCGAACCCTGATTCTTCAACGAATAATTGATCGTGGTTGAAGGATTAAACGGATTCGGATAATTGTTTTCGAGTTTATATTCATAGGGAATTGCCGCTTCATTATTCACCGCGGTTGGGGCACCGATAACTTCGGCAATACCCCACGTATGCGGCCGCAGCCATTCCTGATCCACATCGGCCTTCAGATGGATTGCATCGTTCGAACCAACCTGGAGGATTTGAGAGCGGGCGACATCATGATCCACCACCGGATCAATGTCATTGCAATTGATCAACAGCGGGAACTGGAAGCCATTGGTGACTGCGTCGAACTTACTCCCCGCGGCCAGAGAATCCAGCGTCAGTCTCGCTTCAATGATATATCCGCTCGAACCGAATATTTTTTGATACAGGGCATAGGTGACGCCGGACCATGCTTTCACCGAGGAACCATCGGTGGTCATTTGATTCAATGTATTCCAGCCGACTCTCACATCACCGTTGGCATTCACGAAATTCTTCCCATGCCACGCATTCATCTTTCGTAAATCGTACATCCCCATGAAGAATTCCAGTCCGTCGCCCTGCCAGGTTTGATAAGTCGTCACCGTATTAATATCATCATCGTCGACATCGGCGCTGATGTAAAGATATTTACTATCGATTATCATCGTGACGTGGAAATTTAAGTCCAATGTATCAGAACCCTTTGTCTTGACCCATGGATTCGGGCCGCCGGAACTTTCAGGGTTAATTTGTGTCGACTTGTACGGTACAAATTCATCGTCGGTCCCATCCAGGACAAATTTGCTGGCAAAATTTCCGACATATTGAATTTTAAACGTCGGAGTTGTTTTCACCCTGATCGGTCCCGCCTTGCTCACGGAATTCAGTGCGGATTCATTGCCGTTATCCACCGAGGTAATCGCAAAGTATAATGTTACCGAATCGCCGTTGGTGGAATACGGGCGGTATCCATAAACCTGAAGTCCGTGGCCAATGTCGGTGGCAATTTTCACGACATCAGTCGATGTGAGGTTATTGATCGGCCCGACCTTGCTCATATAGATATTATATTTTTCTGACCCGAGAGTGTTATCGATCCATTCAAATTTTACAAAATTGACGACCTTATTCGTTCCGTTCGCTTTTACCGTATCGGTTGTTACGACCAATT
The DNA here is from genome assembly GCA_003819715.1 of Ignavibacteriota bacterium. Lineage (GTDB taxonomy): Bacteria > Bacteroidota > Ignavibacteria > UBA10030 > UBA10030 > Fen-1298. Next base: position 12,668 of record RPQN01000087.1, on the reverse strand, counting down.
TCGGAGAAAGATTTTGTCCTGACGGCTGGGGAATACCGTAGAGTGTCAGGTTATCAAAATCGATTTCATACGGCGTAGTGCCTGCTGCTGAAGACTGCACACAGAACGTACCTTTTACTTTTGCATTGACGATGGTATCGCGGGGCCAATCGGAAACTTTCCACTTAATGGTCGACCATTTGCCCGGAGCAACGCAGCCCGCGCTATCCTTCACCGGGATATTGGTTTGCAGCCATGGCCAGCCGTAATCGTTCGGCTGGAACACGATGCCGACCGTCGAAGCGGAATAATTTGCAGGAACCAGGATATCAATTCCGACTGCATCGATCAGAGAATCGCGTCCCACCTGATTTTTTGTAATGGTATCCAGAATACTGATATCGTTTTTGATCACGGCCCATTGCCCGACCGGCGATCCTTTCGTCGGATCAATGGCCAGTTTCATATATCCGTTTGCTGCAGGTTTTTCCCTGGTCGCGGCAGTTGCGGCTGCGCCGTATCCCGGAATGGAAAATCCATTCGTGCCGGCGGCAGCGGATTCGAAATCAACCAGTACCCACGATGCTCCGGTTTGTTCAGATAAGAACGCTACATCATTAACTAAAATATTTCCGGACCATAGGCTGTCCGCGGTGTTCACATCAAAATTGGCAATCTGGATTCCGGTCAACAGTTTGCCGGCAACAATATCGAAATTCGGATTCGCAATATAACGCGCGCCGATGGGATTGGACAAGGGATACCATTTTTGTTTCGGAATATCCTTGGCGAATGTCTGTGATTCCGTCCATACCCAATTCTTGTTGTCCTGTGCGTAGACACCGATGACCAGGTTATCTGGTACCACTGCCGGGAGATACACCCAGTACGTAATAAACTGGGTTCCCGCCGGTACCGTTGCAGCGTTGGTGAGCCCCAAAGAGCCATTCGTTTTCTTCGTAAGGTTCAATGCTATTTGCATGACGCCGGCACCATTCCCTGTGGGATCGGTGACCCGGGTAACACCGGCAAACGCGGTTCCGCCCCAGGCGTTGTCCTTATAGTCGCCCAGATTAGTCTCAAAATTCGCGATCACGTTTGGTTGAACACCTTCCCATGAAACGTTATCGACTAAGATATTGCCGGACCAGATACTGTCTGCATGGTTCACATCCCAGTTGGCAATCTGAATACCGGTCAGCAGTTTGCCGGCGACAATATCGAAACTCGAGTTTGCAATATAACGAGCACCGATAGGATTTGATATAGGATACCATTTTTGTTTTGGAATATCCTTGGCGTATATCTGTGATTCAGTCCACACCCAGTTCTTATTGTCCTGCGCGTATATCCCAATAACCAGACTATCCGGTACAACTGCGGGGAGATACACCCAATAGGTCACAAATTGAGCTCCGGCAGGAACGGACAATGCATTGTTTAATCCCAGTGAGCCGTTCGTCTTCTTCGTGAGATTCAATGCAATTTGCATGACGCCGGCACTCTTACTGGTCGGATCGACGACCCGGGTAACACCGCTAAAGGCGGTGCCGCCCCAGGCGTTGTCCTTATAATCGTTCAAATTCGTCTCAAAATTTGCAAACACCTGACCGAAGCCAAGCGTGTAAACAAAAGACGATACCAACAATAACAGTAGGACTCGTTTCATACTTCCTCCTGAAAATTTTTTGTGAATGAATAGTGCATTAAGTGATATGAAAAATCGGGATATATTTCTTGAACCTTCTTTTTGGCGATCGAAAGTAATACCGTGTTTTTCTTCGGGGTTGCACTTAAGCTATTTGAATAGAAATTCACGAGCAACCATTTAGCACGAAATGTTAAAAAAAGCAATAATCAACGTTCGCGGTTGGACCTATCCATTTTGAATGGAATTCACAAGGATTAAATCACTTAATACAAAACACACTTAATGCCAGAAAAAAGGAATTACCTATCGAGTTTTTGTTATAAAAAAGGGCACAATGCCATAATCTGTCTGTTTTGTAAATTATCAATTCAATAAACTCATATTATTCTAATAAAACGCTCATCATTAATTTTTGTCGATAGTTGACATTCTCTCCATGGGATTGACCTCCTCCGTTAAGCAAACCCGGCTCATGTTATCAGCTTCCAAATCATTTGATGAATAACATTTTTTTTACATCATATTTTTCGCCGGAGATCAACCGATAGAAATATACGCCGGACGAAAATTGCCGGCCATCAAATGAGACCGAATGTATTCCGGCAGTTTCATGATCGTTCACGAACGTTGATACGTTCTGGCCGAGCGAATTATAAATGTCGATGTGGACGCATCCATCCCGATCAAGGATATACGTGATCGTCGTTGATGGATTAAAGGGATTGGGATAATTTTGCAGAAGCTGAAATCGGGCAGGAGGTGCACTGCTTTGAGTTTCGGGAACACCGCTTGTTTTTTCTCCGATCTGTGAAACAGGGATGCTTCCCCGGGCAGAATAATTCCAATTCGATCCCAGATGAAAATAATTTTTATTCTGAGCATCATAGAATTTTGCATCGAATGCGATGTCTCTCGTCGGATCACTCGGATGAATCTCGACCGCGATAAGATTTTCACCGGCCTTCAGCTTATTCAGCAGACCATTTTTAGAATTGAATCCCATCACCTGTGTTGAAGTGGACGGCACTCCCATCGCCAGTGACTGATACCCGATGGCGGAATCAGGATACATATTAATACGGTACACTTCATCTCCGTTGATGTAGATGACTGCTCCGTCATGTCCCTTCATGGTCAGCGCGAATCCCTGAACCTTCACACTGTCCAGGGAAAATTTTTTCCTGAGATACGCGGCCGTGACTCTGGAGAACACCGTCTTGTTCACTCCGTCGTTGAGTGTCCCCAGCGGAGCCGTACCGGTGAACCAGCCGGCATCCTGGTAGCGCTCGGACGTCCATGGGATGCTGTACTGTAATGTATCAACCTGAAACTGGACGACTGCCGACGTTTTCATTTCATTTCCATGGATATCGACCGCACGGAAATAATACGTACTCATGGTGCGGTGACGGCCGTAAAGGAGGGTCGAATGGTTTCTTCTTCCCGTCGTTGTGCAAGTCAACTCCATTTGATTGAAGGGAATATCCTGCTGACTGTAATGCACGATCGCGTAGGAATCCGTTTCGAACTTCAGGACAAAGGCGGTATCGTATACAGTAAATGGCGAGACGGGAAGATTGACCATCCGCGGCGGCAGCGTATCGATGACGGAAGGATTCCACGCATCCAAGGTATCGATGGCCGAGATCAACCGATCGGCAATGAGGTGGTGCGTAGCCACCGTCGGATGATCTCCAAAGACATACGCGCCGGTTCCATATTTAGGGAAGGAAGTAAAATGCACATCGTTCTTCCCCGATGCGTATTCTTCGGTAACCACGTCGGCGATCGTTTGTCGAATCCAGTCGTTATGATCGGCGGCAACGGCCAGTATTTTTACTCCGGGATACACCGTTCGAATTTTTGCAATGAAGTCGTGATACTTTTGCTTGAACATCAACGTGCTGTCTCTTCCGACTGTTTGATTATACCCGTTAAATCCGCTGCAGTCGTTGAGCCCGAGACAGATCACCACCAGGTTGGGGATCCATTGTTCAAAGTCCCACTTGGGTAAATTCCAATAGCACAATGTCCTGTCGAACTTGTCGGGAATATTGTTGCTGTAATTCCCCTGCCAGTCCAGAAGGAGTCCATACCCTCCCTGACTGGTCATCTGGACCTGGGCGCCGTAATGCCTCGCCGTTATCGGGCCGAATCCTTCGTATATATTTGTACATTGCGCCTCTTTCTCCATCGGTTTTGTGTTATCAATCCATTCGTTTCCAGATGCGCTGGTATAGGAATCTCCGATGAATTCAATTTTCCGGGTCGGTTTCTCCGGCAGCTTCAGCAGGTTCTTTCCATTTTCCAGGATAAAGCCATGAAAAGAATATTTTGCGCCGGTGGTTTCATTCCTCTTCGTCAACAGAATGGTATGCGGCCTGTCGGCCAGATTGGATGCAACGATGTATGATGAAACGGATGCCGACGTAGGATGGAAGACGGAAGTCAACGTGTCGTCGATGATCACATTGTAATAACAAAAATTATCATTCATGACCACGCCGATCGAGGTCCCTTCAAATTCCGCATAGACACAGACTCCCGGCCATGAGTGGGACGGCGCAAGCGAATCAGAAAAATCCCAGCGCCCGAAATAGTGAATGTTCGGATTGTTCGCAGAAATCATTGTCGACGCAGACACCGACATCGTTGCGAACATCATGAACTCCAGGAACAACAGTACGCGCCGCTTCATCACACGCTCCTTGAACGAACTTATCAATTTATTTTAACGCCGGATCAAATACATGAAAAGATTTCAGAGAAGCAATTATTTGATCGGCCATTTTCTTATGCGTCTCCACCGTGGGGTGGCCGTTGCCGACGTAGCCTCCGGGAAATTCATCAAACTGCGTATAAAAAACATCATTCTTCCCCGAATGAATTTCGCCATCAACCACCTTTCGGACCTGTGTGCGGATCCACTCGGGGAAAGCCGCTACCGCAACGATAGTGACGTGGGGATACACGGATCTGACCGTTCCAATAAACCGGCGGTACGTGGTCCTGAAGAGTTCGGAATTTTTCTCCGGTACCCGGCCAAGGGAATCCTTGAGTCCGGAAAAATCATTCAGCCCCAGACAAATGATCACGACCTCCGGAACCCATTGTGAAAAATCCCATTGAAATTTATCGGAGTCCATAAAGGTGCGGCGATATCGAATCGGAAGAGATTGCTGAGGATCTCCCCGCCAATCACACACCATGCCGCTGCCCGAACGGCAGGTTAACATATAGCGGGCCTGAAAATGATTCGCAATTCTCACCGCAAATCCTTTATCACTATTGGTCACAGGATAGCGTGCTTCCCATGGCAGGCTTTGTTCCGTTGTCTCATTGCTTTCCCCGGCAGTGAACGAATCACCTATAAATTCTATCCTGCGTTTCAAAGGGGCGTTCGGCTTCAGCAGCTGTTCCCCCTCATCCAGGATGAATCCGCAGAAAGAATAAATCTCATCGAAGGTTATATTTCTTCTGCTGAGGAGAATGGAATGATGACCGCGTTCCAGATGATCGGCGAGAATATATTCCGCTTCACCCGGCTTTCCCGGGTGAAAAACACCGTGAAAAGCGCCATCGATGGAAACGTTGTAATAATTCGTGCAGTCGATCAGAATGATCCCTATCGTGGTCCCTGAAAATTCCGCAGAGACCGACACCCCCGGCCAGGAAAATTTCGGATGCAAAGGATCGGTTCGCTCCCAGCGGCCCTCATACTGTATAAAGGGATGGTCGGCTGCAACAAATGTTTTCCCGAGACCCTTGGCATGAACTCCGGCTTGTGGAAGAAACATCAGGAGAATAATTGAACACACTGTTCTCATAGAAATCTTATCGTTGAAATATCATTTATGGAAAACAATCTCACGCCCCCTTTTATTAAACTAATACTATGCCAGTGATGGAATATTGTTAAATTCTAAACTAATATCCCGTCAAATAGTAATCTCTTCGTTTTTTTGACAGTATTTCAAGAATAAATATTATATTCTAAACGCATTCACATAAATTTGCTGGAACGGATATTGATATATCCTTTATTAAAATAACAGTCATTGCGTTTTTCTGTTCAGTTGACGGGGACTCTCCACCGGATTTAAATCTTTATCAAGGATAAAAAATGAAGAAAACCATTGTTGGCAATGAATTACCGCATATCCCATGGGAAAATAAACCGTCCGGCTGTCTCGATCCTGTGTGGAGGTACAGCAGGAATCCAATTCTCGGGTGGAATCCCATTCCCAAAGCCGCCCGGATTTATAATAGTGCGGTCATGCCGTATGAAGGAGCATTTGTCGGTGTCTTCAGAGCTGATCAAAAAAACGGCAGGGCGACGCTGTTCTACGGAAAAAGCAAGGACGCCCTGACATGGGAAATCGGCCCCGACCCGATCTTGTGGGTGGACGAGAACGGAAAACCCAATCCAACGAGTTATGCCTATGACCCCCGCCTTGTTCAAATTGAAGGGACATATTATATCGTCTGGTGCGACGATATGCATGGTGCATCCATCGGATTAGGAACAACAAGTGATTTCAAGACATTCGTACGCCTGCCGAATCCGCTGATGCCGTTTAACCGGAACGGAGTTTTATTTCCCAGAAAAGTTAACGGCAAATACCTTCTTCTCAGCAGGCCCAGCGACAGCGGACATACACCCTTCGGCGATGTTTTCATAAGCGAAAGTCCGGATCTTATCCATTGGGGGAAGCACAAATTTGTCATGGGAAAAGGAGGACAAGGGTGGTGGCAGGGCGTCAAAGTTGGTGCCGGACCGATACCGATTGAAACCACGGAAGGATGGTTGTTATTTTATCATGGCGTCTCGACCACATGCAACGGATTTGTCTATAGTTACGGCGCAGTCATTCTCGATATCGACCATCCCGCCAGGGTGCTTTATCGAACCCGTGATTATCTCCTCACTCCTGAAAAACCGTATGAGACAACGGGCTTTGTTCCCAATGTCGTATTCCCCTGCGCCAACTTGTACGATGCCGTCACGGGCAGGATTGCAATCTATTACGGCGCTGCCGATACCTGCACCGCACTTGCGTTTGCGCAAGTCGATGAATTAATTGATTACATCAAGAAAAATTCCGAGTCACTTTAAAACGTTGAAATTGATGCAGGGAACCTGCCGATTGGAATTATTTCGTTTAACTCTTTTTCGTTCATCGGATCGTTACTTTTGGTTATTATTTCCATAACGAATTATTAAGCTGATAACCAATGCGTACCGGCTCGAATGAATTGGTACCGATAAGAGCAACTCCTCTGTGGCATCATTTATGTTCCTCCTCTGCATACTTATTTAATTTATCCTCAACGAAACTGAAATACGATGATCTCGACCATTGACCTGGGTATTATCATAGGATATTTCATTCTGGCGATAACGCTGGGGATTGTCGTATCCCGTAGGGCGACCAGGAACATGAATTCCTATTTCCTCGGCAATAATTCACTGCCCTGGTGGATCCTGGGTATCTCCGATGCGTCAGGCATGTTTGACATTACGGGTACCATGTGGCTGGTGTACGTCCTGTTCGTCTACGGTTTTAAAAGTGTCTGGCTGCCGTGGATATGGCCGACGTTCAATCAAATTTTCCTGATGGCATTCCTTTCCATCTGGCTGCGAAAATCGAATGTCATGACGGGCGCTCAATGGATTAAGACACGATTCGGCACGAGTACGGGAGCAAACCTTTCCCATATCAGCGTGGTCATCTTTGCACTGGTCAGCGTCATCGGTTTCATTGCGTATGCATTCAAAGGAATTGGAAAATTCGCCGCAATTTTTTTCCCGTGGCACATATCGCCGGATACGTACGCGATTATTCTCATGTCATTGACGGCGGTTTACGCAGCCAAGGGTGGCATGTTCAGCGTCGTCATCACCGAATTCCTCCAGTTCATCGTGTTGACCATCGCCTCTCTCTCCATTGGCTTTCTGGCTTTTGCATCCATCTCGCCCGAACAACTGCGGCGCATGGTCCCGGAGGGCTGGCTCACCCCATTTTTCGGATGGCATCTCAACCTCGATTGGACGGGGTTGATCGATGCGGTTAATACAAAAATTTCTCAGGATGGATATGGATTGTTTGGACTCTTTTTTATGATGGTCCTCTTTCAGGGAATATTAAAGAGCGCAGCCGGCCCCGCCCCGAATTATGATATGCAGCGCATTCTCGCGACACGCTCACCCAAAGAGGCCGCGAAAATGAACTGGTTTGTTAATTTGGTGCTGATCTTCCCCCGGTATATGATGATCTCCGGAATCACCGTCCTGGCATTGGTCTCGTTTTCACCCCAGCTCCACGCGATGGGACCCAACATCGATTTCGAGATGATCCTTCCTCACATTATCAAAAGCGTGATGCCGGTCGGGTTGGTGGGATTACTGCTGGCAGGATTAATGGCCGCATTTATGTCCAACTATGCCGCCACGATTAATGCAGCTCCCGCGTATGTCGTCAATGATATTTACAAACGGTTTATCAATCCGAACGCGGGCGAAAAAAAATATGTCACCCTGAGCATCATCACCACCGTCGCTTTCGTGCTGATCGGTTTTGCCTTCGGTGTTATGGTTGAATCGATCAATCAGGTAACGTTGTGGATCGTGAGCGCCCTTTACGGCGGATATACCGCATCCAACATCTTAAAGTGGTACTGGTGGCGGCTGAACGGTTATGGATATTTCTGGGGAATGATCTCCGGCATCGCAGCATCGATGATCCTTCCTGCGGCCATTCCATCCCTCCCGGCGATTATGGCCTTTCCGCCAATCTTTTTCATTTCGTTGACAGGATGCATCCTGGGCAGTCTCCTGACGGAACCTGAATCGGATTTTGTGTTGATGAAATTTTATATGCAGGTGCGCCCATGGGGATTCTGGAATCCGGTGATCAACAAGGTCCATCGTTACTACCCGGACTTTGAGCCTAATAGAAATTTTAAACTGGATATGTTCAACGTGATTGTCGGTATGGCCTGGCAGACCTCGCTCGTCATTCTGCCTATTGCCCTGGTAACGAAAGAATATCCTACATTGATCTCGGTCACGGTGAGTGTGCTGCTCTTATCGATCATTTTAAAGTTCTCTTGGTGGAATAATCTGGACAACTTGAGCAAGCAAACGATCCCGGCAGATTTCGATGAGCGCGTTCCGGTGAACGATGCACCCCCGCCTGCAGAGATCATGACGGGAGCGAACACCGTTTCAATCTCAAAATAGATTGGAATACAACCATGAAAAGCACCAAATCCAAAGAACCACTCTTCCACAGGAACGTGCGGAAATTACTGGCGGATCAGGAAAAATTGCTGAGCAGGAAAAACGTGCCGGTCAAAAAAACGAACGGTGTGTTTCAGCGGTACAAGTATCCCGTCATCACGACGGATCACGTTCCCATTTCATGGCGTTACGATTTAAACATTCAAACCAATCCGCTCCTGATGGAACGCCTGGGAGTCAATGCGACATTCAATTCCGGCGCAATGGAATTCCAGGGGAAAATTGTGCTGGCCGTGCGCATTGAAGGAGTCGATCGAAAATCCTTTTTTGCAATCGCAGAATCATCCAACGGCGTGGATCATTTTAGATTTTGGAAGAAACCCATTCTGCTCCCGGAAACAAACGACCCGGATATCAACGTCTATGATATGCGGCTGGTCAGACACGAAGACGGATGGATCTATGGATTATTCTGTACGGAGCGTAAAGAGAGCGACGCTCCGCGGACGGACACCTCATCGGCACTTGCTCAATGCGGCATTGTCCGGACGAAGGATCTTCTTCGCTGGGAGAGGCTGCCCGACCTCGTGACCAAATCGCCGCAGCAGCGCAATGTCGTCCTCCATCCGGAATTTATTCACGGAAAATATGCTTTTTATACCCGTCCCCAGGATGGTTTTATAGAAGCGGGCTCGGGCGGCGGCATCGGCTGGGGCCTTTCCACAAGCATGGATCCGGCGCAGATCGACAGTGAGATCATCATCGACGACAGGCTCTATCATACCATTAAAGAAGTGAAAAACGGTTTGGGGCCTGCACCGATTAAAACAGAAAAAGGCTGGCTGCAATTAGCCCATGGCGTACGGAATACCGCCGCCGGCCTCCGGTACGTATTGTTTCTGTTTCTGACCGACCTGAAAGATCCATCAAAAGTCGTGGCAAGACCCGGCGGGTATTTTCTGGCTCCGGAGGGCGAGGAACGGATCGGGGATGTGTCCAACGTCGTCTTTAGCAACGGATGGGTCAAACTTCCCGGCGACAGAGTCCTGATTTACTATGGTTCATCGGACACACGCATGCACGTTGCCGTTTCATCGGCTGACCGGCTGCTGGATTATGTGCTGCATACTCCCGAAGACGGTCTCCGGAGCGGCGTCTGTGTGGAGCAACGGATGAATCTTATACAAAGGAATGATGAATCGCGGAAGAAATGATTTCAATGCCCGTCAATGCGGCAAGCCTGCTGATCAGAGTTGCGGAACATGGACAGCAGGTTTTTTATTTTGCTGCCGGTTTTCAACTGAGCGCCAGTGACCTGCCATCCGGACGATGGGGCTCGCCGAATCTTCTCTCAGCAGTGAAATACAATTCATCAACGCCCGGCATGTGTGGTAGGTGCATTTCCATATATGGCTTTTGAGCCCCGTCCGAAAGTGCGGTTCTTTATCGAATCCTCCCTCGAACCAATCACCTTGTTCGGGGTCGATGACATATTCTTTGACATACGCCCATTGACGCCGGAAATATTCTGCATATTTTTCCTCATGAGGGTAGAGGTGTGCAAATAAGATCAGGGCATTGAGACCTTCTGCCTGTGACCACCAGGTTTTTGATTCTTTAATGATCGCGCATTTCTTTTGGCCCTTAAAATAATACCCGCCGTCATAAAATCCTCCCCGTTCCTCATCAAACCCGTTGAGCAGTGCGTGGTCGAGCATTTTTTTTGCAACCGTCAATGTGCGCTGGTCATTCTCCAGTCCCAGGGCATACGATGCCTCCAGCATGAGGAACGCGGTCTCGACATTGTGACCGAACGAAACATGATCCAGACCGTAATTTGATTCCCGCTCTTCTTCGGGACAATTCCGGAATGAAACCGGGCTCCAGTCACGGTGGAAAAATAACCGGAGGGAGCCCTCCCGGGAGACCATGGTGTCCCGGATTAATTCCAGAATGGATTGTAATTGCGTATATAATTTGGGATCGTTCCAGACATGATATAATTCGGTATATGCTTCCATCAAATGGATGGAAGAATTCTGGTCCTTATATCCCCGTTCATTATTATCTGAAGCGATTGAACGATACGCCGATTGATCGTCAAAGGGCCGCGCTTCTCTGGTCAGAAACTGAAAATATCCCTTATACGTCGGATCAAACGCGTGGTCTTCGATCCAATGAAACGTCTTCCGGGCAAGAGCGAGAACTTCTTTATCACGGGTGAGGCCATATAATGCCGCCAGTGCGTACACTGCGAACACATTGCCGTAGGTCCGTTTTTCATCTCTCCATCCTTCAACTTCCGACCAGCCGCCCTCCCTGCTTCGTATCTGATAGAAGCCGCCGAACTCATGATCCCACATCTTTTCCTTCAGGAACGGAAACCCGTAGAAGGCCATCGAACGAAAATCGCTCTCGTCTTGTAAGAATTCGGAGGCTTTCGAGAGAGTCCAGATATGCCGGCACTGCGAAACAATCATTTTTTCCTGCTCCGGCAGCAGGGTCCAATCGTGGGAAATATTCGTGAAGTACCCTCCGAATTCAGTATCCAGCACGAACGGGTACCATCGCTTGAGGATACCATTCACCAATGCATTTTGAAATTCGCCGATCATCCCCTCATGTTCGAACATAGTACTCCGGATCTTTTAATTTAATCGCCGCAATTGATATGCCAAATTCCCTGCACCCTGAATCCCGTAAACTTCGCAAATTCCTTGTCGTTCAATTTTTCAATTTCCAGCTGCCCTATAGTATTGATAACTATTCACAAAATAATAATATTTTGACGTCGTAAAATATTGGATTATTTCGATGGTATTTTTCTTCCATTCCATTAAATTTCTTATACTGTAGGAGAGATCGTATTATCCTCCTGATGGAGATGGGATAACGATGAGTTTCGTGAAAACACTATTGAGTTCGCTCGTTTGCGTTCAATTATTATTTGGTCAGTTCAATACATTTGTCACGGTTCACGGCGACAAACTTATGGACGGCGGCCGGGAACTTCGATTTATCTCGTTCAACATCCCCGACCTTCATTATATTGAAGATGATCATCGGTTTGAATCACCCAATCCATGGCGTATCGCAGACGAATTTGAAATTCGCGATGCCCTGAGCGCCATCAAGCAATTGGGAGGAAACGTAGTTCGGATGTATACCCCTTCCGTGCGCAAAGCGATGGACACGGCGCTCATTATTCGTCATGTCGACGGTCCGGGACAATTCAATGAAGAAGCGTTCAAAGGATATGACAAAGTACTGCAGGCTGCGAATGAGCTGGGAGTCCGTGTCATTATCCCGTTGGTGGACAATTGGTGGTGGTGGGGCGGCATTGCAGACTATGCGCGCTTCCGCCAGAAACCGAAAGAGGCATTTTGGACCGATTCTCTCGTCAGAGCAGATTTTAAAAAGACCATCGAACACCTCCTCAAACGCGTCAACACCTGCACCGGCATCCCGTACAGCGAAGATAAGGCAATCCTCGGCTGGGAAACCGGCAATGAACTGGAAGTTCCGAATTTTTCCTGGACCAGGGAGATTGCAGGCTATCTCAAAAGTCTGGACAGAAACCATCTGGTCATTGAAGGAACACACCGACAGGCAATCCAGGAAGAAGCGCTCGCCGATACAAACATCGATGTCCTCTCGCTTCATTTCTATCGTCCGGCATCCCAAACCGTGAGCTTGATGCTCGATGCCCGTCAAAGATCAAAAGGGAAGAATCCTTTTTTTGTCGGTGAGATCGGGCGTCATCCCATTGACAGCCTGCGGCTGATTCTCGATTCT
>RPQN01000086.1 GCA_003819715.1 Ignavibacteriota bacterium | reverse complement strand
TATCAGTATTGAATCATCGCTCGTCATAAGAATCCAGGTTTTCAAAACAGATGAATCAGGAAAAACACAAAGAAGTGTTCTGGTTTTTTCCTGGCATCTTGATAGAGATTGTCCGTTGTTATCGATCCCTTGATATTTTATCGAGTATTTCGCTTCAGTTGATGAAACCACTAAAGTTGTTGTATCAGTAATATAAATTCCCTCCCGGAAAACATATCTTTTCGATTTTTCAGGAAACGTTACAAAGAGATCATATTTCCCGACAGGTACCGTAAAAACTGCATGGACCGAATCGGGCTGATCATACCGACGGACAAAATTATCTTTATTTCCCATACTCAAGTCATTGAATGGTTTATCAAAAACGATGGTGACTTTAACCGAATTCACCGTATCCGCGCTGGAACACGCAGAAGACAAACCATCTCTGCCGGAATATGATTGAGATGGAAGAACGACGGTGTTAAGCTCTCCATTAAGATTAATTTTCCTGATGATTTGAGAATCATCTCTGAAGGATTGGATTTGTATTGTCTCGCCGAACTTTCTTTCGAGAACCGTATTGCTTGATCCCCGTTCGTCATCCGGAGAAATCCGTTGAGTGCCGGGTAATGGATGAACAGATGGATTTTGGCTGTAGGCAAAATAAAATCCGAGTACAGCGATAGCGATGAACAATTTCGCAAACATAGCCCTCTCCTTTTATGTTTGTCAGATGCCGCCCGTTGCGTAAAAGAAAAGTCCCCGCCTCTCAGCTTTTCTTTTAAGATCTCATTGAAGTGCGTAGAAATAATTTCCGGAGGATAACTGTAAATAACGGTAAACAATTTAATTAAAAAGGTCAATTATCATGTGATTCCGATCAATAAATGATTTTTCTTCAATGAATAATGATCTTTCATCTCATCGGACCTTCTCCCCTGCAACAAGAATTTACAGGCGTTGTTGTTTACGCTCGGGATGATTTGTATGATGGAGAGGAGAGCGGCGGTGTATTGCGGATGTAAGCATCCATGAGGAGTCCATCTTAAAGATGGGTTCCTCATGGCTCATAGGAGCTCTCTTGAACGGAGGAAAGCATCTCTTCAGAGATTATTTTAAACTCTTCTATGGACGAATAGTTTTCCCGCAAAATCTTCGTGTTGATTACATTGTTATTCTTCAATCCAATGTACTCCCTGTAGCTGGAATACTCCCAATCTTCCAGTTTCTTTACTAAACCTGCGCGAACCGGATTCTGGTGAATATAGGTGGTTATGGTAAACAAGGATTCATCTCGCTCGATAAGTTTTGCTTTTGTATGCAGTTGGAAAAGACTTCCATGCCGATCATATCGCTTATTGATCGCTGTTGTGTATGAGCTCTGCATGACGCCGATAGCATCCCTGATATTATCAGTTTTTTCAGATCGGATAAACACGAGAAAATGGAAGTGTGTAGGCATGAGACAATATGCAAGTGTATCTACCATTTCTCCAAGATACTTGCAATACTTTGAAAGAAAGTAATCGTAGTTCTCTGAAGATTTGAAGGCAACTTCCAGGTTGTTGGAACGGTTATAAATATGGTAGTAATTGTTTGGAGAGATTTCCATGGGGAGTCCTCCGTTGATGGAGTCCATCTTAAAGATGGGCTCCATCAAGCTCCATAGATAAAATTAGCTTTTCTTTCCCTGCTGCTCGATCTTCGCCCACGTGTCCTTCAACGTCACAATACGGTTGAAGACCGGCGCCCCCGGGCTGGAATCTTTTACATCGGCGCAAAAATATCCGGTCCGTTCAAACTGAAAGCGTTCTCCCGGTAATGCGTTCCCAAGCATCGGTTCGACTTTGCAATGGGTAATGACCTGCAATGAATTCGGATTGAGATTGGAAAGAAAATCTTTTCCTTCTTCTCCCTCATCGGGATTTTCCTTAATGAACAACCGGTCATACAGCCGCACTTCCGCATTCACTGCGTCGTGGGCGGACACCCAGTGAATGGTCGCCTTCACTTTGCGATTCGCCGTCGGAAGCCCGCTTTTTGTTTCAGGATCGTACGTACAATGAATTTCAAGGATATTCCCTGCGGCATCCTTGATCACTTTTTGGCATTTAATAATGTATGCGTATCTCAACCGCACTTCTGTTCCCGGAGAAAGCCGGAAGTACTTCGGCGGCGGGACCTCGCGGAAATCGTCCTGATCAATATAGAGTTCCCGGCTGAACGGCACAATACGGGTCCCGGCTGATTCGTCCTCCGGATTATTGACGGCCGGCAGTTCCTCGACCTGGCCTTCGGGATAATTGGTGATGATAATTTTCACCGGATTCAGGACCGCCATGGCCCGCTGTGCATGCTTGTTCAAATCCTCCCGGATGCTCCACTCGAGCATGGCCACATCGATGATGCTGTCTTTTTTTGAGACGCCGATCTTTTCGCAGAACATTTTGATCGATTCCGGTGTGTACCCGCGGCGCCGGTAACCGACGATGGTCGGCATACGCGGATCATCCCATCCCGATACATGGTTCTCCCGGACAAGCTGGAGCAGCTTTCGTTTACTCAATACGGTATAGGTAATATTCAACCGTGCAAATTCGATTTGCTGGGGATGATAGATGCCGAGCTCATGGATATACCAGTCGTACAGCGGCCGGTGATTCTCAAATTCAAGCGTGCAGATGGAATGCGTGATTCCTTCGATGGAATCCTCAATGCCGTGCGCCCAATCGTATGTCGGGTAGACGCACCACTTGTTTCCCTGTCGGTGATGCCCTTCATGGACAATCCGGTACATAATCGGATCGCGAAGATTGATATTGGGCGACGCCATATCGATTTTGGCGCGCAGGGTTTTTGTCCCATCGGGGATTTTGCCGTCGCGCATTTGCTCAAACAATTCAAGGTTATCTTTAACGGTTCTGTTCCGGTACGGGCTTTCCTTGCCGGGTTCGGTCAGTGTTCCGCGCGTCGCCCTGATTTCATCGGCGGAGAGGTCGCAGACATACGCTTTCCCTTTTTTAATAAGCGCCGCTGCAAATTCATACATCCGGTCAAAATAATCGGAGGCATAGAACAAGCGGTCTTCAAAATTGCCGCCCAGCCATTTCACATCTTCAATGATGGAGTCGACATATTCCTGTTCTTCTTTCTCGGGATTGGTATCGTCGAACCGGAGATTGAATTTTCCGTTATAGTCCTGGGCAATTCCGAAATTCAGGCGGATGGATTTGGCATGACCGATGTGCAGGTAGCCGTTCGGTTCGGGAGGGAAACGCGTGTGCACCCGTTGTTCAAACTTATTGGTTCTAAGATCTTCATCGATGATCTCGCGGATAAAATCATTTTTCTCGTTCGTTGTCATCACTCTTTCAAATTTATTGTTTGTGGTATAAAGTAAACAAAAACCGTACGATTATCAAAAAAGGGATAATATTTTTGACGGTGGAGGTACGTTGAGGGGGAATGGTACTGCCGGTACGGCCGTTATTAAAACCGAACCGACATTCCCATGGAGGGAACCAGCGGCGGTAAATTTATTCCATTCTTCACCGGCTGGCCGTTCTCAATATGATATCGATAGGCAATAATATTTTTGGCCATGAGGAGATTGCTCACATCCAGAAATGCCGATGTCGCAAGTCCGAACATCTCAAAACTTTTTGTGATTCTCAGATCCAGACAACTGTACGACGGCAGCCGTTCTGAGTTCGGCTGTCCCGAAAACCAGTCCCATTGATACGTTGTCGTGTTGTACCGTGCACCCTGCGGCGAATACGGATATCCGCTTCCATAGGTATAGCGTACTGTAAGGTTCCATTGACTTCCCAGATGAATTTCTCCAACAACTGCAAGCGTATGTGTTTGATCCGTATTTCGCGGGAATGAACCGTACGCATCCTTCAGCACATCCTGAACTGTCGACAGGATGCTATAACTGGCCCACCCGTAGAATCCGGGTGCCGAATACATCACATACACATCCACCCCTTTTGAATCGCCCATCGCATCATTCTTTCGCGAGTAATAGACATCCCCCTGACTGGTTTGTGTAACACTCATAAGATTGTCATATTTCTTGTAAAACAATTCCACCTTCATTTTTAAAAAGCTGCGGCCGCTCGAATGAAGATCGACGGTATAGTCTGCGCCCAGGACATAATGGATCGCCCGTTGTGACTGTGTGTTGGTGTCGGATGCCGCGGGGTATGCCACCTGGCGATAGTTCGGTGATTGATAATAATATCCCCATGCGCCCCGTATCGCCAGTCCTGTTCGTATCTGATACGCGAGATTCACCCGGGGGCTCCACGTAAGATTCTTATTCAGATCGAAATAATCAAACCGGCCGCCGATATTCAAGAGCATCTGATCGTTCACCTGAACGATGTTTTCACAGTACCCTGCGAGTTTAAATGAGTGCGTATTCATTTGATTATTTTCAAAATCCATCGGATTGTCACTCTGATGAATGATCGTGGTGTCGGGATGACGACCAAAGCCGTAATTTGCAGCCTGATCGATCGTCCGTTGATAATTTTGATCCTCTGCATAGATCAAACGCTGATAGCTGATGCCGGTTTTGATCCCATAGTGCGATGACCACTGCTGATCAAGCGCGGAATTTAATTCCAGCGTCCGGATACGGAGGTCGTTATGATAATCATTATGTGTCGTATAATTATTAAAATAAAAATCTCCCGGTTTCACACCCTGGTACCGGTAATAATGATTATTCACCGCCAGCGCGTTTTCACGCTGGTCGTAAAACGAGAATTCTGTTTTCAGAATTGTGGAAGACGAAATCACATTCACACTTTGGAGCGCAAGAAGCGTACTGTAATATTGCGCCCGGGCGTCGGTTGTATCATTCCAGACCTGCGTCTGGGTCAACCCCTCGCTGGGGGAATTTGAAGTCGATTGAAACGGTCCGCTTTGCTGTGTTTGAAAAGCATTTGAAAGATCATCCCCGGCATGAAGAAATTTGAAATACAATCTCTGGCCTGGGTTCAATGAATAACTCACGACCCCCTGAACGTCATAAAACGTCGGAAAGATGGTTGCTTCCTTTGCTTTTGGAGTGACCAGTTTTAAGATATATTCCAGATACGTCTTTTTTGCGCCAACGATAAATGACCCGTTCTCACTCAGCGGTCCTTCTGCGACAATATCAACATCCGTCAAACTCAAACTTGCTCTTCCTGTATACCGGTCTTTATCTCCTTCCCGATAATCAATATTTAAAACCGAGCTCATTTTGTCTCCGTATCGCGCCGGAAACCCTCCTGTCATCAGATCCATTTTATCGATCAATTCTGTATTCATAACACCAATGCTGTAATTTGCCGCCCATTTCAGATGATAGGGATCGTAGACTTGCGTCCCATTGACGAGCACAAGATTCTCGTCCGGATTTCCGCCGCGCACATTAAACCTGGCGTTGAATTCATTGTTCGCCGAAACCCCGGGAAGCATCTGCACGCTTCTGAGCACATCGGGAAATATCGATGTACTGGTTTTTATTTTTTCACTCTGAAGACTCAGTGCGTTTCCCGACGCAAGTTCGTTCTCTCCTCCCTGGTAAGCGTAAATGGTGACATCCTGCAGAAGGACATCCATGGGCATGAGGGTGATGTTCACCTGAAGGTCGTTGTCGACCACGACGGGAATTTCCTCCGTTTTATATCCGACATAACTGCACCGCAGTGTATCCGTTCCGCGCGGCAGGTGCAGCAGGAATTTTCCTCTGGCATCCGTTGCGGCTCCGAGCTGAACCTTTTTCGCTGCGATGCTTGCGAACACCAGCAGCTCATGCGTCTGCCCTCCCCGGACCACCCCGCTCACCTCGCACGTTTTTGCCCGGACCGGGAATGCTTTTTTTACGACAATTTGATTGTCAATTCTCTTGAACACCACATCGAATGCTCCCGATAATTCCTGAAGAAGTTGAAAAAGGGAACAATCCTGCACCTTCATATTCATTTTTTCTTCAAGCGGCAAATCTTCCTTAAGGTAGAAAAACCTGAATGCCGTTTGCTGTTCAATGAGCCGGAAGATTTGTTCAAGAGAATAATCTCCCCCGTATAATTTTATTTTTACTTCTTGAAGAGTTTCCTCCTCCCGATGCGATGATGCTGCCCCCGGTGCGGCAAAGGCCGGCGGGAGGCCTGCTTCCAGGATGAGGAAGAAAACCGATATTCGAATAATGTGTGTCATGAAAATTCAGTCCATCCCTCTGATCCTCTTTACGACGAGGGAATCAGAACCGCACGGTCATTCCCAAGGTCGGAAGAATGGACCATAATTTAGCATCTTCTCTCCTGGGCAGTCCATTATTGTCAAACCGGTACTGGTACGCCTGGATATTCGAAAAATTAAACAGGTTGCTGACATCGAGGAATACGGACGTGGATTTCCCGAATATCTCGAGGTCCCTCGTGAGCCGGAGATCCACCCGTTTATAGGCCGGCAGGTAGTCCGAATTTGGATTGCTTTGCTGCCAGACCCAGAAGTTTTTCTGCTTATCGAATACGGCGACGGACGGCGTGTAGGCATATCCGCTGCCGTAGACAAAACGCAGATTGACAAGCCATCGACTGCCGAGTTCTATTTCGCCGGTCGCAGCAAGCGTATGCCGCTGGTCCGTGCTGCGCGGGAATGAATGACCGATCGTGTCATGGATGAGCTGCTGATTGGAGGTGAGATATCCGTAACTGAGCCATCCATAAAATCCGGAACCGGAATAGGTGAGACATCCGTCGATCCCCCACGCGTTTCCTGTCGCATCGTTTTTTCGCGAATAGTACACCAGCCCCTCGCCGTTCTGCATGGCGGAAATTAACCGGTCGTACTGTTTCCGGTATCCCTCAATCTTCAGTTTGAGAAAATGCTGGTCCGTCGGATCCGTCATGAAATTATAATCGATTCCAACAATCGTATGAATTGCCCGTTCCGACTGCGTATTGGTATCGGAGGCAATGGGAGAGCCGATCTGGCGGTAAATCGGCGACTGATAATAATACCCCCACGCGGCCCGGACGACCATTCCCATACCGGTACGGTACGCAACATTGATCCGCGGACTCCAGGTCAGGTCCTTGTTGAGATCGAAGTAATCGAACCGTCCGCCGATGTTCACAAGCACCTGTTCATTCCACTGAATGTTGTTTTCGAGAAAGCCGCTGTACTTGTAGGACTGCGTGCTGATTTTGCTGAACAGGTTGTCATACGCATTGTCCGTGAGCTGCCTCGTCGTATCGGGGAAATGATTATCATTATTCCACGACGCGTCGTAAAAATACCGCTGGACCTGATCCTGGTCGTACTTGAGATGCTGGTAACTCAATCCCGATTTTATTCCGTACGTCGAAGAGATCTGCATATCGATCGTCGAATTCAGCTCAAGAGTTTGAATACGAAGATGGTTCCGGTAGAAATTTTCACTCAGATAGTTATAGAAATAGGTGTTTTGCATGTAGAGGGCTTCCCACCGACCGGATTCCCCCCGGTACGAATTTTCGGCGTCACGCTGATCGTAGAATGATATTTCCGATTTCAGAATTGCCGACGGAGAAAGAATGTTCGTACTCTGAAGCGTGACCATGGAACTGTAGTAATTCGCGTCGCTGTGAGCAGAATCGTTCCATTGCTGCTTATTTTGTACCGGATACCCGTTCTGATAGTAGGTCCAGGTCGTGGGCGCCTGATATTTCCGAATGGGCAAATACGAATAATCATCCCCGGCATGAATGAACTTCAGCATTAACTTTTGGCGCGGGCTGACCGCATATCCCACCACCCCCTGCACATCGTAAAAGCCGATATTGACATCGGGATCCGGCTGGAGCATTTTTATCGCATATTCCAGATAACTTTTTCTTCCTCCCAGAATGAAGGTCCCATGCTCTCCGATGGGCCCTTCCACGACCGCATCGAAATTGGTCATGCTCAGGCTCGCCGTCCCTTTTATCCGGTCGCGGTTCCCTTCCCGGTAATCTATATTGAGGACCGAGCTCATGCGGTCGCCGTACCGGGCGGTGAATCCGCCGGTGATAAGATCCATTTTTTTAATCATATCGACATTAAATATGCCGATGCTTGCGTTCGGCGCCTCTTTGATATGGAACGGATCATAGACCTGTGTGCCGTTGACGAGGACCAGGTTTTCATCCTGGTTTCCGCCGCGCACATTAAACTTTGCACTGAACTCGTTGTTCGTGGAGACGCCCGGCAGCATCTGGATCGACCGCATGACATCCGGAATCGCAGAAGTGATATTTTTTATATTATCGCTCTGGAGCGAGAGGACGCTCACTTCCGTCTGTTCGGATTCATCAATCCGGTGTGCATAGACCGTCACATCCTGAAGGAGCATATCAATAGACACCATGCGGATGAGCATGGGAACACCCTGGCGCCCCGAACATGCAATGACTTCCGTTTTGTAGCCGACATAACTGCATCGGAGGTGGCTGGTATCCTGGGCAATGGTCAAAGTAAATTTTCCGTTCGCATCGGTCATCGTTCCCTGCAGCGTCCCGTCAACCACGATACTGGCAAAGGCCAGCGGTTCATTGGTTGAGGCATCGCAAACCGTCCCCTGGACCACGACGGCGGCCGGCCGCTGCACCGCGGCTTTTTTTACGACGATTTGATTGTTCACCCGGTTGAAGGCCAGGCTGAATTCTTTTCCCAGCTCCTGGAGTACGTGGTACAGCGATTCCTGTTCCTTGATGATATTTACGATTTTCCCGAACGGGATTTCTTCTTTGATGTAAAAGAATTTGAAATCGGACTGCTGTTCGATGAGTTGAAACGCCTGTTCGAGAGAGAGGTCCCGGCCCGGCATCTTCACCTGAACATCTTCCAGTTTCTTCTCTTCGACCTGGAGCGACGCATGAAGCCTGCCGATGGACAGGCATTGAAAGAGGAATCCCATGAGGATACAAAATTTGAGTGTTCGCAACTTTTGTCCTGTACTATTTTTCACAAAAAACAATTTTCTTAAGTTCATTATTCTCTTTGCTCGTTTTATAGGTTAATCCTGTGGCTTTTTCAATAACTTTTACAACCGTCCAAAATGATTCATTTTTAAAATTGGCTTTTATCGTCCGGCCCGCCAACGACCGGTCCGCGATTTCGAACTTGACGCCGAAATATCGTTCCAGAGGTTCCAGTACTTCTGATAACGGCTCATTTTCAAAAACAAGGATATTGTCCTTCCATCCGATCACTTTCTCCGGATCGAATGCTCCTACCGTACTCGTTTCCTTCTCCTTATTATAGACCAGCTGCTGCGCCGGCGATAAAATCATTTCATTTTTCTTTCTATTCGAATTTTTTGCGGAGACCTCTATCTTTCCTTCTTCCAGTGAGATAGTGATGGTTTGCTCGCGGGGAAAAGCGCTGACATTAAATTTTGTACCCAGGTCCGTCGTCGCAATATCTCCGGTATGGACCACAAACGGTTTGCCTGCATCATGGGTCACTTCAAAGTATGCTTCACCTTCCAGGGACACTTCCCGCAATTCCTCACCGAATCGCGCGGGATACTTTAATTTGCTGTCGGCATTCAGAGTGATCTTCGTTCCATCAAGCAGGGTGAGGATACTTTTTTCTCCCATGACGGTGCTCTTTTCAATCCAGGTGATGGATGCCGGATTCTGCCTTAACACATTGATGAGCACCAGTGCACCGATGAGCAAAACCGCCGGAACCGCAAATGAGAGGGCGATTCTTCGGGAGAAGGGCTGATAAAAAAACAACCTCTTCGAGCTCATTTCTTTCTCCCATCGAAATGACGGTTGTGCATTTTGGAGCTTCGACGTCAATACCGTGAACCCATGGGTGAGATCGAAATGCGGGAGTGAACCGGTCTCAGCCGCTTTCTCCCACTGTTCACTGATGGATTTGAACAATGCTGAATAGTTCTTCTGTTCAAGAAGAGCATTCAATTGATCAATCTCGCCGGCAGACGCTTCTTTCGATAAATATTTGGTCGCTAAAACGAGAAATTCTTCGCTGTGCATGATATCACCTTTAGAGAGATAAGAAAGGAGGTGCGTTCTTAATATAGAAGACAATTCTCCTGGCTTTAACCTACTATTCTGTTGTGGATTTTTTTTAAAGAGGAGCTTACCGGGACAGCGGAAGCGGGGATTGAATGAGAATAATGAGAATATTGTGAAATTAATGACGATGCGGACGGTGATCGGCCAGGAATTTGACGGCGGCGACCATCTGATTTTGGACGGTGTGAACCGAAATTGAAAGAATCTCCGCGATTTCTTTATAGCTTAACCCATCGAAACGGTTCATTCTAAAAATGAGCTGTCTTTTCTCCGGTAATTTCTGAAGCAGCGCATTGACGTCCTTGTTGAACTCTTCATGGGTAATCAAGGTATCGGCATGCAAATCGGAGATTCGATGCTCCCGGTCCGCCGTCGATAGTTCATCCCATTGGATTTTATTTTTCTTAACGTAGTTTAATGATTGGTTCTTGACTGCGGTATAGAGATATGTTTTCAGATTGTTTTTTATGACGATCGCATCCTTCTTTAACCAGACATTGAGGAACACATCCGACACCGCTTCTTCCGCAAGCCCTGGATGCCGGACAAATTTGAATGCAAAACGGCAGAGGACAATAAAATATCTTTCAAAGAGAGCTTTTAATGCCTTCGCATCATCGCTTTTCATTCTCTGAAACAACACCTCATCGGAAATATAATCGGTACTTTGCATCTCAACCATGGT
Organism: Ignavibacteriota bacterium; assembly: GCA_003819715.1. GTDB lineage: Bacteria > Bacteroidota > Ignavibacteria > UBA10030 > UBA10030 > Fen-1298. The sequence continues at coordinate 6,534 of RPQN01000086.1, read as the reverse complement.
ATACGTTTATCATCAGCACTATCCTAAGGGATTCCCGATGGTCGACCCATCGTTCTCAAGCTCCTTCTAAACTTTACACCCGCCGGGAGAGAGGCAAAGAAAATTCTCTGGCCAGCGAACGGGCTAATTTCTTTCCTTTGCTGCTCAGGGCCCAATAAAAGAGATTTTCCAGAGGATGGTCCTTCCGGATAGTGTTTATTGCTCTGCTCATCAACCGTGTTGCCCATCCGCTGCCGCGGTATTCCGGAAGCACAAACGCCGAACATAAATAGAGCGAATCATATTTCGACCGCAGCGGTGTTTTGAACAACAATTCCCTCTCATTTATTTTTCCGGAAATAAATTGTTCCATGAGTTGATGTGTTGTTGGGATAACGAGAGTCCAGGCAACCGGTCCTTTCCTCGTACGCTTTTCCGACATGGTGGCGGGATGTATTTTTTTAAGTCTGCGTACGACCTTCTCATCCACCGAGATCTGCGAAGGATCGTCCTTCGTACCGAAGAACTCTTCCACCAGCTGCATCATTCTGTCGAGATTATTTTCCGGCATTGTGACGTTCACCATCCATACCAATGTAAGAAAGACAAACGAACAACTCAAAATGAATTATTCGAGGGGTGGGATCGACGCTCGAACGATGGATCATGATAAAATGGAGGGGGTGATGAGACGGTTGACTGTTCACATTCCGCGGTTGTTTCGCCTCTGAAGCGCCCAGCGCAGAAGCACATGCATCAGGAACAACAACCGGATCCGTCCTTCAAGCCAACGGCGATTATTCCAGTTCTCCCATTAATTGTCGGGGCCGAATAATGCGGACACGGTCGCCATTGACCAGTATTTCAGCAGGACGCAGCCTGCCGTTGTAATTCGAACTTAACACAAATCCGTATGCGCCGGTTGTCATGATCGCAAGACAATCCCCGGCATTGGTTTTCGAGAGCATTCTCTCACGTGCAAAAAAATCGGTATTTTCACAGATGGGCCCCACCACATCCACCTTTTCGGATTCATACGTCGAAATGGACAGGGGAACAATTTGATGGTACGCCTGGTACAGGCTTGGCCTGATCAGGTCGTTCATGCCGGCATCCACGATCACGAATTTCTTATTCGTATTTTCCTTCACGGAAATGACACGAGTGATCAAAACGCCGGCATCGGCAATAAGAGAGCGGCCTGGTTCAATCCAAACGGCGCATCCCGTCGTTTGAAGGATTGGCAGCACTGCTCCCAGAAACTCCGCCGGGGTCGGCACGGTGCTGTTCGGATTCTCCTCCTGCTTAATTGCTTCGTGTTCAACGGCATTCACATATTGAACACCAAATCCACCGCCGAAATCTATGTGCGACAGATGGATACCCGTTTCGCGTAATTTGCCGACCAATCCGGTAATATAATTCGCCGTCGCAATAAACGGTTCCACTCTCGTGATCTGCGATCCGATATGTGTATGGACCCCTACCAGTTCCAGGGAAGAAAGCGTTGCTGCATAGGCATAAACTTCCAGCGCTTTTGACGCTTCAATGCCAAACTTCGTCGACAGGAGTCCGGTGGTGATATACGGATGACTTTGAGCGTCGATATCCGGATTGATACGAAGCGAGATACGGGCCTTTGTGCCGCATCGAAGTGCAACCCGGGAAATCGTATGGAGTTCTGACACCGACTCCACATTGAAAGAAAAAATGTTTTGTTTTAACGCATACTCAATTTCATCTTCCCGCTTCCCCACTCCCGCAAATACTGTCACCGCCGGGGAAAATCCGGCTTTGAGCGCAAGGAAGAGCTCTCCGGCAGAAACCACATCCGCGCCCGCGCCTTCGTTCGCCAGCAGTTTTAAAATATGATGGTTGGCATTCGCTTTTAATGCATAGCACACCCGATGACGGGGGTCGCCCAACGCGTTGTTGAAATAACGGTATTGTTCGATGATCTGATTCTTGCTGTATACATAGAGCGGTGTACCGTACTCTTCAGCCAATTCACTTAGCGGGACATCTTCACACAAGAGCGTATTTTCTTTATAGGCGATGTACTTCATATGGATAAGTCAATTTCGATGAAACCCCCGATGCTCCACTACGCGGTAAACAGGAATTGTTTAATAAAAATTTCATAAGGAATTCGCACGGTCATAACCACGGTCAGAATAAAATTCCGGAATGGGTCCAGCCGCATCAGCATAATCACAAGAAGTATTCCGAAGAATCCTATCTGCCTGAACCGTTCGCCGATCTCTGCCGGAAGAAGGGACGACAAGACGTGTGAACCGTCGAGCGGCGGTACGGGAATGAGGTTAAATACCGCAAGGAAAATATTTAATGTGATTCCCGCTGCAAACATATGGATGAAAAAAGCCGCAATTTCGCGCTGGAGATTGCTTTCGATCAATTCCAACGGTCCGAATACCCGATCCGAAATCACATAACATGCAGCACAGCAAAACGCGACAAGCAGATTGGAAAACGGACCGACGAGAGAGACGAGGATATCGTCGCGGCGAAATTTACGAAAGTTTGCCGGATTTACCGGCACCGGTTTTGCCCACGCAATAAATACAGAACCGGCCGTGATATAGGAAAGGAGCGGTATCGCAATCGAACCGATCGGATCAATGTGCGGAATTGGATTCAGTGTCAATCGCCCGGAATCCCGCGCGGTGGGATCGCCGAGCAGAAGCGCCATCCAACCGTGGGCGACTTCGTGCACCACAATGGAAAAAAGAAGAATCGGCAATATATAAAGAGAATTCAACGAACCATCCTTTTTAATACCATTCGTCCCGCAGCGAGGCGGGACGAATATTAAATCATTTTCACCACATCTATGATGTACCAAAAAATGAGGAGGAATTCAAGGAGCGGCCGGTAAGAATCGTTGCATCTACGGCTCAGTTTTTCTATATTCTTTTCGTAGGAAATTTGTTTTTTCTATTCACATTGACTGCCCGAGGTTTCAAATGAATACCAGGTTCTTGTCCCTGCTCTCTGGTCTGCTCTGTATTACCGCACTCTTAAATGCCCAAGCGCCATCAGTGCAACTGAAGATAAAAGAAAAATCCGGTTTTCTGGGGATGGGCGGACCGAGGACGATCAAGATCGAATTATCAAACGAAAATCGGCAGCAGCCGTTAACCTGCGACAATGTCAACAGCGGTCCGTATACGTACTTTATGGTGACACCGGCGGAAGACTGGCAGCTTGATCAGGATTTTGTTAAAGAAGAACTTTCGAAAGTAAATATCTATCAGGACGAAAAGAAAATTCCTATTGCCTGGAAGGGCGAATTGATTGCCGGAGGGAATAATTCCATCCTGCTCGGATTCTCAAAGACCTTCAAACTCCATCTTCTGTTTTTATTTCAATGCCCGACGGAAGAGGCGATGCATCAGGTGGAGTTTAAAGTCCCGCAGGAATTCTGGCCGGGCTACTCGACGATGAGCGAACTGACCAGGCAGGCAGAAGCCGCCATTGCAGCAAATAACTTTAAAAAAGCGATCGGATCATACGAACAAATCCTGGCGAATGAAAACTTAAAAATATTTGCTCAGTACGACGAATTGAAGTCAAAACGCACGTTTTGTTTCAGCGAGTATTATAATGAAACCGCAGCGGCATTCCAGTCATCCGCCGCCAGTCCGCAGACGGACCTCAAAATGCGGATTGCACAGATGGACGGCTTCAAGCCGACATTTAAATATATCATCGACTCACTGCCGCGTGCCGAATGGAATATCGGCTCGCTCGATACTGCGGTTGCCCCTATTCTCGATCGATGCCGCATCACCCTCAACCAGACTGAAGCCTTACGCGATTCACTTCAGCATGCCTTAGACGATCAAAATATCAAATGGATTATCGAAGGGTCTGCGACCAGCAAGAACGGCTATCGGTACGTCAATATGATTGAAACACTGGCATCGGCATTTTCATCGATCAATTTTGCCGATACGCTGGCGACAGAATTAAAGGTCCGGATTCCCGAAGAGCATCAGACACGATTGGCGAAATACAACGATACCGAATCATACGACACGTTCATCCGGATCTGTAATGAGCGATGGCAGACACGATTGCCGATTTTCCCGATCGACTTCCTGCCGAATCTCAAGAAGGACACGATATCATTTTCCCAGCCGTACTATTCCATGCTCAAAGCAGTCAACGATTATTACTACGGCAATTACTCCAGCGCAAAAGAGGAAATTGTACAAATATTCCGCAAATGTTACGATCCTGAGATCATTGGCCGGTTTGACATGCTTCGTGTACTCATTTTGAACCGGGAAATGCATATCTCATCGGAAATCATGAAGATGTTCGATGAAGCCGCGCTGCTGGAGAAGGCAAAGGACATTCAGAACGCGCAGGATAAGTACCGTCAAATCACGCTCATTGCCCCGAATTTTGCGTATGGATTTTTTGTCCTCGGCAAGTTTCACAACCGTACCGGTGATCCGATACGCGCTAATTTTGCATTTCAGCGTGCATACCAGATAGACACACTCTACATGAGTGCCTATCGCGAAAGCTGCAATCTCTACATGAGGCAGAGCAACTTCAAAGAAATAATAAACGTACTCACCACGGCACTCGCGAAGGGAAACGACTACTGGGAAATTAATTACAACCTGGGCATTGCATTCCTGGGCGACGCAGACCCTGCACGCGCGATACAGAGTTTTGAACATGCGCTTCTCCTCAATCCAAAAAGTTATAAGACCAATATTCAGATCGGACTGGCGCATCAGAACGTGAAAAACTATCAGAAAGCCCGCGAATATTTCAACAACGCCATCGGGCTTGATCCGACAAAACAAGAGGCAGTCGATTTCCTGACAAAACTGAACGAACTCCAGCGCACCGGAAAGTAGCCTTGTGTTGTGCTGTTTTTGAAAAGGGATTCCAAAAGAATCCCTTTTTGCTTTTCACTCAATCGGTTCTTATATTAAAAACGCCCAATTGCAGGCGTTTTAAGGGACGCTGAGCGACTTGGGCATTTTTCGCAACGGGCACGTGGCGAAACTGGCAGACGCGCTAGCCTTAGGAGCTAGTGGAGTAATCCGTGTGGGTTCAAGTCCCTCCGTGCCTACGGTCAATTCAAAACATAAAGGAAGTTCGACGTGGAAGTTACAGTGGAGTCATTGTCAGATGTCCTGCGCTCAGCAGAAATAAAAGCGACGCCGGAAGATCTCGCACCTCATTTCAACAAGGCGTATCAGGAATATCGGAAAAAGATTGAAATCCGCGGATTCCGGAAGGGCAAAGCACCCATCGATATCGTCAAGAAATTATACGGCGATTTGATAGAGAATGATTCCCTGAACGAAATTGCCACCGAATTTTACCGTCAGGCCGTGATCGAGAAGGATTTAAAGCCGATCGGCGAACCGATCCTCATCGATCTGGATTACAAACATGGGGAAAGCTTCCGCTGCAAGATCCAGTACGATGTCCGGCCGATCATTACGTTGAAAGAATACAAGGGCATCGATGTTGAGAAAGTCGTCCACACGATTACCGATGATGAAGTGGATAAAGAATTGGTCCGTCTTCAACGCTCGAACGCGACGCTGGATGAAGAAGAAGTGGTGACCTCTCCGGAATATATTGTTACCGCAACGCTGCAGGACCTCGATGAAACCGGCGCGCCCCTGATCGGCAAGAAGAGCGAAAATATTCGGTTTTATCTCGCCGACGAACAGCTGGAACAGCCGTTTAAAGATGCATTAAAAGAATGCAAAAAAAACGGCGAGTACACCGTCCAGTTTGAGCACCAGCACCAGGAACATACCCATACCGTGAACACGAAGATCACCGTCCAGAAAATCGAGAAGGTGACACTGCCCGTGTTGAACGACGAGTTTGTCACGACGGTCACCAAAAACAAATTTACGACTGTCGCAGCACTCCGTTCCAGTATCCATGAAGAGATCATCGCATACTGGAAGGAAAAAAGCGAGCGGCAGGTTATTAATTCGCTGACCGCAGAAATTATCCGCCGGCACGAATTCCAGGTACCGGAATCGCTTATCCGCAGCGTCCTGGACGGGCTTCTGGAAGAAGTCAAGAATGAATATCCGGAGAAGCGCCTCCCTGCCGAATTTAACGAGGAGAAGTTTAAAGAAGAAAACCGGGCCTACGCCATCTATCAGGCAAAGTGGGCGCTCCTGCGCGAAGAATTAATTCAAGCGGAGAACGTCACCGTTTCTGATGAAGACCTGGAGAAACTGGCGGAGGAGGAATCTGCCAAAATTAAAATTCCCAAGGATCGTCTGATCAACTACTACAAATCTTCAGACCAGATTAAAGACCGGTTGATCGGCGATAAATTATTAAAACTCCTCGTGGATTCCGCAACGATCAAAGAAGTTCCGGAAAAAATTATTCGTCAATAGAATAGAAGGAAGGTATTATTATGGCATATCCAACAATTTATAATCAACTGGTTCCCATTGTCGTTGAACAAACCGGCCGCGGCGAGAGATCATTTGACATTTTTTCCCGGCTGCTCAAGGAACGCATCGTCTT
>RPQN01000085.1 GCA_003819715.1 Ignavibacteriota bacterium | reverse complement strand
TCAATAATAACGTCAGGTTGTTTTGATTCGGGATGCCGCGTTGAAAAACAGAGCTGTTGAATCCTTCAATATATCTAAATTGAAAACCGGGGAGATCCGATAACGCTTCTTCAAGCGTCATATATCCATTTTCTTTAATCTCCGCTGCGGGAATGATAAAAACCGTTGAAGGAACCTCGCTGACTTTCTGTGCGACCTTGGAAGCGGAAGTAATCTCAAGTTCCGGTAAGTGCGTCAAACTTAAATCATAGACGTCTAGAGTACCCGGTTTATTCTGTTCTGCCTTCAGTGATGGATATGGGAAAAGTATTCCCAGGACGAGAAGGAGAACGACGTACATTCTGTTTTGGATATTCGAATACTGTTTCCTGGCGGGTGGGGATGGTATTATTTTTGTATGAGGTACAGGTTCAATTAATTCGACTTTTTTTTGCATCACGTCATCCCCCTTAACGACAAGAACCAAGATGAAAAATTTTTCGAAGTAGTTCGATTGCAGGCTCCTATCGACTCTTACTCATTTCACTGCCAACAACAGATTCCAAGAGGGGATATTACTCATGTTCAAAGACCGTCAGCGTATAATAGATCTCAAATATCTTGCCAAATCTACTATTCTTATTTTTGATATACAAACAGAACCATTATGAGCAATTTCCTCTGTTCACGTATTCAATGTTAAGGATTATGAGTCGAAATCGTCATAATATAATGAAGGGCGCACTGTCAGCTTGATGAGAATACGGTGTCTAGAAGAGAACTTTGAAGAAACGTAAACCGTGGATTTTTATAAAAAATCGGGCAGCAGAGAATTGTTAAGAAAATCACAATTTCTTTGATTCAGAAAAATCGAAGAATGAGAATCATATACCGTGTGATTATTTTTAGTTTTCCATCTGTTTTAAACTAATCACTGGTACCATGGAGGAAGGGATGACTTGAGTCGTTACACGATGAAAAAATTTACCCCGCAATTTCTTGCGGGGTAAACCATAATCAACTCATGAAACTTAAATTTTTTCCGCCGTCATTCCGGGCTGTCATATTCTTGGCGGACGCCACTCATGCCATGCGAGCTGCATGGGAAAGCCCCACTTACTTCATGAACACCATTTTTTTAATTTGACTAAAATTGCCGGATTGAATTTTATAGAAATAGACTCCGCTCTGGAAATTGGTCGCATCAAAATTAATTTCGTGAATCCCGGCTTCCACCTTTTTATTCAAGAGCATATGAACCTCTCTCCCGAGAATGTCGTAGACCGTCAGTGTTGTAAATCCGGATTGCGGCAAAGCAAAGCTGATGGTGGTTGTCGGATTGAACGGGTTGGGATAGTTCTGGCTGATGGAATATGCTGTCGGAGTTCCCATTTCTTCTTTCACTCCCAGGACATCTGCTTTAAAGCTCCATACGTCGCTCCATTCACCGGGGCCAGCAAAACTGATTGCTTGAACCCGCCAGTAATAGACTGTTCCTTGGACATGCCCGCCCATGTATTTGGATGTATCCGATGTTGTTGTTCTCTTGGTGACCGTCGCGAATGTCTGATCCGTGGAGGCTTGGACTGAATACTGATCAGCGTATTGAACTTTATTCCATGTATAGGTAATATAATCCGCCCGGCCTTCCAACATCGGAACCGCAGAACATAATTGCGGTTTCCCCGGTAATGGGGTCGTCGTCTTGAACCTCCACACACTGCTCCAGAGATCCAATCCAGAAGCGCCTTTTACTTTCACGCGCCAGTAATAATTTTTACCTTTCAGTAAGCCGCTGATCGTTTTTAAAGTATCCGTCGTTGTCGAATCACTTCTCTCCGGGTTTGTAAATGCCGGATCTAACGACACCTGGATAATATATTTTTCGGCATTTTGTGCTTTCTTCCAACGGAAGGTAATACTGGTATCCATATCCCCTTGTTGATCATGAGGATACTGTAATGATGCGTAATTAATTGAAGACGACCCATTGGCTAGCGTCGGTGTCGTCCAGGTAATCCAGGGTGTAAGATCGGTCGTATATGGAGAGGTAGCAACATTCGTCACCACCGAGTCTTTCCCAAGAAGGAACTTATCCACAAACGATTCGATTTCCGGAATTTGAGCTGCGGGGACATCGCAATGGTTGTGTCCGCCAATTTGGCTATATGCGAACCTGTCAGGAACTCCAAGAGCTTGCCAGACTTCTTTTGCGGCTTTGCTGCCGACATAACCGGATTCATCCGCCAGCCACACCCAACCCGGATTTCCGGTCACAAACAATGCGCGCGGTGCCACCATCGCCATTAACTCGTGATGGTCTTCCGGAAGCTTGGGAACTAAGCCGGAAAAATCGCGCATGGCGTCCATAAACCAGTTATAATCTGTCGATTCCAGAGTTTCAACAGCCCCCATGGTTTCCGAGAAACGCCAGGTGGTGTATCCTCCACCTCCCGATTCCTGACCAATCGTCAGCGCAACGCGTTCGTCAAACGCTCCCGCAAAGATTGCCATTTTACCGGCATAGGAGCAACCGGTGACCGCCAGGTGTTTGAGGTCTATCGGAAGAACATTCTGAACCAATTCCAGACCGTCAATGATGCGGCTGACTCCCCAAGCCCAGGCACTGTATTGCCCCGTATTGCTGACATTAAGATTAGGGTAAAGCACGTAATAGGGATTCGTATTCGAAGGGTTGCCATACGTCGATACCTGATTGGTACTGAATGTGATTCGTGCAATATTGCGACTGGTAAAAATGGTCGATGGGATACTCCCGCTTGGACTGTTCATTCCTATCACGGCAGGGAAAGGTCCGGTTCCCGTCGGGAGGCTCACTGCCGAAGTGAGCGTGAGTGTTTTACCGTTGACCGTCACAACCACGGTGAGCGTTCCATTCGCATAGCTGGCGTTTATCGTGTCCGGGCGGGTCGGTTTTTCCCCGATCTCATAATGTTGGATCTGAGCACCGATCTCAGCGCGCCGTAACCGCCAATCAGAAAAGTTTGCCATTCGGCCTCTGCCATCGGCCCACATGAACGGATCGGGTAAGTTCGAGATAGCAGGGAGATCGCTGACGGAAGGAAAAGCCGGATTCGGAAAATCAGCTCCGGTGTTCTCAACACGATAGACCAGGGGCATGACCTGAGCCGACGAATCAATGAACATAAACATATTCATCAATAAAATGGTGAAAATAAATATCTGTACTCGCATTACAAAACTCCTCAAGATGAGAAATGATTTATTGATACGAATTAATGTAGAACATTTTTTCCTGAGAGCAATCAATTAAAAATTATTTATGCTTCATTCACTTCTCCATTGTAAATAATTTCATCACTCAAATAAAAATCGGATTACGACTTGACGATTGATTTCGTTTTTACTTTTTAATGCAGATCCTGGAGTGCAGCTCATCCAATTCAAAAAACACGCTTGCCGAAAAATAAGTTGCATGCAAATCCATCCAACTTATTTTAGGCGGACACTTCAATGGATTGTGTTGATAATTATTTTGCACCGATGAGGGCTATTCTGCTACCACGAGTTTTATTACAGTTTTGATTTTTGGTGCGGGGGCGGTTTCTCGCTAGATCGTCTTAAAATATACATTGAGAGGTAACGGATGAAGCGGATATTTTCTATGATTTCAATTCTTCAACTCGAAGTTCAATTTCACTATTCGATCCATCATATTTCTTCTGGAGATCATGAAAGAAAACAGCGAGGAGTGGATAAACTACGTACGGGATTAAATAAAAAATACTATCGAAAACCACAAATTCTGTTGAGGACACACATTTGCCGAAGAATTGGATAATTCACGAAGGTGTTCATCACAGACCCCTTTTCGCGCACCCGTGTTTTCTGCGCTTAACGCCGGCCAGGGACAGGCATTATGATTTTTTATTTAATCCAGCGGGCGACTTTTGAATCAGTTCCCGTAACTCCAGGAATTTCTACGATCTGGTCAATGACGGCATCCATCAAGGCAATATCATTCCCTTCAACGATGGCAATCGCATCTGGTGATCCCAACAGTGCGTCTGCTTTAACGACGCCTTCTATCTGCCGAAGCGCCTGGACAACTTTTCTCGGTTGATGGGCACTAATAAAGATATACGCTTGAACTTTCATTCTTCTTCTCCCCTATTGTATTTTTGTCTCAACGTGTTGAATCACGAAATAAAAAATTGTATCACAAAATAATAATTTGTTTCACGCGTCGCGTGAATCATTTTTAGGTCTCCGGCATTCAAGAATGAATGTCCTACGATTCGGCCCGGGGGACACACATTTATTTTACCGTGTACTTGATAAAAATAATCCCGGTTCTCCCGGGATTATTTGAAATAAAAGAATATTGAAATTTGAAGCTACTCCAGCGTGCCGTTCTCGGCGGCATTCTTCATTTTCTCGTTTGCGAATATGGCAACCTCGACTCTGCGGTTTTGCGCGCGGCCTTCGACGGTCTCATTCGACGCAACCGGATTCGTCTCGCCGCGGCCTATCGTCGAAATTCTTGTCTGGGAAATGCCGAGGCTTTTTGTGTAATCGGCGACCGCCTGTGCACGGCGTTCCGAAAGTTTCTGATTCATCTCGGAACCGCCTTCGCTATCCGTGTCGCCTTCGATAAGGATGTTGGTGTCCTCATATTTCGCCAGGATTTTTGCCAGACTTGCGATATTTTCTTTTGCCGGCGCCTGCAGTTCGGCAGAACCTGTTTTGAAAAGGATTCCGGAGGCAAACGTAATTTTAATTCCCTCACCGACACGTTCCACTTTTGCCCCCGAGAGATCTTTCTTCATCTCTGCCGCCTGTTTATCCATATTATGGCCAATCAATGCACCGGCAGTCCCGCCGACCGCTGCTCCAACGATTGCCCCGGCCGCTGTGTTCCCTGCGATTTTACCAATGACTGCTCCCACCAGCGCCCCGGCGCCTGCACCTATTGCACCGCCCTGCAGCGTCTTACTCGTACCGCACCCCATGAGAATAATGGACATGCATAGGACGATCGTTAGAACAACCATTCCATTCTTTATCATATACACCCCCATTGATAAAATTGACAAGACAAACTTCCGAATTATTAAAATAATGCACTAGGTATAACGCACGAGGATTCGGTAATGTTCCTCAAATTAAAAAAATCGTCGCATCAAATGAGTTTCATCAGTGAAGGATTGTCAAGAGGGATTCAGGATTGATTCGAGTTTTAATGAGAAATCTATTTTTTTAATCTTGTTTCAACAGTAAATCTGTCCATGATCTGATTCAAATCTTCAACACCTTTGGAGCATTGAATCAATTTACCTTTGTACTCCAGGACAATATTCGCCCTGCCTCTCAGGCAATAGGAAGAAGACATCACATCGCCGTAGGCACCGGTATCGAGTATTCCGAGAATATCTCCTTCCCGGATCTCCGGAATTTTCCTGGGAAAATTTTGTGTAAATGTATCGCCTGTTTCGCAGACATTACCGTCGACGGAATACACCATCGGAAAACCATTCGGATTCGAAACGTTGATAATCTCGTGATAGGCATGATAGAGTTTTGGACGGATCAATGTGCCCATGCTGGAATCGGTATAGGCATGAAGAATGCCGTTCTTTTCCTCGACCGTATTGACCTGAGTCAACAGCACCGTCGAATCGCCTACGAGACTCCTGCCGGGTTCGACAATCAATTTATTAATTTTGACGCCGGTCCTCGCGACCTCCTCGCTGATCAACTTCGCATAGGCATGAAATGGAAATGATTCCTGGGATTCTTTGTACCGGATGCCGGGCCCGCCGCCGACGTCGAGATTCAGGCTGGTAAATCCGTGGCTGCCTAATTCCATCACTACCTGCAGAGTATTCTGGAGCGCGACCCTGAAACTATCGACATCGTTCCCCAGCCAGCCGGAACCGATATGGATATGCAGCGTGTCAGGGTGAAATCCAAGCTCGCGCGCAGCGATGAAGGTCTGAAGTATCTTGTTTTGTTCGATCCCGAATTTAATGGGAATGCCGCTCTCGTTTTTTGATCCGGCGGTAATGACATCGGGATTATGCCCTGCACCGACATTGGGATTCAACCGGATCGAGAGATTCGAACCGCGGATATCCCACTCATCGATGTGTCTGCCAAGTTTCTGAAGTTGGGAGTTGGAATCGATATCGATCTTATACTTGCCTTGCTTCGCCAGGATCTCAAGGTCATGCTCCGAGACCGAAGTACCGGTAAACATGATCTTGTGTCTCGGGATACCGCGCTGCTCAGCCAGAATGGCTTCGTTCGGGGAGACCACGTCTGCGCCGAATCCTTCCATGGCAATAAGATCAAGGACTTGAGGGCAATAATTCGCCTTCACAGCATAATTGACCTCAACCTCTCCGGCATAATTTTTGGCAAATGCCTCCCGAATCAGCCGCGCTTTATCCTCAATCCTTTTTCCGTTTGTAAAATACAACGGCGTCGGATGCGATTGCACCAGCTCTTCTAAATCACAGTCTTTAAAAGAGCGGGACCAGACCTTGTTATTCCGGACATCGAATCCTTTAAAGAACCACCAAAATTGTACCTGCGTCATAACGTCCCACGATTAATAAATTCGTACTTCCCTTCGTGCATGCGATCCGCGTCTGTTCAACCGATAAATAACGGTTTGAGATGCCGGTTCAGAATGTTGCCGGTGACCGACGCACTCACCGAAGCTTCGTACTTGTCCAGCGCAGAGGTGTACCGGGTTCCCATTTCTGCCGCAACCTTGAACGCGACATGAAGCATCTGGCGGAAATGGATGTTGAATTCCGGGTTCTTTTGTTCGTGCTGGAGTGCAGACACAAACTGCGCCGATGTCCATTGGTTGACCTGCGCCGGTGCCGGTAATTTTGCAGGATCAATTTCAACCACGGTCGCGTATGGTTTGCAAAGTTCATCTCTGCGCGCAAACGACTGTGCATACACCTCTTGGGCAATGGTTAATCCCTCTCCGCCTGCTGCCGCCAATCCGATGAGCTCTTCAAGCCATGTCGTTCCGGCAGTTTTCAAATGGAGGCCTGCCTGATGTTTCTTCAGCACCTGCCGGATATGCGGATAGAGTGAAAATTTATCGCTTCCGGAATGCACGCTGAGCTTCAGGTTCTTGGGAAGATGAAATACATTGACCGCCCGGGCAATAACCAGGACATCCTCTTCAAACTCCTGTGCGAATGCATTCGGATTGCCGACATAATCTATTCCCTTTAAAAATTTTCCGGAAAACTTCGGGGCAATAGTCTGCGCCGGAATTCCCTCCTGGGCGATTGCGGCAAGAATAAAGAACATTTCAACCGGTGTTTGCGGAGCATCGGTCTCATCCATGGAAACTTCGACAATAAATTTGCCTTCGCCTTTGCTTTTCAGAATGTGCTGATACGTCTTCGCCGCCTCTTTGACCGCATACAAATATTTTGCTGCAATGGTATGAAGCGATTCTGCGCTCACGGAAATTTCTCTCTGGACGCCGGGGATATTCAGTTTGCCGATGTACTTCGACATCGATTGTTCGAATGCCTTGAGTTCCGCTTCACCGGGAGCTTTACCGATAAAATCGGCCACATCGAGCGTAAAAAAATCTGCGTGCGCCATAAATTTATCGACGTTGCCCAGACCGATATGATCGGCATCGACGTGATAGGCACCCGGCCAGCCCATCTTTTTTACAGCGGCATCCGCTTCACGGCGGGTATCCTCAGGGTTCGTACCGATAATCGTATGTTCGCGGTTGGATTTGTTCCACACCGGGACGACATCAACACCCTGCTGTTTGGCAGTTAAAAACGCCTTGAGTTGTGCATTGCCCTGATGACCAAAACGGTCTCCGACTCCTATAGAATACTTCTCGAGGTTCATACTGTTCTCCTTGTCTTGGGGGAATTTCGATATATTCAATACATTATTGGGATTGAATGACGTTATCACTCATCACGACCGATAACTGTATGAAAGATAGGAATTTTTTTTCTCTCTACCAACATGCATGCCCCTTGTTCCCTTATTGACTTTGTGTCGCCCCTTTTGCATGTTGAACATGCGGGGATTCGTAAGACGTTGTACCAATGAAGGAATTTTCTTATGACGACAGTGAGAACTATTCTTCTTTCCAAGGGCAATGCGGTCTGGTCCGTTGCTCCGGACACGATTGTCTTTGAGGCGATTAAAATGATGGCGGAGAAAAATGTCGGCGCGCTTCTCGTGCTCCAAAACGAAAAAGTAGTGGGAATTTTCTCCGAACGGGATTATGCCAGAAAGATAGTCCTGAAGGGAGAAACGTCGCACTCTATCGCCATTAAAGATGTCATGACATCGAGTGTCCTCGCCGTTCATCCTGAGCAATCCCTCGATGAATGTATGGCGCTTATGACCGGCAAACGCGTCCGCCATCTGCCGGTTGTAGAGAATGAACGCCTCATCGGCCTCATCTCCATCGGAGATGTCGTCAAAGCAATTATCTCCGAGCATGAATACACCATAAAACAGCTCGAAAATTACATCACCGGTTCCCGATGATGTGAATTTCTCCCCGGCCGGGTCCGGCCGCACACGCGCAGGGTAATATCCGCTCCGCTCTCTTGAATTCCCGAAATACCATTCGTATATTATTTTTGTTTGAATGTGACATTCAACAGTAAAGACCTTCCTCATTTTTGGTTATGTCATTTTACATCGAGTGAACCGGTCGCTGGCACCACATAAGGATATCCATATGTTCGAAAGGCTCCTCTCCCTCCTTGCGCCGCCGAATTTTGGCGATGAAGAAAAGAACCGCGTCGCAGAGATACTCAATATTATCGCCCTCAGTATTCTGACAGGATTTATTATTCTTGTCCTTCAACGGGCAATCGCCGGTCAATATAAACTCTTTATTCAGATATTTTCCGCCGGCGTCATGATCATTCTTTCTATTGTCTTCCTCCGGAAAGGACAGCTCCAATGGGCGGAAGGTCTCTTGCTCTGGACACTTCTGGGATTTATCAACTATCTCCTCTATACGTCCAACGGACTGCACAACATCGCTCTCCTCGGTATTCCGATCTGTCTCGTCTTTGCAGGAATTGCATTGCGCGCAGCATTTTTCTTTGCCTTCACGGTATTGTCCATTCTCTCCGTTGTCATTATTGGCGTACTTGAAATTAATGGAATGCTTCTCGATCGGGAAGTGGTCCGCACCACCTATTTCGACATTATCGATATCGTCGTCATTCTTTCTGTCACTGCGGTTGCCGTCCGCATTCTCGCTGACAATCTTCTGCGCAGCATCAACAAAGCGAGAATGAATGAAAAGGATATCCGGGACCAGGCAGTCGAATTAAAGGAATCCGAAGAAAAGTTTAGAACACTGAATGAAGAGCTTCCCAATATGGTGTTCATTTACAAGAATGGAAAAATTCTTTATGTCAATGAGCGGTGCGAAGAACTGATCGGTTTTACGCGCGAAGAAATTTATGCTCCGGGGTTCGATCTCCTGACCATTATTACACCGGAACACCGTGATGTCGTGATGCAAAAATTCTTTCAGCATAAAATAGGAGTCGATGTAGAACCCTATGAATGCACGTTTATCGGAAAAACAAACAAGAGAATCGAATGCCTTCAAACAACGAAGGTGATCCATTATGAAGGACAGCCGGCCATTCTGGGCATCGTTGCAGATTTGACGGAATTTAAACGCGCACAGGAAGCGATCCGCGAAAGCCAAAGCCGGCTTTCAAGCATCATCACGTCGGCCATGGAAAGTATCATCACGTTAGATGAGCACCGCCGCATCCAGTCGTTCAATCCTGCATCGGAAGAAATGTTCCGTTGCTCGGAAGCAGAGGCGATCGGACAATCCATTGACCGGTTCATTGCGCTCCCCAATAGCGAAAAGAATAACGGCAACGGGAATGGGCACGAGCCGCATTCTATCGTCAGTTTATTGGAAGGCAGAATGAGAGCCATCAACGGGATTCGCACCAACGGCGAATCGTTTCCCATTGAGGCATCCATATCAAAAGTCATTTCAGGGAATGAAGAACTCTATACGATTATCCTGCGGGATATTACAGAGCGCTTAAAATCTGAAGAGACGCAACGGACGCTGCAATCGCAGCTCCTCCAGTCGCAGAAGATGGAAGCGGTCGGCTCACTTGCAGGCGGGATCGCCCATGATTTTAATAATATTCTCTCGGTCATCATCGGAAATGCGGAATTAGTGAAGCTGAAACTGCCGCCCAAGCACCGCACCATGAAGCATATTGAGGAAGTCATCAGCGCATCGGACCGGGCACAGGAATTGGTGCAGCAAATTCTTGCCTTCAGCCGGAAACAGGACACGCAATTCCGGCCAGTCCGGCTCCATTATATTTTGCGGGAAGGTATGAGACTCCTCCATGCATCGCTCCCGGCCACCATTGAGATCAAAGTGGATCTCCCGGTGAACGGTCCGCTCATTTTAGGCGATGCAACCCAGATCCATCAGGTGATTATGAATCTCTGTACCAATGCCGCCCAGGCCATGGAGGGAATGGACGGAAAACTTATTTTACGCCAGAAGAATGTCGTCTTCGATGACCGGTCGATCCTCTTTCATCCTGATTTGAAAAAAGGGACCTATGCCATGTTCACCGTCCAGGATACCGGACTCGGCATGGATGGATTTACGCTGAAAAGAATTTTCGAGCCGTTCTTTACAACCAAAGCTCCCGGCAAGGGAACCGGATTGGGATTGGCCATTGTCCATGCCATCATTAAAAATCATGGCGGGGCGATTAAAGTGCAAAGCCAGGTTGGAAAAGGCACACAGGTCGATGTCTACCTTCCGGTGTATGAAGGCGAAGAAGAAAATTCGAAATCCGAGAAAACAAAAGAGAGCCTGGGAAAAGCCGAACGGATCATGATCGTGGACGATGAGGAACTCCTCCTCAAAACATTGTCCGAGACATTAAAAGGGCTGGGCTATCAGGCATTCCCCTATATGAAACCGGCTGAAGCGCTGCGGGCATTTGAAGAAAATCCGGGAAGATATGATTTGATCATTACCGATCAAACCATGCCTCATATGACCGGCATTCTCCTTGCCGGCAGAATTCGGCAAGTACGGGGCGATCTGCCGATTGTGCTCATGACCGGATACGATCAATTGGAAGATCCCAAAAAACTTGAAGCGCTCGGAATTCGAACGGTGCTGCTCAAGCCCTTTAAGAAAGCGGTTCTGGGAGAAACGATCAAGAAGATCCTGGAAACGAAAGAAGTCTCAAAACCGTACAGTCCGCCTGTAAAAAAAGTGAGGCATTAACCGCGGGGGAATCGATCGGCGCATTCGATTGTGCTGCGCCGCAGCGGGAAACTCTGCAAGGTTATTGCAGAGTTGAGAAGAGCATGAACTGCTCGTACTTTTTTAGACGTCCGCGAATGGTGGCAAGGAGATTTTCACGGTGGATGGGTTTCACCAGAAAATCATCGACACCGATTTCTTTCCCTGCCCGCATCAGCACCGCATCATCCAATCCGGTGATAAAAATAAAGGGCACCTGCTGAAGGTGGCGCAGATCCCTTATTTTTTCGTAAAACAGAAATCCGTTCATCGTTGAAGTTTCCAGGCTGATATCGCAGAGGATGAGATCGGTATGTTCTTTCTGTAAATATTCATAGGCCTCATCCGACGTTCCGAATTCTGCAACCGCATATTTTGCCTGAAGCAGCGTCGCCTTCATCAACGAGAGGATTTGTTCGTCGTCGTCCACAACGGCGATCTTCCATTTTTTCTTTTTTGGTTCCTTGCCCTCCGCCAGGTTCGAATTGATGGCGTCCTGATCGTTCTGGGAAACGTCAAAACTTTTCCGCAATTCGGAAAGAGTCTCTTTTACTTCAGTCTCCGACGCATGCTGCAAGAGATGCTTCAGCAAAAAAATGTAACATTCCAGTTTTGCCTGCTTGTCCAGGACCTCATGTTCCTCCGTTGAAATGTTCAGTGTCTGACGGAGGTCCTGCAGTTCAGCCACTTCTTCTTCGGTCTTCTGGCCGTCTGACCACACCAACAGGAGGGCTTGTTTATAGGTATCCAGGGCCTCGTTCGACGCCTGCCGGACATCATCCTGAACAATGTTCTCTGAAGAACGAAGGCCGGCTTTTTTAAATTCCTCATAGAGCGCCGGCACCTTTAAGCCGTTGTTACCGGTCTGATCATTGAGAATGTGTTCATTGAGATTATACGGCGTCAATCCTCTGCCCGCAGCACCGGTCTCACCCCCCTTTGCCGGTATTCCCAGCTTATTGCGCTGCTGCTGGGCAAACAGTTCATGAATGCGTTCTTCGTATGCAAACGCGTATAAATTTTTCGGGTCTACTTCGCGGGCTTTTTTAACTTCCTGAAGAGCTTTTTCTAAATTATTTGATTTGACGAGTTGATCGACATGCTTGAGAATTTCTCTGGACGATTTCGTTATTTCAGGTATTCGAGTCGATTCCAATGATACACTCCTTTACGAGGTCCAACGTCCTTGTGCGGTTCCTGAACATTCATCTCCGTTTCGTTGAAACCCAACGACGACAAGGGGAGACCGAATGAGTGGGTATCACACTTCAGAATCCGTCAGCAGGGGACGCTACTCTATTACAGTAGAATGTATGAATGTCTTTCGAGAAACGCAATTTGAAAATCAGTGCAGACATGAGCACAGGGATATCAGGGATCAACGGTTTCCATCTTTACCGTTTCCTTCCTGCCGCGAATGACCGCAATCCATTTCGGCACGGCATCGAGGATGACAATCACGACGCAGCCCATAATGACAGCGGTGAGCAGAAGATTGATGGCTCCCTGCAGTTGTGATTTTGAATCGTCCATCATGGGAATGAACAGATTCGTGATATTCTCCGTCCCTGCAACAAGCGTGGTGACGGCAACAAAGACCAGCGGTACAATGGTGACCCATGCGTAGCGCGCTTTTCCGCGGTTGATAATAAACGACGTGCCGACGGTCAATGCAATTGCTGCGAGGAGCTGGTTCGCCGTGCCGAACATCGGCCAGATGGAAGACACACTGCCGGTGTAAATAAAATATGTCCATGCAGCAACGATCGCCATACTTGCTATCAGATTCCCCGGCAGCCAGTCGGTCCGGGCGAACGGTGTATATATTTTCCCCAGCATTTCCTGCAGTACAAATCGGCCTATCCTGGTCCCGGCATCAATGACGGTGAGGATAAACAGTGCTTCAAACATTATTGCAAAATGATACCAGTACGACATGAGATTGGTCAGTCCGGGAATATTGGAAAAGATCTGCGCCATCCCAACTGCGAGGGACACGGCTCCTCCCGTTCTGCCGATTATTTTCTCGCCCACGTCGGCGGAAAGCTGTGTGATATTCGAATCCACAAATCCCATGGCATGAAGCTGGGGGAGAATGGACTGGAATTTTTCCACCGGTACATTGATCATAAAATAGTCGAGCGGCAGCAGGCTGGCCGCGGCGATAAGCGCCAGGACGCTGACCAGCCCTTCCGCAAGCATTGCCCCGACCGCGATAAATTTGATATGCGATTCACTCATGAGCATTTTCGGCGTCGTCCCGGAACTCACCAGCGAATGGAATCCGGACACTGCGCCGCATGCAATGGTGATGAATAAATACGGAAAGAGCGTCCCGGGGATAATTGGTCCGTCTCCATGAATATAATCCGTTATGGCCGGCATCTTTAAATTCGGAGCAACAATAATAATCCCAAGTGCGAGAAGCCCGATGACACCCAATTTCATTATGGAGCTCAGATAATCACGCGGTGACAATAAGAGCCAGACAGGCAATACCGATGCACAAAATCCATACAGTGCAAGCAAGACGATCAACGAGTTGTGGCTGAACATAAACCACGAGGCAATAGGCGAGTCCGGTATGTAACGTCCGTAGATCACCGCAAGGGATAATAAGAGAACACCGCCGATGGTGGCCTCCGCGACTTTTCCTTTCCGCAGCCGAAACATCCAGACGCCCATCAGGAGTGCGATAGGAATCGTCGCTGCAATAGTGAATGTGGCCCATGAACTTTCAGCGAGCGAATTCACGACCACGAGGCCAAGCCCCGCCAACGCAATGACAATAATGATCAGGATAGCGAGAGACGCTGTCGTACCGCTGAGCCTGCTCAATTCCACTTTCGCAATTTCTGCCAGGGATTTTGCATCGTGCCGAACCGATGCCACCAGGATAATAAAATCATGCACCCCGCCTGCCATCACCGCGCCTACCACCATCCAGAGAAATCCGGGAAAGTAACCGAATTGCACTGCGAGTACCGGTCCCACCAGCGGTCCGGCCCCGGCAATGGCGGCAAAATGATGTCCAAACAATACCCATTTGTTCATCGGAAAATAATTTTGACCGTCGTAGAGCCGGCGAGAAGGCATCTCTTGCGTATCACGAATAACGGCAACTTTTGCCGCGATAAAACCGAAATAAAAACGGTACGCAAGCGCAAAAAAAGCAATCGCGGTTATGAGCAACGGCATTGCATTCATAGTTCTTCCATTTCAATCAATGCAAGAGGATACCATATGAGAACACTTGAGCGAAGAAGCAGGGGGTGTTCCACCTGCAGGTGAACAGCCGATAATTTCGTTTTCTCAATTTAATTGAATCATGACTCCTTGATCTTCACGTGTTTCCGTGCGTTACAAACGAGAACAAGGAATTCCTCTTCTCTTCCGGAATGATCTTATCTCATGATGTGATCGTATCGGTGTCGCTATTTCTTCGTGATGGTTTCCTTCTGCACCTGTTCAAACAGGAACGACCGTAATCTCATCAAGGACGGGCTGATGCCGACTTTAAACTGCTCCGGTTTATCAAATCGTTTGCACACGGGAGGCAGACAAGAAAATCGTTGTGATAAATATTTTGCGCTTTCCGTCGGCGTAGGCAATGTGCCGATGATATGTCCATGTTCCATTACTTTTTGCAGGAGCGGCCGTCCGGTCATTCCTCCGACTCGAAACTGCTGATCTGTTTTAATGGGATCGTAGAAAACTTCGATATCCTCTTCTGTATCCATCATGATGCCGTCCGAGTCGAAAAGGCCCATCGAATCAAAAAAGCGCACTACTTTTTTCAATCCGGGCAGAGTGGTCTTCGCGAAACTTTCCGCATATTTTAATGTCGGCTTATCACCCGCGACGCTTTGTTTATAGACACCCTGAAAGACCGGACAATCATACGCTGTCAAGAGACGGGTGCCGATTCCAAACGCATCAATGGGCGCACCTTGTTGAATGAGCTTGTTAATAAGGTGCTCATCCAGCTGATTGGAAACATAAATTTGTACATACTCCAGTCTTTCAGCGTTCAGCATTGCGCGGGCTTTCTTACTGAGGTACCCCAGATCGCCGGTATCTAAACGGATTGCTTTTAGTTTTTGTCCCTTGCCTTCCATTTCCTTGGCGACCGTTATCGCATTGGGAATACCGCTCATCACGACATTATACGTGTCGACGAGAAGAACGCAATTTTCGGGGTAAATATCCGCATACGCGCGGAAGGCGGAGAGTTCATCCGTAAAGCTTTGGACCCATGAATGTGATTGTGTCCCGGCAATATTGAGCGAGTAACGGAAAGCGGCATAAAGATTCGACGTCGAATCTAATCCTCCGATAATAGCGGCTTTACTTGCCTGAATTCCTCCCAGTCCCTGGGCGCGGCGCAATCCGACATCCATGATTCTCCGATTGCCGGCGGCAAATCGAATGCGTGATGCTTTCGTCGCAATCAGCGATTGAAAGTTTAACAAATTGAGCAATATCGTTTCAATCAATTGTGTTTCAAACAGGGTCCCTTCGATTCGCACGATCGGTTCGTAGGGAAAAACGACTTCGCCTTCCTTCATCGCGTGTATGGTGCCCGAAAACCGGAAGTTATAAAGGTAGCGAAGGAATTCTGTTCCGAAACCAAGCGATCCGAGATATTCAATTTCGTTGTCTTCAAACCGTAATTTCTCAAGCACTTCGAGGAGATCGCTGAGCCCGGCAAAGACGACATAGCCGTTTCCATAGGGATTCTCGCGAAAAAAGAAATCGAACACGGTCTTTTTCTCAGCCTTCCCGGTCAGGAGATATCCCTGCGCCATGGTGAGCTGGTAGTAGTCCGTGAAGAGTGCTGCGTGTGAATCGAAGACTCTCATCGTTCCTTCATCTCCTCATTCATTACTCATGTCCCTCGCTGGAGACAATTAAAATGCATTTCGTATATGCCTCACTTCCGGTTTCTCATTCCGGAATTCAATTGCGATGACGTCAAACCGGCATGGGCGATTGGTAATGTCATGCTCGAATAAATACCCTTCAGCAACGGCCTGCACTTGCTCCTGTTTCTTTTCCGTGACCGCCTCCTCCGGAGTTCCATAGACGGCCGAGCGGCGTGCTTTCACTTCCACAAAAACCAATTCATCGCCTTCCTCTGCAATGAGATCAATCTCGCCGCGTTCAAAACGGTAATTCCGCTTCACAATTTTTAGGCCGTGCTGTTCGAGATAGAGCGCCGCCAAATCTTCTCCGGCTTTTCCCTGCATTCGACGATTATATGAAGATATCTTACTCATGGAATAAGTTCCAAAAGTTGAATCAGTCGAGTCGAAGAGAAATACGAATAATCTGTTTTTTTAATAATAATCAATGTGTGCGGGATATGCAATCCAATACGCCGCCAAATTCAAGTCACTCCCTTCACAAACGCTTTTCTCTTAAAAGTTCTTCTTGAAGTCTGGCCAGATGGAACGATTTGCGGTGAATTTCGCAAAATCCATATGTGCGGATCGCTTCGATGTGCTGGGGCGTACCGTACCCTTTGTGCCTGGCAAATCCGTATTGGGGAAATCGGGTGTCCAGTTCGCACATGATCCGGTCACGAGTGACCTTCGCAACGATGGACGCGGCGGCAATCGTAAATGATTGTTCATCGCCTCGGATGATGTTTCGAAACTTCAAGGTCTCATGCGTGAACGAATTTCCATCGACCATCGCGACCTCCGGTTGAATGTTCAGGTGTTCAAGAGACATCCTCATCGCCAATATCGTCGCCTGCAGAATATTGATCCGGTCGATAATTTCATGATCGACGATGCCGATGCCGACGGACACGGCGTTCTCCAGAATCATCCCGTAAAGCTCATCCCGCTGTGTTGCGGTGCATTTCTTCGAATCATCCACTCCTTCAATAATAAATTCTTTTGGAAAAATTGCCGCCGCTGCAACCACCGGGCCCGCAAGAGGGCCGCGCCCCGCTTCATCCACACCGGC
>RPQN01000084.1 GCA_003819715.1 Ignavibacteriota bacterium | reverse complement strand
CTGCAGTTTTCTTGTGCTGCTGAAGAAACAAAGGAGACAGCAGAAGTGATGGAATCAAGAGGAACAACGAGCTGCGCATCATAGTAATCGTTCTCAATGATCAAGGGTCCGAGAGCAGCAACAGACGTTCATTCGCAACCGGCAGGTGCTGACTCCGAATTAGTGCCGTTTCCATTAAGTAAAATTGAATTTTATAAAATCGAAACTACATATGGAAACGAGCACTACTGCCTTTTTGAATACCTCTTTATTAAATCACCACAAGGTACCTTTTTTGTAGTGGCACTAGAACGGTGTTGTTTCCGGCGTTTCTTCCGGCAAATAGGTATCAGGTCTGAACACCGTCCGGCTTTCGAATCGGGCATACTGTTTAATGAACTGTAGTTTCACCGTATCCGTCGGTCCGTTACGCTGTTTGCCGATAATAATTTCAGCGAGGCCTTCCGTCGGTTCGTTGTCCTGTTCTGTAATGCCGAACATTTCAGGACGGTGAACAAAAATAACAACGTCGGCATCCTGTTCAATTGCACCGGATTCCCTCAAATCAGACAATGCCGGCTTCTTATCGTTGCGCGATTCAACGGAGCGGTTCAATTGCGACAGGGCGATGACCGGAATATTGAGCTCTTTTGCGAGCGCTTTCAGCGACCGGGAGATCGCGGAGATTTCCTGTTCACGGCTTTGTGCATTCCGCGGTCCCTGCATCAACTGGAGATAATCGACAAGAATGATTCCAATATTGTGCTCCACTTTCAACCGCCGTGCTTTCGCTCTCAATTCGAGGACGGCAAGTCCCGGTGTATCGTCGATAAACATTTTTGCTTTATAGAGCCGGCCGACGCTGGTGCTTAATTTCTTCCATTCGTCTTCCGGGAGGCGGCCCGTCCGGACCTTATGCGCATCGACGCGGGCTTCGGCGCACATCAACCGCATAACCAGTTGCTGCGTGGACATTTCGAGACTGAACATGCCAATGGGCACATCGTGCAGTACCGTCGCGTTTCGCGCCACCGAGAGCGCAAGAGCAGTTTTTCCCTGCGACGGCCGGCCGGCAATAATAATCAGATCGGACGGCTGGAATCCGCCGGTGAGCGCATCCAGGTCGGCAAACCCCGACGGGACACCCGTCACACCGCTGTGTTTCCCATGAATACTTTGCAGCATATCCATCGTTTTATGCACGGCGGTATTCATCGTCACGAAGCTTTTCTTCATCCGTTGTTCGGAGATATCGAAAATTTGCTGCTCCGCCTGATCCAGCAATCCGAGTGCATCTTCGGTCTCACTGTATGCCCGGTTAATCACATCCGAGGATGAATGAATTAATTGCCGCATCAATGCCCGCTCCAGCACGATATGGGCATGATATTCTATATTTGCGGCGCTCGAAACTTTTGTGGTCAGTTCGGTGAGATAATATTCGCCGCCGATTTTTTCGAGATCGCCCCGCCGCCGGAGCTCCTCCGTCAGGGTAATGAGATCGACCGGTTCGCTGCGTTCAAACAACGACATCATGGCGCGGTAAATACTTTGATGAGCGGGTTTGTAAAAAGCGGTATCGTCCAGCGTTTCAATCGCTTTGGCGATGGCATCTTTTTCCAGCAGCATCGCTCCGATCACCGCTTCTTCAACCTCGACCGCCTGCGGCGGTACACGCCCTTCCGTCGACACCGATTGCGGCGTATTGAAATCAATTATTTTTCTTGGATCTGCCATATCTCAACTCCAATCATTTCAACACTCCGGGCTCTGAGCCAAGAATGAGAAGAGGAACAGGCGGACTATTCCTCGCTTGTCGAACAACATTTATCACTTCACGTTCATTGGAAGCTCACCCCGAAGACAGTAGACTTATTATTCTAAAACACTCGGCAATGAGAGAAGTTTTTGATTATTCGCATCATTGATATTTTCGCGGGTAATCACGCTCACGCCAATATCAATCATATCGCTGATTTTCTTTCCGCGGATGTAATCGACGATCGTCTTGACGCTCAAATACCCCATACGTGATGGATCCTGGGCTATGAGTGCACTGACTTCACCGTTCTTTAATGCTTCAACAACGGGGGCCGGTGTATCGAATCCGATAAATTTCACCTTGCCGGCAAGATGAGCTTGTCGCAATGCTAGCAGCATTCCCATCGTCGAGACCTCGTTCGGACAGAAGATGCCGTCAGCTTCCTTCAGTTGATTGAGGATATTCAAACTTGCTTTTTTTGCCTCGTCGGTCGTTCCGCCTGCATAGACATCCTTCACGATCACCCGGATACTTTCATGGTGTGCGAGCGATTCGAGAAACCCCTCTTCACGTTCTGTCGTATTGGCCTGGCCCTTTACATACCGGAGCAGCACGACATTGCCTTTGCCGGTCATCAGTGTGGCAAGGTGTTCACCTGCGAGTTTACCGGCCTTTTTATTATCTATTCCTACAAAACCGATGAAATTCTTTCCTGCCTTTCCTTTCAATGCACTATCGAAAATCAGTACCGGAGTTTTTTTCTTCATCGCTTTGGCGACCGGTGCACCGAGTGCAACATCGTTTATCGGAGCGAGAATTATTCCGGACACACCCTCTGCAATGCACTCCTCAACGAGCTCGATTTGTTGATCCTGGTTGCTTGCCGACTGCGGCGCTTTCCAAAGAATCTCAACATCTGCTGCATTCATCGCTCCTAATTTTGCGCCCATATGTACCGATTTCCAGAACAATGACGCGTTGCTTTTAGGAATAACGGCGATTTTTAATTTATCCTTCGGGAAAACGTTAACGCAAAATCCCGAGAGAAGAAATAATACTGCGAGATAAAGAACGATACTTTTTTTCATGGATTCCTCCTCTTTTTGGGAGACGTCAATCTACGAAAAGAATGACTCTGCATCCTCACTCGTTTCTTCGATTTATTCACGTATCCGGTTTATGGGTTATCCTCAATTACGTTTTATTTTTTCATGACGATTGTTGTCGTCACCGTTATCCGGCCACCGTCTGTTGGTTTATCCAATCATCGGTGCAATGAGCATGCCGATGAGATAGGTCGCAATTGCTTCGCCCAGTCCGACCAGCGTCATTTCGGTGCCGCTCTTGAGCCACGATCGGCCGGTTACGAGCACTTTTGATGCACCGACGGCAAAATGCGCCGCGGTACTAATAATGAACGAAATAATGAGCGCTTCCATTCCCGACCAGAAGATGAAGGGAATGACGGGAATAATCGCTCCCGCCGCTGTACTGATCGTCGCACTGACGGCCGATTTCCATTGATTCGGGAACGACTTTTCAGAAAGGCCCAGTTCTTCATGCGCCAGTGCAGCGAGAAATTGTTCCGGCTGCTCGGCGAGTTTTGCCGCCATTTTTTGGGAATCTTCCGGCGTGAATCCTTTCAGCTGATAGAAGAGTTCCATTTCTTCCTGCTCTTCTTCCGGGTGTTCTTCAATCTCGTGTTTTTCCCGCTCGAGTTCCGCTTCGTACACCTCGCGTTCGGATTTAGTCGCAAGGTAGGCTCCGCTGCCCATGGACAATGCGGACGCCACTGCCGCCGCGAGTCCGCTTAATAAAATAAAATCGCTGTTCGCTGCGGTCGCACCCGCCACACCGCTCACCACGCCGAATGCCGCACCGAGCCCGTCATTCACGCCATAAATTGCCTGACCGATCCAGCCGCCGGCAGTGACATGCCATTTTTCTCTGCCGAGTATGCGTTCCAGCCGGCTCTGCGGGTGAAGCATCACGCGCGGGCTCGACATTTCCTGCAGCATCAGACTATGCGCATTTTCTTCGCGCTGCGCTTCGAGCAGCGCCTCGCGGTCGGCTTCAGTCTCAGCCGTCTGAATCATCGCTTCATACAAATGATCTGCCTGACTTTCGCCGACTTCCAGCATTTGAGCGGCGGCTTCAGGAGAACTTTTCAGCAGCATTCTCCTTCTCAATAATTCTATCGGATTTTCCTTGAAGCGGCCTATCTCAACGCCGAGTTCTTTTAACCGCGCGGCCCACCGTCCGGCATGGCGGTCCTCTGCCTCCGCCATGCGGATAAATATGGATTTTCTTTCCGGGTTGGCTTCCTGTCCGGCCAGTGCGCGATAATTTGCGGCACTCAACATTTCATCCCGCCATGCTTTTTTTAAATTGGAAATATATTCTTTTTTCTTATCCATAGGTATTTTGGGAGTTTCATATTCACTCAATACTCGGAACTCGCAACTCGTCACTGTTTCTTTTTCATCTCGTCGTACAACTTTCTAAATTGCTGCATATCCTCCCAGCTTCGAATTCAACTTGATTTGTCAAGCGAAGCGCAGATAAATCAATTGTTGAATTCAGAATCCCGCCTCTTTTGGCGGGAACTCTCTAAATTTATTTTGCACTATTTTTCATCTCGTCGTACAACTTTCTAAATTGCTGCATATCCTCCCAGCACGGTCTCTTCCAGTTGGGATTCCGGAGCAATGCGGCCGGGTGGTAGGTAACCATCAGCGGAATCCCGCGGTAATCATGAACCTTTCCGCGCAGGAGCGTTAATGATGCATTCGTTTTCAGAAGCGATTGACCTGCGATACGTCCGGCGCAGAGGATCATTTTGGGTTTGAGGATTTCCAGCTGCTTCCAGAGATACGGTTCGCAGCAATCGATTTCATCCGTTTGCGGATCACGATTGTTCGGCGGACGGCATTTAAGAATGTTGCAGATAAACACATCCTCCCGCTTGAATTGCACCGCCTCGAGAATCTTATTGAGCAGTTGGCCGGCCCGTCCGACGAACGGTTCCCCCTTTTCGTCTTCATCTGCACCCGGCGCTTCGCCGACGACCACCACCTCTGCCTTCGGATTGCCGACGCCAAATACAAATTTAATCCTGGTCTTTCCCAGTCCGCATTTCATACATGTATGAATTGCGTTATTTAATTCTTCGAGCGTCTTCGTTTTTGTCCACGATTCATCAGGAAATGCTGGCAATAGTTGTTCTCCGATTTTTTGCTGAGCGTGGGCCGGCGCCGGGGCAGATCCGAAAAGATCGGTCTCGGGCGCAGGCTGCACAGGGTGTGCTGAATCTCGTTTAAGCGAACCGTCAGCCGTCAGGGATTCCTGCTGTACAGGATACAGTGTATCGCCGTACAATTCCCGCTGTTGCCTCAGGAACCGCCCCGACTCATTAAGAATATGGTTCAGTTCTTCGTTGATAGACATCTGGATATGACACCTGGAAATAATTCATGCTTCTGAAAGAACACCATTGCGAAAACGATAAAGAAATATTCCGCTGCAGTTTATGACGTGAAACTTCGATTATCATTTAAAACGAAAGCTGAAGCTTTCGACTACCATAGTCCGCGGTGGAAAATGGTTATGAGAAGTCTCTTATAAGAGATCTCTTATTTTATCGAGAATCTTGTTCGCAACTTCAAATTTCGGCAGCTTCGGCAATCGTTCCACATCGCCGCGCTTGTCGATGATCGTCACGGTGTTCTCGTGGGAACCGAAAACCCGATTCTGTTTATTAAACGAGTTCAGTACGATCAGATCGATATTCTTTTTCCGGAGTTTCTCTTTTGCACCGGAGAGACCATCGGTTGTTTCCAAAGCAAACCCCGCCAGGATGGTATTCCGTTTTGAGCACCCCAGTGCGGCAAGAATATCGGGTGTTGCCTTCAGTGGGAGATCGAGGGAATGAACCCCGGGTTGTTTTTTTATTTTCTGTTTTGCGGGATGTGCAGGGGTAAAATCGGCAACGGCTGCTGCCATGATCACCGCATCTGTTTTTTTAGAATAGCGAAGGACCGCCGACAGCATTTCCTGCGCCGATTCAACATCGATCCGTTTCACGTTGCGCGGCGTTTCGAGGGCGACCGGTCCCGCAATAAGAGTCACTTCTGCGCCGCGCTGTGCTGCAGCGCGGGCAATTGCAAATCCCATCTTCCCGGAAGACCGATTGCCGATAAACCGGACGGGATCTATTGCTTCATAGGTCGGTCCGGCAGTCACAAGAATACGTTTCTTTATCAGATCCCGGTCTGCATGAGTAAGAATATTTTCTATCGTGTCGGTGAGAATTTTTATTTCCGGCAGCCGGCCCGGTCCCTTCAAGCCGCTCGCCAGTTCGCCCTCTGCGGGCGGGACGATGAAATAGCCGCGCTCACTCAGCGTTGCGAGATTTTTTTGCGTGACCTCATGGAGATACATTTCTGCATCCATGGTCGGCGCCAGAATGACCGGACGGGAAGTCGCAAGGGAAACGATGGTGAGCAGATTGTCAGAAATACCGCAGGCCAGCTTGGCAATGGTGTTCGCGGATGCCGGCGCAATAACCAGAACATCCGCCCAGTTCGCCAGGTCAATGTGCTGTGTGCTGATATCGGAATCCGACGATTGGTTGCTGGACCAGAGGTCGGTCAACACCGGATTTTTTGAAAGCGCCGAGAACGTGAGCGGCGAAACAAAGCGCGCGCCCGCCTCCGTCATCATGACTTTCACTTCAGCGCCGGATTTTACCAGTTCACGGATGAGGGTGCCGACTTTGTAGGCAGCAATTCCGCCCGTCACACCAATCAAGACATGCTTGCCGCGCATTGCATTTCCCGCTATTCTTCTATCGATGGTTCTTTAGAGGAATCCTTTGCGAAGAAATCGACATGTTCTTTATATCGATAGGGGATCTTCTTTTCACGCACTTCGTTGATCGCAAGTTCCGTCGGCTTCGGACTTTTTTCAAACTCCAGGCTGATTTTCAGCTGGTCCGGATTGACGGTGGCGACCTCCATATCGTCTTCCGGTTCAGGAGTCGCGTTCAATGCTTTCAGCGTCTCGAGCTGCTGCGTCAATTCCATTTTCATGTCATCATGGATTTGCCGGGCACGCTTCGAAGCGACAATAATCGCTTCGTAAATGTTTCCGGTCTGCTGTAAGAATTCATGCATTGCTAACGGTTTTACTGACACTGTTCTTCCTCCATTTACATTGAATGTGATTGAATACTCTTTTTCATGTTCGCTTGAACGATGCCCTCCACCTCATGGATGGCTTTTGTCAGGTCATCGTTCACAATTTGAAAATCAAACTGCTCCCCCTGTTCCAATTCCATCGGCACACGCTCCATCCGGCGTCGAAGCGTCTCCGGATTTTCGGTGTTCCTGCTTTCCAGGCGCTGCTGCAGTACCTCCAGGCTCGGGGGCCTGATAAAAATGAGGACGGCGTCGTCCGGATAACTTTTCCGGATCGACAACGCTCCTTTCACGTCGATATCAAAGAGCATGCTGCGCCCCTGCTGAAGTGCCCGGTTGATTTCACTCTTCAGCGTTCCATAATAATTTCCGTAAATTTCCTCCCATTCTGCCAATGCATCCAGCCGGAGGTACTCTTCAAACTGTTCCTTCGTCAGAAAAAAATGGTCTTTGCCTTCCACCTCGATGCTGCGCTTTGGACGTGTCGTCGCAGAAACGGAAAACAACAGATCAGGATGGTTTGATAAAATCGCTTTTGCAATGGTTGTTTTCCCGCAGCCGCTCGGAGCGGCTATCGCAATTAATGTTCCGCGCGTCATTCTATGTTTTGCAGCTGTTCCCGGATTTTTTCCAGTTCTTCTTTCAATCCCACGATCAAATGTGCGATCGTCGCATCGCTGGATTTTGAACCGATGGTGTTGGCCTCGCGGTTCATCTCCTGCACCAGGAAATTCAACTTTCGCCCTGCCGCTTCATTCTTGTTCAATGCGTCCAAAAAATACTTATTATGACTTCGGTAACGGACACACTCTTCCGTGATATCCAATTTATCCACGAGCAATGCGATTTCCAGTTCCAACCGGTTCTGATCGATGGTAAATTTATCTGCAACCAATTCCGCAATGCGTTCATGAAGATTGATGCGTTCCTCGGGAATGCGCTCTTTCGATAGTTTTTCAACTTCATTCAGGGTATCGTCCATCCATCGGATTCGTTTTCCCAAGTCGGCTGCCAGTTCGCTCCCTTCCTGCGCGCGCATGGCATTGAGGTTTTCCAGCGCCTGCCGGACGGATTCCTGAACGAGTTCCCATTCCGTCTCATCCGTCTCTTCTTCATCCACCGGTTCAAGCACATCGGAAAACGTCAGCAGGTGTGCAAGTTTCACCTGTTCCTTCAGTTTAACGGATTTGCGGATTTCATTTAAAAGTTTGTAGTACGATTTTGCCGCCGCTTTGTTCACTTTTAATGGAACAACATCGTTTGAATCATGTTCAACTTTTACGGTGACATTGAGATTGCCGCGGTTTAAAAATGTGCGGACAATATCCTTCAGTTCTTTTTCCCGCTGGGAAAAGTTCCTCGGAAGGCGAAGTGTCAGATCGAGATAACGGCTGTTGACACTGCGTACCTCTGTGCTGACGGTAATGCCGTTTTTATTGACTTCCGCACGGCCAAATCCGGTCATACTTGCTGCCACAAAAACTCCTTTGTTTGGATGATTCCAACAAAATGTACGGAAATTTCGAAGATACGGCAAGACATACTTTTACACATCATTTGCACCCTGCTATCCACGAGTTATCCACACCAGGATTGCAATTCCTGTCATTTTTGCGGACTTTGACTAGAGATTGTGGATAACGGATAAACGCCAATGATTACAAATTATTATACCCTGTTTCACGTTGCAGCCGAGCTGGAGCACGACTTTGCAGGCAAGACGGTGAACGAAATATTTACGCAGCATCGGGGTGAATTGGTGATCTCCCTGAACGAATCTTCCGCAGTGATCATCATTGGTTGTGAACCGGCGAACAATTTTATCTACGAGCGAAATTCGTTTTCACGTGCACGGCGGAATTCTGCCGATCTGTTTACCGGTATTTCAGGCGCTGAAATCGAAAAAATATTTATGCACCCCAACGACCGGCAGCTGCATATCCGTTTCGCAGACAAGCGGGAGCTGGTGATACAATTATTCGGCTCGAAAGCGAATGTCTTATTGGCAGATGCCCTTGGAACCATACAAGCGACATTCTTAAAAAAAAACGATTCCATGATCACGGGCGCAGAATCTTCCCAGAAGGCGGCGTTCGCACTTACCCCGGACATTTTTCGTTCCACATACTCGGATCAGCTCCTCACTTCCGCACTGAAGCGGATGATTCCTCAATTTGGCCCGGTACTGGTTAGGGAGCTACTTACCCGGACTGAACTGAACGGCGACCTCCAGGTTCATACGGTTTCCGAACAGGAAATCGAGCGGGTAGTAGAATCCGCGAAGGAATTGAGAGAAGAACTGCTTACTCAACCTTCGCCGCGTATTTATTTCGAAGATAATACACCGGTGCGGTTTTCCATCATTCCGCTCCGTCACATGGAACAGCGTGAGTTCCAACAGTTCGTTTCGATATCGGAAGCCATACAGCGGTTCCGCGCCAGTCTTCATCATGAAAAAAGCATTCTTCAGGAAAAAGCAGATATTGTCCGGGTCTTGGAACGCGAACGGGATCATATCGAACGCACCCTGAATAAAATTCAGGAGGAAGCAGAACAACCGAATCGCGCAGTGCATTATGAATTATTCGGCAAACTCCTCATCTCGCAATTACATACGCTGAAGAAGGGTGATGCAACTGCCGTAGTGGAAGATTTCGTCAGCGGATCAAATGAACTGGTCGAAATTCCGCTTGATGCACATCTGACGCCGGCAAAAAATGCTGAACGGTATTTTGAGAAAGCTGAAAAATCCCGGCACGCATCGGAAGAACAGCGTCTGCGTTTGGGCGAATTGAAGCGGCAGCTGAACTCCGCAGCGACGCTGTTAAGTCTCATGGAAGATATTTCGACGACCGACGATTTACGGCACTTCGAAGAAGAGCACCGGCGCACGCTTTCAGCGTTCGGATTGAAAGCGGTAAAATCCGGGACGATAAAAAAAGAAGAACCGCTGCCGTTCCGGGTTTTTACCGTGGCCGGCGGTTTTCAAGTTTGGGCGGGGAAAAGCGGCGAGAACAACGACCTCCTTTCTACCCGCCATACCGCGAAAAACGACCTCTGGTTTCATGCGCGGGGAGTCGGCGGATCGCATGTGGTTTTAAAAATCGGAACGGGAAAGGGTGAAGTGAGCAAACAGGCAATGGATCAGGCTGCCGGGATCGCAGCGTATTACAGTAAGATGAAAAAATCAAAACTTGTCCCTGTGACGATGTGCGAAGGGAAATACGTGAGGAAGCCAAAAGGCGTCCCGGCAGGCACGGTAACCGTGGAACGGGAGAAAACAATTTTTGCGGAACCGGTGCTGCCCCCTGCCGCAAAAATTCCCACGGATGAAGAACATCATTAATTCATGGGAAACTTTTATTACAAATATTTTTATTATATGGAATCGCCCAGCCTTCCTTCTCTTTCCCTGAAGAACGGAAAGTGATCTGCGCGGTTGGACAGATCATCCATGAACGATCGCATTCACATTGGAACGAGTGATGTTGAAGATTCGACCATTAGCAGAATCAGAAATACCCCAATTAAAAAATTTTCCTCCTGATGAGTGGAATCTGGATCTTCCCAGATTGATTTCATTTCATTATGGCCGCCCTTATTTTTTCCCGGCAGCAGCAGAGGTCGACGGCAAAATTGTCGGCTGCGGTATCGGCATGGTCCATCATTCCATCATCTGGCTGGGCACCATCATTGTCCTGCCGGAATATCGCAGACAGGGCATTGGCAGGGAAATAACGGGCGAACTCATCGCGCATGGCCGGGAAAACGGATGCAGGAGCTTTTTATTATCAGCAAGTGAAATGGGAGAATCGGTGTATAGAAAACTAGGGTTTCAGAATGTTACGCCCTATGTCTTTTATCGAAGGGAATCGACGGCGCCGATCCGGGACATCTCCCATGTCAGAGAGATACAGCCTGAAGATTTTCCGGCAATAAAAGAATTAGATCGGGAAGCCACCGGAGAAGACCGGCCTCAATTCATCGAACGTTATTTTTCAACGGGCTGGATCTATAAAACTTTTCCCACCAACGGCGTCACGGGATTTTATCTTCCTGATTTCGGCGGAGGATTAATCATTGCTCGTGATTCAGCAGCCGGTGTTGAATTCATGAAAATGCGTTTTAATCGCGGAAAGAAAACCGCAGTCATTCCGGAAGCCAATACTGCCGCACGGGAGTTTTTATTGTCCGAGGGATTTCAGGAATATCGCAGGTCTCCCCGTATGATCCTGGGAGAAGAAGTACCCTGGCAACCCGCTCTCATGTATAACAGAGCGACGGGGTATTGCGGGTAGACAGGCGAAGCCCTGTAACTGTGGCATGCAGACGGAGCCCTATTACTGAAACACGTGTAGCGTGTTCCTACTTCTCTATTCTATGTCTTGCCTATAACTAAATTAATTTACCTCAACCAACGGAGAGCGCCATGTCAGGCGGTGCTTACTCTTTCATGGCAAAAAACACTCCGACAAAATAGTTCTTATAGACACAGTCGGCATTCATAAACCCGGCTTCTGTTAACCATCGAAGTTGATCCATCAATAATGCGTCCCGATCATATTTTGTACGTCGGTCTATACTTTCTTGAATCCGCTTTTCGGAGGACTCAGTACGCTTCACTTGTGCCAGCCAATGGTTCCAGTATAAGTCCTGCAAGAAAGAGGTCTCTCCGCGAATTTGATCAATGTTGATGAATATTCCCGGCTTTCGCAGGGCACTATAGATAGCACAAAATAATTTTTGTTTCTCTTTATCGGTCAGATGATGAATGGATAAGCTGGAAATAACAAGATCATATTCGTGCGTAACTTGAAGCGTTTTATAATCACCAATCATAAATTCAAAATGTTGCGGATATGAACGGAATCGATCTTTTGCCGCTTCGAGCATCCTGTCAGCCAAATCATAAAGAAGAAACCTGGCATTGGGGTATTTCTCAAATACATGTTTTGAAAATAACCCTGTTCCAGCACCCAAGTCCAGAACATCGATGGAGGTTGTCGGTGCAAACGGAATTATTTCCTTGGCTGTATTAAAAAGGTCGTTATAATTCGGCAACGCCTTCTTCATCCAATCATCGTAATAATCTATAGAATCATTAAAAGCTTTTTCAATGCTCATAAATTCTCTTTGAATAAGAAAAGTGGGCAGCACCGCCTAACGGACTGGCTCCCGATAAATCGAGGCGGAGCCCTGTAGATGTAACACGCGAAGCGTGTTTCTGTTCTTTACGCTGATAACTTTCAAAATGCGACCATCGAACCAAAGACTTCGTCAATAACATATTTCAGTCAGCTGGAACGAAAATGGTTGATCATAGAAAACTCCGGTTGTTGCATTCCAGATAATCACATAAAGTGAACATCCTGACTTTGGGCTTTCTTGCGCTTGTTCCTTGGTGCTGTTATGGTCGGTTCTGAAATCAGATTCTTTGGTTCGTCGATCAATCATCTCTCACTGTTCTTTCTGTGTTTTTCTTTGTTGCTGGAGATGTACTCCCCATGAATTTGTTTTACTCTTTCAACTCGTACTAAATATATTCCCATACTTGTTGTACCGTCTCTTTATCTCTTGTCATTATTTCATTCTTTCTATTCCCTCCTGATACCACTCCTCCAGTTTCCTTTTAGTCTTTTTGCTCCATACTTCCGGAGCTATGAGATCCAGGTATTCAAACCAACAGTCTTCTGAATTTGGTATTGCATCAGGATTGTTTTTTACTTGTTCATAGAAGTTTTGCCCTTGAGCCACAACGTATTGACGAAGATATCGAAATCCGTCATCGGATTCTCCAGAAATTCCCGCGTCCTTTGCATATTCATCTCCGCCAATATCTGAAAGCACTTCTTCAAGGTGAGAGTCAAAAGATCGTAACTCAGGTTCTGAAAATTTCTTGAGTGCCCGGATCAATCGAACAGCCGCTTTTTCTTCATCTCCATCCGATAATGCAGATTTATCTATCAATTCTATCAGACTCCAGAAATCCGCACGGTTTATCATCTTCCTATCGGCACATGTTTTGACAAAAACCTTTACCGGACCCTGTTGTTCAATTTCATTATTTTGCTGTTTCAGATTGTGATATATTCCTTCTTTTGTGAGAATAATTTTCGATATCTCTTCTATGGTTAACTCGGGTTCTGTCGGAAAATATTCTTTTTTGATTCTTACGGAAGTACTCAAAATAATATTTCCCGACCGGTCGCCAAGGTCGGGGCAGCGAACCTTATTATATACACCGCAAACATACTCGCCTTGCAACTTTTCAAAAAGGAGCATTTCATATTCTTCTCTATTTTCGGATTTATAAAAGATATGTGAACCTGGCAGCTTATCGGAACATTCTTTCAATCTCTGCAGAGTAGTTTTGTATGCAAGGACCGTCAGCTGATCGAGGACTTCTGTACTCATGGCTTTGCCGATTGAGGCATATTTATTCATAACAAACTTTTTTTCTTCATTTAATATTTCTAATAATTTGTCTAATCCGATGGTTTGCGATTCCTTTCCATTTTCATCTTCAGGAAATAGTTCCGTTTTTACATTTTCCGTCTTGCGATCAAGATCAATTGAAAGTTCGCACTTCTCTATCTGGTCGAATATTGGCTCCATGATCATTGTATCTTCTTCTGGTTTGCAGGCAAGATATTTATTCTCTGCAGCTGCGATCTCCTGGGTAATTTCTTTGTATACCTGTCTAAAATAGATCTTAATTTTTTGTAGTTCCAAGTGATCCAGCCGTGGACCGTTAGATAATTTATAGATATGCTTGGCAACATCGGCGAATAATCCTCCATCGGTTATTCCTACCATGTCTCTTAACCACCATTTAGAATTATTCTTCAATAGAAATTCCTTGAATACTTTCGCATTATTTATTCCTGCAGGTTTGAACTGTTCAAGAGTGAGGCAGAGGATAGTGTTCAGCATCAGAGATCGTTGCTCGACAGAATATTTTGGCCATAACCACCTATCGATATAATTGAGCAGGACTCCTATTATTTCCCGATGGAATGACCTCATTTGAATATCGGTGATCAACAACGGTTTACCGAGATATTCTTTGATGTCTTTTGTGATTTTATCCGTCCAACCGGAAACGTGAACAGCACAAATTTCCTCAATCTTCATACATTTCCCTTGTCAATATGCTATATTCAATTTACACGCTACCGGATGGGCTTCCGATAAATCGAGGCGGAGCCCTAAAAATGTGGCACGCGAAGCGTGTCACTATTTCTCTACTTCATACCGATAACTAATTTAAACCGCACTCTACCAACGAGGCACTTAAAAGCTAATTATAAGAACCTAAAACCGCCACCCGCCATGCGTAACATGCACGCCTGATTTCTAACATTTATGTCGACCTGCAGAGCTTGTTTACCCGTCGTCTTATTGGGCGGGCATGCCCGCCATAATTCACCTTTTGGCGGATGTGCCTGGTTAGGGCGCAGCATTAAAAAGTTAATTGAACAAGTGATTACCCGCCAGTTCCAAAGTGAGAGAATGCAATAGCTACCCAAATTGTTAATCCGATTGCGATCGTAGTCACTCCGATTGCAATATAGAAAAATGGAGTCTTCTCTTCGGAAGATATTTTCTTGATATCCCTTATTGGGATAATTCCTTCAAATCTCGTGAATTGGGATTCACCGGGACGATATTTTTTCCCTCGTCCACTGACTGCATGAACGCCACTGGTGTCAGACGAGATAGCGTATGATCCACCATCGAAATGGTATCGAAAATCATCCTTTGTTTTTACAACGATATCCTCATCTGCGATTTTTGGGAGAGACAAAGGATCATGAATAACTTCTCGAAAACATCCGACAGAACTTATTGCGAGTATTAGAAAGATAAGTGGATATTGATACATCTTCTTCATCTGAAAACCATCACCCTTATTCGCTGCGTCCCAACGGACTGGCTCCCGATATATCGGGATGCGGCGCTGATAATTATCGTAATGCAACCAACGAAATAAGTTCATGCTGATAACCAAATTATATTTTACCAACCAACGAGGCACTATATAGTTAATTAATTGAACCTAAAACCACCACACTCAATGACTAACGCACCGACGCTTATTCCGTAAGCTTGAGCGCCGGGTTAGGCGCCAATTATTTTGACTTCATAATTATTGTTGGTATCTGTCGTATACTTCCGGACACGCCTAAATAGGCCGTGTCAAGAGAAAAAGTGGTATCTACTTTTACTGGGAATGGAGGACTCCCTCCGAATGCGACAATTGTTGTGTCATACGAAGAATGGCTTAATATCAAGAAAAATGCATTCGTATGATCACAGGTAATCGAATTATCTTCAACACATGAAAATCGTTGTTTTACATAAACGTTGGGCATTCCACGATCCATAATATATGTGCCCGTATTGTCTGAAATTGCCGCGTCAATCTTGGTCGAAGAATCCCAAGTCCGTGATGCAATGACAACATTTTCTAGTGGCACTTTATTTGAATTTTGTACTTTACCCTTTATTGGATCCCAGACTATATCATCATAAAAAGTATTGCAAGGTGGACCCAAGAAAAGAAAAGAGAAAAGAATAATCATAACTACTGTTGTTCGCCGACCCATATTTATTTTCTCTCTATTTGACTATAGATGATTGGCGCCTCACATGTGCTTAGAGAGAATAATTCTCTACAGCTTGCGTATTCGCATGAATTATAGACTCGCATAAAATTTTGAATTGTCTTTATAAACTCTCCTGTTCACTATGTCAGCCCGAACATTCGGTGGTGGAGCACATCGGTGTAGTGCTGTCAATGTATCTGTTTTCATTCATAACGCAAGAATCCCCACCTCCGACAGTGGGTTATTTTGAGAATGGTCCGTGTACAAAGAAGGATTCCCTGCCTGCCAACCTGGTCGCTGAAGCACGAAGTGCGCAAGCGAAAGTTCCTTCGACACACAGGCAGGCCGAAAATTGGTAGCCTGATGTTGTTATCCTTCGACTCGTGTACGTCTCTCCGGCCTGTTCGCCGAATCCCGCTTTGCGAGACGGAAGGCGGGCTGGCAATGGGTATCTACTTCTTTTCTCCTTGACTTCTTATTTTAAAAGAAGAAATTTTTTCGTATCTGCAATTGATCCGGCTTGAAGCCTGTAAAAATAAATTCCGGTGGATACACCCGCAGCATTCCATGGAATTTTATACGTGCCTGCCTGTAAATCTTTTGCCAAAACTGTACTGATCTTCTGTCCCAGTGTATTGAATATTTCCAACGTCACAAACGAACTCTGAGGAATATCAAATTCAATCATGGTCATGGGATTGAACGGATTGGGGTAATTCTGGCGGAGGGCAAACCTGCCGGGAAGAGAGAATTCAGTTTTTTCATCAACCCCAGTGGAATTTTCAAATGAACCCACGCCAAACGCCGGTTCGAGCGACCATTCCGTGGAATTCCCGCTCAGATCCTGCATCAGCAATTTAAGATCTATCGCCTTTCCATCGACATGAGTAGCGGCCGTCAAATCGGATTTATAGACGATGCCGCGGGGATTGCTGCCCGCAGTATCCACCATCCATGGGCTCACGAGGGTTGTATGCCACGTAGCAGTCCCGTTCACCCGATAAGAAAGTTGTGTTGCGTGAGCGTTAATATGTTTGTACACTCCGACTCGTGTTCCATATTCATCTTTTACATAATCTATGTCCGCAGAAGAAAATATCAGCGTTCCCTGTTCATCGACGGCCAGCATGTCTACCGATTTTCCGCCGCTGTCAAGAAGTCTCAATGAAGAAATTTGCGGCGGATTTGCATCGGCTTTACGCAAATCAAACCGTGTTTTGAGTGTCGCCTTTCCCTGCTTACTTCGGACGTAATAATCCCTGTTCGTCACTTCCAGCGTGTATACACCGGCGGGAACATTTAATCCTTTCGTTGTACTCGGCAGGTTTGATGAGATCATGGCACCGCCTGAATCAGAGATGATGTATTGAGGTTCGTTGACCGAAACCTTTTTTTCGTCGTCCAGCGCCCAATAGAATCTTGGCGACGCAGCAATATTGGATGCAGCAAAGAAGTTGTTATAAAGGGCGGCATTGGTGTAGACCGGTCCTCCCCCGAGAGTCATGGACCCATCATTCGAGGATAAGTATATACTTTTAGGCGGTGTGACGCCGCTATACATACCGACACTGTCATTGAATATTCTAAAAGGAGCCGAAGCCGACCATTCACGCGTTAACGATTTATCCTGAATAATAAATGCAGAAAGAGAAATGGGAAATCTGTAACGATGATCTTTTTCACTGTTCAGGAAAAGCGTTCCGTTCCAGGCACCCGAAAAACCTGTTATCTCCTGTGACATGGAGGCACTCAAGGCCTGATCAAGCCTTGTCAGAAAGTTGATCGCCCGGTACTGGGAATTTGGCGGGAACAGTATCTTCAGGTTTTGTTTACGGAACTCATCGATTCGATTCACCAGGATTTTATTCGTGTAAATCCCCTGAAAAGG
>RPQN01000083.1 GCA_003819715.1 Ignavibacteriota bacterium | reverse complement strand
ATCGTTGCACCATATTCGGGAGCCATATTCGCAATGGTTGCCCGGTCCGCGAGTGACAGTGAAGAAAGCCCGGGGCCGTAGAATTCGACGAATTTTCCGACAACACCTTTCTTGCGGAGTAATTGTGTTACCGTCAGCACCAGATCGGTCGCCGTTGCTCCCGCTTTCAGCTTTCCGCGCAGCTTGAAACCGACCACCTGCGGAATGAGCATTGAAATCGGCTGGCCCAGCATGGCCGCTTCTGCTTCAATGCCGCCGACTCCCCAGCCCAGTACGCCCAGACCGTTGATCATGGTGGTGTGAGAATCGGTGCCCACCACGCTGTCCGGATAGGCGAGCGTTTCGCCTTCATGTGGTGAAGCAAAGACGAGCTGTGCGAGATATTCGAGATTAATTTGATGGACGATACCGGTATCCGGCGGGACGACCCTGAAATTTTTAAAGGCCCGCTGTCCCCAGCGGAGAAATGCGTAGCGTTCGCGGTTCCGTTCAAATTCGTATGATGCATTATGTTGAAGTGCAACCGATGTACCGAATTCATCCACCTGCACGGAATGGTCAATAACGAGATC
This sequence comes from Ignavibacteriota bacterium, assembly GCA_003819715.1. Lineage (GTDB taxonomy): Bacteria > Bacteroidota > Ignavibacteria > UBA10030 > UBA10030 > Fen-1298. The sequence continues at coordinate 17,304 of RPQN01000083.1, read as the reverse complement.
GACCGGCTGAAGAGGATTAATCTTATTGGGATCGCCTCCCATCTTGATCATGGCATCCCGCATGACTGCAAGATCCACAATACATGGGACACCTGTAAAATCCTGCAGCAAGACGCGGGCAGGCATAAACGCAATTTCTTTATTGGGCTTCGCTGAAGCATCCCAATGAATCAGACTTTCAATATCTTCCTTCCGGACAATCCTTCCATCTTCACGGCGAAGGAGATTTTCAAGCAGTATTCGCAGGGAAAAAGGAAGGCGGGAAAGATCAACACCCAGAGAGCTTTGCAATGCAGCAAGAGAGAAGACGGTTAACGCTTTCCCCCCGACCGATAGACTTTTTTTTGTTTGAAATGAATCAATACTTATCATTGCAGGCGTTTGTTCAATTCGGTTGATGTTCTGTGCTGCTCATAATATACAAAAATTTTTGGGCAGACAAGACACAAAATTTTTTTTCCGCCATCTGATTCCTTGCGATAAAAAGATGCCTGGAAGAGTCCTCCTCTTCTTCCTCACCAGGACAGGTGGAGGGGGATCTAATCTCCTCATTTATTTGATTTTGGAGAACGAATAAGACACTTTACGTGAGGAAGAATTCAATTGAATGAATAAAGAGTTCTCTCTATATTTCATTTGCACAGAAAAGGAGAATCTAGAAGGAATTGCCCAAACGGACTGATATTCATTCCATCCTCATCATTGGTTCCGGACCCATTGTCATCGGGCAGGCTTGTGAGTTCGATTATTCCGGAACCCAGGCTTGCCGTGTTCTTCGTCAAGAAGGGTACCGCGTCATTCTCGTGAATAGTAACCCTGCAACGATTATGACGGATCCGGAATTTGCCGATGCCACCTATATAGAACCCATAACGCCGGAATTTGTCGAAAAAATAATCGCTCGAGAACGGCCTGATGTTATCCTTCCAACGATGGGAGGTCAAACCGCTCTGAACACTGCCGTGTCGCTTGCAGAACGCGGAGTGCTGAAGAAGTACAACGTTGAACTGATCGGCGCAAAACTCGAAGCGATTAAAATGGCGGAAGACCGGGAATTATTCCGCGCTGCCATGGATCGGGCCGGGCTTCAGAGCGCGCGCGGCAGCTTCGTCCATTCGTTAGATGAGGCGTTGAACGTTGCAGAAGAAATCGGATTCCCGCTCATTATTCGGCCGTCGTTCACGTTAGGCGGAACAGGCGGCGGAACCGCATACAATTACGAAGAATTCCAGACCAAAGTGGTTCACGGTTTAACGAGCAGTCCCATCCGCCAGGTGCTTGTTGAAGAATCGGTGATCGGGTGGAAGGAATACGAATTAGAAGTCATGCGCGACCTGAGAGATAACGTTGTGGTCATTTGTTCGATCGAAAACTTCGATCCCATGGGCGTCCACACGGGTGACTCGATCACGGTTGCGCCCGCTCAGACGCTGACCGATAAGGAATACCAGCAGCTGCGGGATGCGTCGCTGAAGGTGATTCGCGAGATTGGTGTTGAGACAGGCGGTTCGAATATCCAGTTTGCCGTGAATCCCAAAGACGGCAAAGTGCTGGTGATTGAAATGAATCCTCGTGTTTCTCGTTCATCTGCGCTTGCCTCAAAAGCGACCGGTTTTCCGATTGCAAAGATTGCGGCATTACTTGCCGTGGGCTATACACTCGATGAAATCCCGAACGATATCACAAAACTAACGCCGGCATCTTTTGAGCCGACGATTGATTACTGTGTCGTAAAAATTCCAAGGTGGGATTTCGAAAAATTTAAGGGCGTTGATGACACGCTGGGTGTGCAGATGAAATCAGTCGGGGAGGCAATGTCCATCGGACGCACCTTCAAGGAGGCGCTTCAGAAAGCGCTGCGATCCCTGGAACAGGGAAGGTCGGGGCTCGGCACAGACGGAAAAGATATTGTCAATATTCGCGAACTGTCGGATACGGATAAGGGGGAATGGAAGCGTAAAGTACTGGATCGCATCAAAACTCCAAGGCCCCATAATATTTTTTTCCTCCGCTACGGCCTGCAACTTGGCCTGACCATTGATGAACTCTTCCAGGCGTCCGGTATTGATCCATGGTTCCTCTACAACATTAAACAAATTGTGGATATGGAAGAAGAATTATATTCGTATAACGTATAAGAATTGTCTCAAGGAAAAGGATGCGGTATGAATAAACGAAAGATCGGTTTTTTCCTGTGTGCAGTGTCGCTGCTCTGGACGGGTTCGTTGTTCGCTCAGGTCCCGCTTCCCCCGGATAAAGACCAGTTATTGAAAGGGGAACCAGGCGTCCAGGCATTGGTGGCAGAGGAGAACGGTTTCCCCGCACCGCAAAAAATTATTTCCTTCAAAGATCATCTCGGATTAACAAAAGATCAACTGAGGAAAATAAACGAGATTATAACGAACCAGGGGGTCTCGGCGGGGATCAAAGGGCAGGATATTATCGAAGCGGAGGAGGAGTTGAACAGACTCTTTGCTGAAGGCAGCATCAATGAAAAAACACTGCGTGCAAAACTTGAACGGCTCGGCAAGATGCGGGCAGACCTCCGGTTTATCCATCTCCAGGTCTATATCAGGGAAAAACAAATCTTAACCTCAAAACAATGGGAACGACTGAAGGAATTACAGGCCAGTGAAGTCAAGTAAAATAAAAAATGCGGTTCCGTCCAAAGTGACGCCGGAAATTATGCGAAAAGCAAAAGAGTATGGATTCTCTGACCGTCAGCTTTCGGAGATCTGGGGCATGAAGGAAGCGGCGGTCCGGCTGATGCGGAAAAAAATGGGGGTGATACCGGTCTATAAGACGGTGGATACATGCGCAGCGGAGTTTGCCGCATCCACGCCGTACCATTACTCTACGTATGAACGGGAAAATGAATCGATCAGAAGTGCAAAGAAGAAGGTCATCATTCTTGGCGGCGGTCCTAACCGGATCGGACAGGGAATCGAATTTGATTACTGCTGCGTTCACGGGGTCATGGCTCTTCGTGAGGAGGGATATGAAACCATTATGGTCAACTGTAATCCGGAAACCGTCTCGACGGATTACGATACGACCGATAAATTATATTTTGAACCGCTCACACTGGAAGATGTCCTGAACATCTGTGATCAGGAGCAGCCGGACGGGGTGATCGTTGCTTTTGGCGGTCAGACGCCGCTGAAAATAGCAAAGGCATTGGATGCAAACGGCGTGAAAATTCTCGGAACATCCCCGGAGGGAATCGACCTTGCGGAAGACCGCGAGAGATTTGGCGCGCTGCTTCGTCGGAATAATATTCAACATCCAAAGTATGGCACGGCGTACACGGTGAACAATGCCGTGCTGGTTGCCGAGCAGATAAATTTCCCCGTACTCGTCCGGCCGTCCTATGTCCTGGGCGGCCGCGCAATGGAAGTCTGTTATACGAAGGAAGCGCTGCGCGAATATATGAGGAAAGCAGTGGACGTCTCGCCCGATCACCCGGTACTGATCGACCGCTTTCTGGAAGACGCGTTCGAGTATGACGTGGATTGCGTTTGCGACGGGAAAGATGTCATGATCGGCGGTGTCATGGAACACATTGAAGAGGCCGGTATACATTCGGGTGACAGCTGCTGTGTGCTTCCTCCCTATATCATTTCTGAAAAGAACCTGAACGAAATAATCGCCATCACGGTGAAATTAGCGAAGGCATTAAAAGTGATTGGATTAATGAACGTTCAGTTTGCGATGAAAGATGATATTGTCTACGTGCTCGAAGTAAATCCGCGGGCATCGCGCACGGTTCCATTCGTCAGCAAGGCAACGGGAATACCGCTCGCGAAGATCGCTGCAAAAGTCATGGTCGGGAGAACGTTGGAGGAACTTGGCCTGAGGGATTTCGATTTCAGGAAATTAAAGCATATTTCCGTGAAGGAAGCGGTATTTCCATTTGCGAAGTTCCCAAAGACCAGAGTGTTTCTCGGACCGGAAATGCGGTCGACCGGTGAAGTGATGGGAATATCCGATAGCTTTGGCGCATCCATTGCGAAATCGCAGATTGCCGCGAGCAATGCGCTGCCGACAGAAGGGACGGTATTCTTCAGTGTCAATAATAATGATAAAACTGAAATGACATTGAGCATTGCACACGAGTTGTATGCACTGGGGTTTTCGTTTGTTGCGACGGAAGGGACCGCTCAGTTTTTGAACTCCAACGGCGTGCCGTGCACGCAGGTGTTCAAAGTGAATGAAAGTCGTCCGAACTCCGTCGATCTGATTAAAAACGGGAAGATTCATCTCGTCATCAACACCCCGCTGGGAGAGACTTCCCGTTACGATGAATATGCCATTGGATGGGCTGCTTTGGAGAATAAGGTTTCTTTCATTACGACCCTCTCTGCCGCAGCGACTGCAGTCAAAGCGATCCAGAAACAAAAAGAGGGCGGTCTGACCGTCAAGAGTATACAGGAATACCTGAAAGAAAACATTCAAAAATAATTTTATGTGATCTTCCATATGAAGCGAGGACATCCTCTTCCCGTTTCACATGAGAGCTGCAGCGAAAAAAAATAATGCACTCGTTTCGATGAGAGAGCGATTGACAGACACCTGCCGTCAGAGAACGTATGGTATGAAGTACAGCAATCGCATCGGTATTCCCGTGAGTGCTCTCATAGTTATCCTGCTCATCACGCCAGTACAATTATTGGGGCAGTCTGCTCCGGTAAACCGCAAAACCGATAAATCAACTATTCTGTATCTCTTTCAGCATCGATTATTCAAATCGTTAAATTCCAGGCTGGAAGGGTATCAATCGGCATACGATGTCCATTATTACAACGAAGACAATGTGTTTGATGCTTTTGATACATTTTCCTCTACGGACACGGCGTTCGAATCTCTGTTTAACCGTTGGATAAAAGAGTGTCCCGGGTCTTTTACACCGTATGCAGCGCGCGCGAAATATTATTATACCTGCGGACGAAATGCCCGAGGCGGCAAATGGGTCATTCAGAAAGACCAACGCGAGTATCAGGAAATGGAACGTTTTTTTTTCTTTCGCTTTCAGATGTTCAAGAGGCGTTAAAGAAGAATGTGAAACTGGATGTCTGCTATGCGATTCTGGTAGAGATCGCGAGTGCCACCGCAAATGATGAGATGAAAAGAAAAGCGCTCGCAGAGGCATTAAAGAATCACCCGTATGCTTATCGAATGAGATATGTCTATGTGATGACTCTCATTCCGCGTCTGGGCGGGTCCTACGAAATTATGAAGGAGTTCATTGACTGCTGCGTGAAGGATACGCTGTTCAACCCCAGGTTTGCCGGACTTGCATCGGCTATCCCTGCGGACAAAGGACACGTTTATTCTTACCTCGGAAAATACAATGAGGCGGTGACTATGTTCACTGAAGCGTTGAGTATTTCAATCTGGCATTCTACGTATGCGGATCGCGGCGATGCCTATCTCCATATGCACGACTATTCGAACGCGTTGAGCGATTATCGCCTTGCCTTAGAACTCAGCCCCAATAATCCGGACTATCTCAGACGTAAAACGTACGCGAGTGCAATCCAGGAGGCACAAACGCATGAGCGGTCACGCCGTTCCAATGCTCAACATGAACAGGCGACGGAACTTTCTCTGATTACGGAGAGAAAACGGATCAACCAGCATATGGAACAGGGGAATAGTTCTATGCGGGCTGGGCATTTTGAAGAAGCCGTTTCAGAATTCAATGAGGTGGTCCGCCTTGTCCCGTATGAATTTTTACCGTATTATGATCGGGCAACTTGTTATATTCAACTGCAGAACGAGGAAGCTGCATTGCAGGACCTTCTCCGTGTCATTGAACTCAAGCCGGACTATATGAATGCACATTACCGGATCACTTCGATTTATGCCAATCGCGGCCAGTTCGACGATGCACTGATTTCATTAAATAGAATATTGTCGATGGAAGCAAATAACGGCGAAGCGTTGTATCATCGGGCAAGGATATTTGAACGAAAAGGATCCAACGTCGAAGCACTTCAGGATATGCAGCAGGCGTGCGATTTGGGTTATGAGAAAGCCTGCCGCTATTATAATCAGGTAAAATGATTGGGGAGATGAGGAATTGGAAAATCATGTTTGCCCGTGGTATATGGGATATCTCTTAGCGAGTCCGCTTCGCCGGTTGTATCATCATCCGGAGAACATGCTCGGTCCGTATATCACACCGGGGATGAATATTCTGGAAATAGGCCCCGGGATGGGATTCTTCAGTCTTCCCATGGCAAGGCTTGTTGGCGCGCATGGACGGGTGACGTGCGTGGATCTTCAGGAAAAAATGTTAAGAAGCCTGGAGCGACGGGCCTTGAAACATCACTTGTCGGAGAGAATAGTGGTGCACCGGTGCAGTGAATCCTCGCTTCAGATAGAAAACCTCGAAGGCACTATTGATTTTGCGCTCGCATTTGCCGTCGTCCACGAAGTGCCGAATCAGGAAACGTTGTTCCTGGAAATTGGCAGGTCACTCCGCCATGACGGTCTGCTGCTCGTTGCCGAGCCGCGCGGCCATGTGACAGATGAGAATTTCGACAAAACCATTGCGATTGCGCGACAGAAGAGCATGGTCGTGGTGGATTCACCAAATATCAACGGAAGTCATTCTTCGTTACTTAAAAAAATCTGATGACCGGGAAGATCATGGTACAAGCATATCGTGAACACGCAACAGACTATTCAATAACCATACATCACAGGAGGAAGCGTTATGGCATACACCTATGAAGAATTGAATAAGATGACGGTCGGTGAATTGCGCAAAATTGCAGACGGCATCGATCATGAAGCGGTCCATGGTCATATCACCATGCACAAAGAAAAACTCGTTCCTGCGATCTGTAAAGCGCTCGGTATCGAAGGTCATGTTCATCACCAGGCAAAGGCTTCAGGAAAAGGTGCGATGAAACTGGAGATTCGAAGCTGGAAAAAGAAGCGCGCCGAAGCAGTGGCGAAAAAAGATTACGTCCAATTAAAAGAAATTCGCCAGCATATTCACGAATTAAAAGTGAAGCTGCGGGCTTCCATTGCATAATATTCACGCCCGAGGCATTATACCGAAGCAAAAATTCCGGCACATGGTCGTTCGATGCCGGAATTTTCTTGTCATGGAATATCGTTCAAAATCAAATTATTTTCTTTACGGAAGTTGTGTTTCACCATCGATCATCGAATAAAAGATGAAACTCCCTGATAATTATACCATCCTCTTCAAAGATGTGAAACACGTCGGTATTCGAGTGAGCCATGACCAGCGGGTGCGTATCGTTGCGCCCCACGGGCTGCCGGAACGCCATCTGGAAGAAATCCTTAGAAGGAAAACAGATTGGATTCAGAAACACCTCCATCGGATGCGAACAAGAACCATGCCTGTCCCTCTTGCCCAGGACCAGATCCTCCTGAAAGGGAAAATATTCCTTCTGACCATTACTGCGCAATTCAAAAATAAAATCGTTGTGGATGAAGAACACCTTACGATACGCGCCGGAAATTCGTTTCTGGTAAAAAAGCGCCAGCAAACATGGTATAAGAACGAGGCGAGAAAATATTTCGAGTATCGAGTTCGGGAAAGAGCACTGCACGATGGGTTCTCCTTCAATAATATTTTTATCCGAAGTCAGAAAACACGCTGGGGAAGCTGTTCGAAAAAGAAAAATCTTTCCTTTAACTGGAAACTGATCAAAGCGCCTTTGTTTGTCATCGAATACCTGATTCTCCATGAACTGGTCCATACGGAATATATGAACCACTCACGGCAGTACTGGCAAAACGTGCAGTCTCTTTGTCCCGATTATAAAATCGCGGGGCAGTGGTTAAAAGAACATGGGAGAGAACTGTAACGGCGTCCGAAGAATGAAGGATACAAACGCATGGGACCTATAAAAAAATTTCATTCTCTTTCGGAGTTGGCAGAAGTTAATCAATCCCAAAGCCCTGAACAGATTGCCCCCGCTGCTCAAAACCGAATCCATGACGGCAAAGGGAAAACCGTCCGTCTTCTCCTGGACACCCATGGAAGAAAAGGGAAGAGTGTGACGATGGTCAGCGGATTACATCATAATCCGGCAACCATGGAAGAGCTCGCACGGATGTTGAAACAATATTGCGGATCCGGTGGAACAGTAAAGGACGGAAATATTGAACTCCAGGGGGATCAGCGTGCACGCGCAGCAACTAAATTGAAAGAGCTGAACTATATCGTAAAATAAGTTGAGGATTTGCGTTTTATTTTTTTTCAGAGAAAGGAATTGGGAATGCGGTTCAAGTTCTGGTTCGTCGGAGTGTTGTTCACCGGGATCATGAGTTTACCGTCCGTATCTGCAAATGACGGGCCGAGGGCCACAACCACTGCCGGCGTGATCCAAGGGGTTCAGGACAACGACATTTGCTGTTTCAAAGGCATCCCGTACGGTGATAATACCGCCATGCGCCGGTTTCTTCCTCCTCTTCCGCCAAAACACTGGGACGGTGTCAGAGATGCGACGGTGTTCGGCAATATTGCCCCGCAGCTCAGTGCACGCCGCTCCCCATTAATGGAAAGCGAAGACTGTCTCAACTTAAATGTCTTTACTCCGTCTCTTCGTGACGGACACAAACGGCCGGTGATGGTCTGGATCCACGGCGGAGCATACAGCAACGGCACCAGTAATGAAAAGCTTGTGGATGGCGTCCATCTGTGCAAACGAGGCGATGTGGTGGTCGTCGGTATTAATCATCGGTTGAACGTCTTTGGATATCTCTTTCTGGCTGAGAGTTGCGGAAAAGAATATGAAGCATCCGGCAACGTCGGTATGCTCGATCTCGTGCTTGCATTGCAATGGGTGCAGAAGAACATCACCGAATTCGGCGGCGACCCGGACAACGTTACCATCTTCGGCCAATCCGGGGGTGGAGCAAAGTGTGCGACCCTCTCAGCCATGCCGGCAGCACAAGGACTCTTTCACCGGATAATTACGGAAAGCGGACAACAGCTCACGGGAAGGACAAAAGAGCATGCAACGGAAACTGCTTTGAAGGTTTTAAAGAATCTCAACATCGTCCCCGGGCATATTGATGAACTGTGCAGAATTCCAAAAGAGCGTTTGATTGAAGCATGCCGCGGAATGTATTTCGGTCCGGTGACCGACGGTATTCTTCTTCCGCATGATCCATTCGATCCCGTCGCATCCCCGCTTTCAAAAGAAATACCGATGATGATGGGCAATACGCACGATGAAACCGCCGGACTGATCGGAGGCGGAGATACCACCACCTATGATCTGACATGGGAACAGCTGCCGGCAAAATTGATCCAGCACGTCAAACAATTTTTTGGAACCCTTCGTCCTGAAGACGTTATCGCAAAATACAGGCAATGGTATCCCCGGTACTCGCCGAGTGATGCGTTCTTTGCCATCACCACGGCAGCACGTTCATGGCGCGGTTTAATTATCGAATCCGAGCGAAGGGCAGAGCAAGGCGGCGCTCCGACATATATTTTTCAATTCGATTGGAAATCTCCTGTAAACGGAGGGCGGCTGCGGGCGGCACACACGATGGAGATTCCGTTCGTTTTCGACAACGTCGCATACGCACCGGATCTCGTCGGAGAGGGCGCGGAACAGCAAGCGCTGGCAGAACTCATGAGCGATGTCTGGATTGCATTTGCACGAACCGGAAATCCGAATATCCCCGCAATTCCGAAATGGATCCCTTTTAACCTTAAAGACCGTCCGACGATGATCTTCGATGCGGTACCGCGATTGGAACATGATCCCCGCGGAGAAGAAAGAAAATTATTCGAACCGATAAAATATATTCAACCGGGGACATAAATTATCCGCAGTTAATCTTTCGTCCTGAAAGCAACAATCCTCAATTTCGAACGAGCAGCGGACGGCCGTCTGTACTCTTGACAAAAAAGAGTATCCGTTCAATCTCATGTCAAAAGGAATTAATGATATCCCGGAGACGAATGTTCGAGAGATCTGTTCTGAAGATTTTGTTTTCCAGAGTTTCTGCGCACGCTCGCCCATCCAGGCCCCCAGGAGCGATAAAAGAAAAACAATCGCGGTTGGAATTAATATCATAGGAAGTTCCTGGACGATGTTTATTTTGTGTGGAAAAAGCATTTGCAGAGAGAGCAACAGTACGACAAACAATGAGAATAATAGTCCGGCCCCTGCAATAGCAGGTTCCCAAATAGTGACGCCTGGCGAGAGATACCCGGCGACCGCAGCAATGAGAATAATTCCTCCGAATATCCAGGCGCCGGTCATGAATACCGCGGCCTGAGATGTCATAAAATTCATGGCAAGATAGATGGGGAGGATATAAAAAACGAGATACATGGCAAATGTGATCCCTATCCATTTCCATTGCAGTTTTTTGGGTTGAAGAGTTGAATCGGTCATCATGATTCCTCCTGATAGTTAAGAGATGCGGACTCGAGTTGCTGCTGGACTGCTGACGCACAAATTCAATTTTGTAATCCGGATCCGGCTCTCTGCATCACCCTTCACGGCATTCACTTCTCAATGCATTACATCGACCACTTTTCTGCACGGAGATCGACCGTATCTGACCAGCGGACCTGTAATCGGATGATTTCGTTCAGGATGTCCGATGGCAGCGGGTCTCTCTTTTGAGATGCAGAAAGAAAGCTGTTAAGATTTTCGCTGCGGCTGGCGGCCCCGACGGTCGTCCGTACTTGAGGAAAGCTGTAGGCAAATCGTATACAAAACTCCGTCCAGCTTTTAATTCCGGAACGTTCGAAGATCGGTGCAACTTCGGCAGCGCGGGTCTGGAGATATTCTTTCCATGCTGCTCCGGGGACATCCCGCAACCGATGGACGTCGCCTCCTGCCACCGTACGCAATGCGATAATGGGCTCGTTCCGTTCGGTGAGCAAATCCCACAGTTCATTCGATGCAAATCGCTGGAGCGGATTAAAATAAAATATGAAGCCGTCCACAATCCCTTTCATATATCCGCCGCGCAGGGCTTTCAGTGCCGTCTCGGATGTCCACGGGAATACTTCGAGCACATATCGTTTTACCAGGCCTTCATTGCGAATCCGGGAAAATGTTTCGTAACACGAGCCCCCGCGGGCAAAATCTTCTGCGAGCTGCCCGCCCAGACAGAGTTGTCCAATGTCGATGCTCGGTATCCCTAACGGATCGATATTTTCATGTATGACGCCCCGCAATTCATCAACGGTATTCCATCCAATTTTGACGATCAATTTCGGAACCGACGTCCGGTCCTGATCAAACACGCTGCGCAGCACTTCAAGTGCATTTCCGTAAGTGTGACTGGTATGAAACCAGACGCCCGATTCCACGGCAGCGCGCGCGATTTTCATTCGTTCTGGAAATGGAATTTTATCGTCTCCGAGCCGGGTCGTTCCATAGACATATGGCGGGAGATCGGTCAACAATCCTGATGGGTCTGATTCAGGTTGAATCATGTGAATGCCCTTTATCAAAGAGGTTCTTCGTTTTTCTGGTCCCAATAAAAATTCATTGGTGAACTCATACTTCTTCACCAGGGGAATCGCTTATTCCACCCCGGCGGCTTCGCGATCCAGATATTTTTTGTAATCCTCGCGCGGCGGAGAAAATATTTCCAGCGCAATGGAATCTTCAAGGGTGACGGCCTGGTGCGGCATGTCCTTCGGGATACACCAGCTGTCTCCCCTGGTCATTTCAAATTTCTCTTCGCCAATCTGAAGAAGAAGTTTTCCGGATAACAGATATCCCGTTTGTTCATAGGGATGGTGATGCCGCGGCAGAATGCTTTTTTTCGATAAGTGAACCTCTGTCATGAGAGTGGCCTCGCCAAGCACAAGAGTCTTTAAATGAATGCCATCGATGATCGGATGAAAATTCTTGTCGGACTGTCTGCTGACCATCATACTCCAAGTCTCCTCATATTCGGTTATACTTCTTGTGTCAAGCCGGTTGAGTTGTCATCAATAAATTCGACGACGACCTCCATCCGGCGATCTAGTTGATGATTTTTAATTCTTTCAATACATTTTTCGTCAGTTCTATCCTGAAATTATTCTTCAGTTCATCAAAATTATCAACGATAATATTCATTGCAAACACACTCGTCTCCGGGCCGGCCTCCACAAAGCCGACGTACCAGGCAAGCCATTTTCCATCAACACAATCGCCGCTGCCCGATTTTCCATACAATGTATATTGCGGAGTCGACTCGACCAGCATAATATCTTTGACGGTGTTCACGGATTTATCCGAGATCCCATTCAGGCGGTGAGAATACAACTTTTTTAGGAATTCAATTTGTTCGTTGATCGATATTTGAATGGAACCGCACAGCCAGAACGTATCGTCACCGCCGGAAATATCCCTGTTGCCGTACTCGAGGAGGCCGACATACTTCGCCATGCGTTCGTGGCCGATCCTTCTTGCCAATTCCTGGTAATACCATACACAGGAATACTGAAACGCCATCTTCAGGGACAGATCCTGAAACCAGTGTTTGAACGGCTCCAATTTTAGCATCTCTGCATCCCGGGGGTGCATGAGGCTGTCATATTGAATCACAAACCCTGAATCCGGTACAATGCCGGTTTCAAGGCCGATAAGAGAATTGGGAATTTTAAATGTAGAGCATGGGGACAGTCTTTTCCTGCAATGGTCAACATTGTACCGGACATACGAATCAGTCTTGAACTGATAGACGCTAAAACCGCCCATGCGCCCATGATAAAGCGGCCGGAGGTCGATGGTGTCCATCACCTGCGCAATACCGTTTGCGGGGAACAAGAAAAAACAAATGATAATCAAGTTCTTCAACATATCAATATCCTTTATTATTGCATGCCGGATGGAGAATGAGGCAGGACACATTATTCTATTACCTGCTTCAACGCCTTCAAACTTATAAGTTCATTAATATCTTCAATGAATCGCTTGCGCTTCCTGTCTCCGCTTGCAATTCCGTCCCGTAAGAGTATGGGAACCAGATCATGATCTAATGCACCGACCGCCGTCCCCTGAATACAGTATTCTGCACAATATCCGGTAATGATCACCGAATCAATTTTTTCTTTTTTTAAAATGTCCAGGCATTTTGTTTTATTAAATGTATTACGATATCGTTTCTGAATCCGATATTCTCCGGGACCGGGAGTCAGCTGATCAATAAATTCAAATCCCTCTTTCCCCGGTTTGGATCCATCCTGGACATCGATATGTTGAACCCAGATCACCGGCAGTTTCTTCTTCCTGAATAATGGTATCGCTTCGTTGATCACTCCGGCAGCCTTGTTCATCGATTCTTTGGTTTCCGCATCGTAATACGCTTTTTGCAGATCAATAATCATTAATGCAGGTCTCATGTATACTTCCTTCTCCTCGTCTCTTCTTATGAAATCCGGTTCTTTTATTTGTTCAATTGTGAATAATCAGAGTGAAGAATACGAATTTATTTTGAATGTAAAAACGTTAATTCTTTTTCAAGATCACGGAGGCGTTTAAAATTTTGAAACACGCTGCCCGTCTGAAGGTAAATATCATATATCGCAGGTTCTGGCGACAGACCCGATCGGATGGTTCCTGTCATGATCATAATGCTGATCACCCGATGATCGGCAAGGCTACCCTGTACTCCGACACAGGTCGGCATATCGCGTTCTGCGTCGATTGCCGGATTCCCCGTCTGTTCTCCGCAATCATTCATCTCCCATTGGAAAGCCGCTGACTGCCCGGAAATTCCTTTGAGCCAAACGGAGAACGGATCGCCCGGCAAGGCGGAATCGAGCTGTGAAACGGGTATCTGTTTGATGTAATCAATGATTTCTATTTCTGAGACCTGGGCCTGAACGCATTGAGTCAAAGAAAGGAGAACGAGAAGAGAGAACAAACGTTTCATCGGGTACAGGCAATCTCTATAACTGATGATGAAAGGACAGGATTCTATGCCATTAAGTTCAGTGATTTTTTGGGAAGACGCAAGAAGTTGTTGTGAGATTAATTGAGCAGATGAGCCAATGAGCAGATGAGCAGATGAGAAAAGAAGCATTATTGAGTGATCTTGACTGGGGAAACGTATAGAGCATGTGTGTGTTTTAAGTTTGCATTGGCTAGTTCTTGCTTTCCAGCCGGCTATCTATTACATTATACCATTAGCGGTGATCTTTGAAACAATACTTTAAGTCCGCATTGATAACTCTAAATAATTATTCCAACCACTACCAGAACCATCGCAGTAATCTGTCCCTCCTGTTTTTTCAATTACTTTTTCTCTTCACGGCTTCAGGAATATTTTTTTCCGTTTCTGCTCAGGAAATTTCACCAAATTCATTCCCTTCTGTGGCGGAAGAGCAGGATTATGCGTTTGCGTTCGGTCTCTACAGCGACAGTCTCTTCCAGCTTGCCGGACAGCAATTTGAATCGTTTGTTCAGAAATACCCGAAGAGTATAAAACGTCAGGATGCAGAATTCCTCGGTGCAGAATGTTTATTCCAATCGCTCCAATTTCAAAGTGCCATCACCAAGTACATTCAATTTATTCAGAATAATCCAACCTCCCGATATGTCCCGGCTGCGTATCTCAAGCTCGGCCAATCCGATATCAACATAAAAAAATTCAGTGATGCGATAGCCGCATTGAAAATCGTACTGGATCATTATGGTGAAACGGATGCTGCCGGCGAAGCGGCATATTGGATCGGTGAAGCATCGCTGCGCAATGACGATACACAAAACGCACTTAAATATTATTCGCTTGCGTACGAGAATTACCCCAAGAACCGTTTGCGCGATTATGCATTGTATTCTATCGCATGGACGCTTCAAAAACGGACGGAATATGCAAAGGCGGCGGAACAGTACGGCAAACTGATCTCGGAATTTCCTCAAAGCACGTTGACGCCGGGTGCCCATGTCCGTATCGGCGAATGTTATTATTATGCAAAAGACTACCGCAAGGCCATTGACGCCCTGTCAACATCCCGTCCGGAGATGAGAGACGAAGAGGAACTGGCCAACGCTGATTACCTGGTCGCGGAGGCCTTCACCAAACTTCGGGATTTCCCGGAAGCGCAAAAGCGGTACGAAAAATTTCTCTCCGATCATCTTCACAGTTCGCTGATTCCGGAAGTAACGTATAATCTGGCCTGGAGTTTTTTCAATCAGAAAAATTATGAAAAAGCAATTGAAGGTTTTGATAGACTGGCAGGCAGAACGGATGACCTCGGGCATGCAGCGTTGTACCGGCGCGGAACAGCAGAACGGCTTGCCGGACAGAATGCAAAAGCGCTGAATACGTTCAACGAAGTTATCAAACGCGAGCCCCGGGGCGAATGGTCGGATAACGCCCTGTTTGACGCGGGGATGATTTATTTTGATGAGACGAATGCTGCGGGAGCGAAACCGTTCTTCCTGCGATTGGCAGCTGAATTTCAAAATAGCGACATGCTGCCGGACGCGTGTAATATGGCGGGGGAGTGTTTGCTCCTCGAAGGCAATTTTAAGGAAGCGCAGGTCTGGTTCGGGAAAACGCTGGCGATTCAATCGGCGCCATTCGAGGTGAAAGTCGAAGCAGAGTACCAATCGGCGTTTTGTTCATTCAAACTTAAAACCTATAAAGAAGCCGCAGAAAAATTCGCCCGCTTTATCTCGCTCTACTCCAGCCACCCGAAAGCGGATGATGCAAAATTTTATCAGGCGGAAGCGGAGTACCGGCTGGGAAATTACAACGCATCGACCCGGCTCTATCAGGAGACCGTCGGAAGTGCTGGTTCGGCAAAGAAAGAGGAGGCGTTGTATGGAATCGCATGGGCATTTTACAAGCAGGGGAAATTTCCTCAAGCGATCGATTCATTCGAGAAGCTCCTTGTAGAATATCCGAGAGGGAAGTTCGCATTCGATGCCCGGCTGCGCCTGGGGGACGCCAATTTCTTTCAGAAGGACTATAAAAAGGCGGCAGGGGTATATCGTGCAGTCATCCGCATGTATCCGGACAGCGCTGCCGTTGATTATGCGTATTACCAGATGGGTCAGAGTTTCCTGAAAGAGGGGGATAATGCCGAGGCATTTAAAGCGTTTGACGGATTGATTAAAGCGTTGCCCCATTCGGCACTTGCAGACGATGCGCAGTTTGCTCTCGGATGGGTCAATTTTCAAAGAAAAGAATACAGTGAAGCGATTAAAGAATTCAACAAGCTGATTAAGTCGTATCCCGGCAGCGAGCTTCTCCCGCGCGTCTATTACAGCCTGGGCGACAGTTATTATAATATTCAGCAGTATGTCGCCGCAGAAAAATCGTATAAGGAAGTGTTGAGACAATATCCGAAAAGTTCGTACGTTGCCGATGCGACAACCGGAATTCAATATTGTCTGACGGCGCAGGGCAAGGACAGCGAAGCGGTTGAGACGTTGGACGAATTCGTTAAAGACAACCCGACATCACCGCTCGGAGAAGAACTCCAGTTGCGAAAAGGAGACCTGCTGTTCAATCAGAAAAAATATTCGGATGCCGCTGCGGTCTACCGCGGATTTGCCGGTACATATCCCGGCTCAAAACTCCTGGCGAACGCACAATATGCCCTGGCAAAGTGTTATCGGGCGCAAGGAAGTCCCGATGAAGCCGCATTGGCGTTCGAGCGGGCGGCGAATACAACGAACGCATCCGATAAAATTATTGGTGCTTCACTGTTCGAAGCGTCGGCGATTTACAATCTTCAGCAACGCCCCGAGAAGGCACTTCTCGCACTGCAGAATCTTCGGACGAAAGTAAAGGATCCGGAAGTGCTCGCCGAAGCGCACCTGCGCGAAGGAGAGACGCTGCGATCCCTCGGACAGAACGCAGCGGCGGATGTGCAGTTTAATCTGGTCGTCAAAGAATACGGCGATTTGCCGTTTGCGGACGAAGCACGAGTCGCACAGGCGCGGATGTATTTTGAGGCACAGGAATATGATAAAGCGCGAGCCGCCGCTGAGAAGGTGGCATCCTCCAATAAAGATGAAACAGGCGCTGAAGCGCAGTACTTAATTGGTGCAGCGCTTGCCGGTAAAAAAGAATGGACCAATGTCATCACGGCCCTGCTCCGGGTGAAGTATGTCTTCCCATCGTATGAGCGGTGGGTCGGAAGGGCATGTCTCGGTCTGGGTGATGCATACGAGCAAACCGGCGATATTCGCCGGGCGCGGGAATCATACATGTCGGTACTGAAACTCAAGACGGAGAACACCGTCATTGAAGAAGCGCAACGGCGTCTGAAAAGAATGGAGCACCCGTAGTGCGCGCGGTGCGTCATGTGTTGATACTGCCAGTCCTTCT
>RPQN01000082.1 GCA_003819715.1 Ignavibacteriota bacterium | reverse complement strand
TCACAGTTGCGGGGCAGCTTCCGAATTAACCCGATGAATTGAAGTCACCAGATCGCACGGAATTACCTTTTCATCCCGATACACCGCATGCATCGGGACACCGGAACTGATATGAAAAGAACAAATTCAACTGCTCTAACATAACAAACTGGAAAAGAAAAAGCAAATGACCGGTTATACAAAATGAATAGAAATAATATTCAATAACAGTAAACCCTGAATCATCGACCAGTTTTTACAGCATGGGATCGATCAATCAAATCACTTTAATCCATTATTTGAACGATTGTTATCTCTCTCAGTTGTAAAACGGAATATCCCGATAAAGTTCATTTACCGGGATATTCAGGAATTGGTTTTACAAAAATATCTTTTGAGCGCCAAAACCTGAACTAATATTTAGAATGGCAGATCATCGGCTTTATCGGGCCCGGCGTCTTCCGCCTGCTGAGGAGGAGGAGGAGCAGCAGCAGATCCTCCGCCGGAATGTCCAGCGCCCTTAGAATCCAGCATCAGCATCTGATCGACGACGATTTCTGTGACGTCCCGTTTGACGCCGTTCTTATCGTCATAACTTCGATACTGAATGCGCCCCTCGATATAGACTTTACTCCCTTTTTTCAGGTATTCGCCAACAATCTCAGCCAGTTTCCTCCATGCCACGAGCTTATGCCATTGAGTTTTTTCCTGGACATTCCCATCCTGATCCTTCCACGATTCGCTGGTTGCCATCGAAAAAGATGCAACAGCGACACCGCTGCTCGTGTATCGAAGTTCGGGATCCTGTCCCAGGTTCCCTATAAGAATGATTTTGTTAATGCTTTTTGATGCCATGGTGAATCCTCCTTAAAGTTGGTAGTGGTACAATCAGTGGTGCAGTCCAAAATTAGGATAATTAAAACCGAATGTCAAGATTTTGCAGCAAGGATCAATCACTCATTGGTGAAGATATGAATCTTCTGCGGTGAAAGGATGAATAATTGCTTTCCCAGACAGGCGACATCCTGGATTTGATTTATGCGTTCACCGGAAACAATATTTTCAAGAGAGGACTTTTTCCTGAGCAGCCCCTCAGGCGAAAACCACCAGATGGACTCATGAGATACGGCGATTAATTCGTCCGCCGAAATGGTGAACCCGGTGAGTTGGTGAATGACCTCTTCGCCGATTGTTCCGATATAATTGCCGAAATAATCGAATACGAGAATTTTATTTTTTTCTCCGACATAAATGCGGGAATTTGTCGCCGCGAGCTTGACAGGGTCCTGAAGCTTGCCTTTACCGGCATTGATATCGCCGAACGCCTGCTCGAAGGTTCCCTGCGTATTAAATTTTACAATGCGGATATTCTCAGCGTCAATGATGAATAAATCTCCGAATTCGGAGAGTGCCACATCCAGCGGATACCCAAATCGCGACATGACATCGGATGTATCTCTGGTTGAAAGCGATGAGATATAATTCAGCGAGCGGTCGAATCTCTGAATTCGATGATTGCCGTAGTCGGCAACATAGACGTTGATCCCATCGGTCGCAATGCCTGTCGGTTTATCGAACGAAGAAGAGGACCAGCCGAATCCGCCGATCGATTTGGGTACATCCCGGAGGCTTGAGAACTGCAAGAGTTTATTTTCATCTTCGTCGACGACGTATATCGTTCCATGCGATCCAAGAACGATCCGTGTCGCCCGCTGGAACGAACCGATGGAATACTCTTCGACGAGAACGGAATCATCTGGCTGCACACCAGAAGGCAGCGGCCAGGTGAGCAGACAAACGGCTATCGCAATTGCTCCTGCCATGATTCATCCTGTAGTTCGCCGCGTTTTGTTGAGTGAACCAGCTGGTAATCTCCAAATCCCGACCGATCAATAAATATGAATTGAACGCCGTTTTCAATCTGATGATACTCCCAGATCTCATACGGTTTGCTGTTGTCGGAGTTCGGGAATCGTTGTATATCATCCGGCTCGGCATAGAGAATATATACTCTCCCTCGATCCGTCCTCCAGCCTTCTTTCCCCATGACACGATACCGCTGTTTTGCAGTAAGAATTCGATCCATGTAAATAGATCGTGTCATATCCGTCCGGCCCCGTTCTCCGCTCTCGACACTGGTCCAGAATTTCGCCAGGAATTCTCGTTTCGCATCAGAAGTGGACAATTTATCGAACGTCTTGATATCCTCCGGATAAGCAATATATCGGGCTTTGCGGAATTCATCGGTCAGTTCTTCTCCGGAAAGACCGGCCAGTTCTGCACTCTTTGCAGACGAAAATGCAGCCGCAGAGCTGACCACTTTTGGATTATAGATATAGATGAACTTTTCAGTGGATGCAATTTTATTCCCGGCAGAGTCCGTCAGGAGGACGTAGAATTTGTACTTCCCCGATGCAATATTCACGGTCGGGAATGTAGAGACATCGACGGCATTGTTAATACCGAATCGCCGCAGCCGTGCTCGCTCTTTGACAATTTTTCCATTTCCATCAAGAACCTGGGTTTTCAATGCGTCTTGAACTCCCGGTTTCAGATTATATAACTCGGCATAAGTAAATATCACCGGTTTCGTAGACGCGCCAAAAAAAAGGCTGGGATTGGGGATCACTTCATATGAATTTTTATAAAAATAGCTTGCTTTGTTCTGGGATTCGGTCACACTGGAGCATAAATCGACGTCGCTGATCCCCGGCTCATTGCCATACGAAGAGAGTGTGAATGAAAATGCAATGCTGTCTTTCCGTGCCGTATTGAGCCGGTCCGACGCTTTCACATCAAGTGTATAGTCACCCACCGGAAGCGCATAGGTGATTTTTGCAATGAACGGTCTATTCAGAGATGCCGAACTGGTATCCGAAAGCACCATGGGGACCGGAACCTGTTGATTGACAAATAGAGAATCGGTCTTCGTATTCCGGATCTTGGTCTGAAAATCCACCATCCCTTTAAATTCTGCAGTATCCCGAATGAGTGTCGTCAGCGACGGATACGCTGCAAAATTAATTTCAAGGTAGGTTTCCGTGTTCGTATACCGAAATCGTGAGTAGCTGACATTCATGGTAAATTTTGAATGAGCGGTGAGGATCTGAAGGTTTGGCTGGCTCAAGACCGTGGCGCCGCAAAATCCTATACAGAATATCGTTCGAAAAATATATTTCTTCATAATTTTGCCTTTTGCTAAAATGAATTACCCATGGATAGTACATGCATCATCATGCTCAAACATTCAATCGTTACGACCATTAAATAAAAGATACAAAGAGAGGAACTAAAACTCAATTTAGATCCAAAATAATTAAAACGCGCATCGGAAGCCGACGCGCACGCGCCGAGATTCATAATATGCACTCGGATCACCGAGTTCTCCGCCAATTCTTCCATTAGAATCCTTCCATCTCACATTTTTGGAATTGAGGAGGTTGCTGATATCGGCATAAAGAGTCAGCATGACAGGATTGTCGGTCCCAAGACGAAAATCGCGATACAATTTTACATCGATCTCGACAACATTTCCCATCCGGTCGTTATTTGGCAGGAATGCTGCCAGGGTATCCATCGGTGTAAATCCATCGCGGGTCGGAAAATACGTGTACGGTTTTGGAGAACTGTACACCGCAATGAAATTTGCATGGATATCCTTGGTCAAGAGAACGTTCGCATCGAGCTTGACGGTATGTCGTTGATCCCAGCTTAACGGGTATGGATGCGGTACGAGAGGGAAACCCCATTGCGCCTGATTAATGCCTTGATCGACATATTCGCTGAGGCCTTCTGCCACCATATACGTGTAGGACAACGTTCCGCTGGTGGAGCCGGAACGTTCGCGGCTGACGACAAATTCAAGGCCCGACGCAGTCGCTTCCGCAGTATTGACGTATGTCGCAAATCCATAATCTCCGGCCGATTTACTGTCAAATGGGATGAGGGTTTTAGAGTCGACCTGGTTTTTTGTCTGCTTTTGAAAATACGTTACCGAAGCGTACATATCCTCCCTGAGACCATATTTATAACCCATCTCCCATGCGATCAATCGTTCCGGTTCAAGATCGGGATTTCCCGCCTGGACGTTTTTCGCACCTGAAAAGATCTGGGCAGGATTGATACCTGAATACAACTGATTAAAGAGTGGAAACTGGAAATACTGACCGTAATTTACAAAAACATAACTCGATGGACCGATTGGTCCGGCGAAGGAAATCCGCGGGCTCACCTGCTGTTTTCGTGTCGCTTTTTTCCATTCCTTGACTTGTTGATTATAATCATTTTGACTCACCGGTATGTATTCCACGATCGGCCGTTCTGCTTTCGGATCGAGAAAATCCCACCGGCATCCGATGCTCAGAATCGAACCGTCCTGTCGAAGCTGGATTTTATCCTGGATATAGAAACTGCCGGATTGCGGATAATAATTAAATGAGTTACTGTAATTCAGCATCGGGGCATTGGCGATTGGTTTGCCGAAATACGTGAGCTGCGGTTCATATTTCACCAGATCGGAGAATACATCGTAATAATTGAACTCGGCGCCTACTTTAAATAAATGGCCTTCAAGAATCTGTGAAGTGAAATCCCCCTTCAGAGAATATATCGTCTGCCGACTGTCGGCCCACCAGTTCCGAGAACCGGCAACGATGTACCGAAGGAAGAGATCGTACTCATAAGGGACCGGCTGTAAGTCCGCTTTATTTCCCCTCCCTATTCTGTTCTGTTGATTGAATACGCTCGCACTGAACGTGTAATACGATGAATTCGAAATCGTATGCGAAATGAGTGCGGCCAGTCTCACGGATCGCTTCGACCGAGGGGGCAGCCCGTCGAGATTATACCGCCAGCTGAATTCATAGTCTCTCCAATCCTGAATGGAGTAAATTCCCTGGAGAGAGAGGCGCAACGTTGAAACGGGAACAAACTCAATTTTCGTGATGCCGCTGAAATCCGATTGTACCGACGGTCTGAAGAAATGCCAGAAGTCCTGCCACCAGCGTGTATCACTCGCGAGAAGGTTATTCGCTGAAAAGTAAAATAATTTATCTTGAATGAGTGGGCCGCTGAGAGAAAACTCAAGCTCTGTAGCATGATCGATTTGTTTATTCAATGATTCGGGCAGCCAATCATCTTTTTCGTACCGGAAACCAAATTGATGCTCATTGGTTCCGGTTTTTGTTATCACATTGACGACGCCAGAAAGAGACGTGCCATACTCTGCTTCAAAACCTCCCGTCATCATGGTCAATCCCGTCACAGCACTTTTGGGCAGATTTGAACCGATACCGCCGGATAAAACGTCCTGGACCGCAATTCCATCAATAAGGTAAGCCACTTCCTGAGCTTTCCCGCCGCGAACATTTCCTTCCCGGGTGACGCCCGGCTGCAACAAGAGGACATCCTGGAAGCGTTGTATCGGGAGCTGCTCCAACTTCACCGCATTGACCTGGAAAGCCGTAGACGCCTGTTCTTTCTGAAACAATGGGCGCTCCGCCCGAATTTCAATACCTTCCATTTCAACGGTGGCCTGTTCCATCTCGATCGTTAACGTGGTTCTCAGATCGGGGAGCACGACCACTTCCGTCATCATGATCGTGCGATATCCGATCAGGCTTATACGCAGCGTATACGATCCTGCTCTCACATTGGTGATCTTAAACATTCCCTTCTCATCAGTCATCATGCCCTGATTCAATCCCGTGACGAGGACATTAACGCCGGCGAGCGCTTCCTTCGTATGCTTATCGGTTACCTTCCCGTCAATCGTTCCTGTGACGCCCCGTGCAATAGCATGATAAGTGCACAAGATGACAAGAGACGCTGTCAAAAGAATTCGCGGTATAATCCAGGAGATCATCATCGATCGTCACACGTGATTGGCGGTGCGGGGCAGTCGTGGGATGTAAAATATTTAGAGATGTAACAGAGATTTAAGACGAGGGGAGTTAATGGGATACTTCCCAACTTTTCAATTATCTGGAACGAGCCTGTCAGAACAAATGATTCACGGAAGGATATAAACCGGCCGGGACAATCCGTGTCCAGATAATAATGAAATACCTCCTCGGGTAAAAACGCATTATTATCATCAATGAAATTCCACGTATAGACAAACTTGATCGAATCGCCCGGGTTGAGCGTCAATTCTTTTGTTGATGGATTGTAGGCTTTGGTGCTTGCGAGATTCGCTGCAGTTAATGGTATCGTTTTTTGATATCGGCTATCGCGGGAGAGTGTAATATGAAGGACCCCGGACATTGAGACGGGAGCCTGAATTGTCTCATCGTACCTATTAACAATCTTGACCTCAAGACGTAATGCATTTTCAGTAAAGAGGAGCGAATATTTCGCGTTGATTGAACCGCGAAACAGGTCCGACGGATCGTTACGCGGCGGCAATGATTCATCACATGCAAACAACAACGTCATCGCTGCCGCGATCAATACGTTCGCAATATTTCTATTTATTCTCAAGGACTGCATCACGCACGTTTTTAGGCGGCCTCGCCCCGTGTTCTTGAATGAATTTTAAGAATTTTCAATTTCCGATTTTGAAAGAAGACACTCTTCTGAATAGTATAATAAACTTTTCATTAAGAGGAGAATGGAAACAGTACCGATCGGCAACTATTTTACGGAAATACTTGAGATTCCGGCTTCTTTTCGCGGTTTTCCGAATTTACTTCAACCATATAAATGGTGGAAGTATCCCACCGTGAATCGCTCCACGTCACGATAAGATCGCCGTCCGGTTTCATTGCTGCCGCGGGAAATCGCTGTGCGGTCGGTTCACGCAGTACTTCAATTTTACGATTGCTGCTGATGTTGCTTCCGTTCATCGCGAATTGCTGTACATAGACATCTGCGATCTGATTATTATCATCGTTCCGATAGTCTTCCCAAACCATCGCATAATTCGAACCGTCAAAACTCGCCAGCTTCGGAAGCCTTTGCCATTGTTTCCCTGAATCGTCATTGACGCGTCGATTTTTGCCGATCGGAGTCAATGCTGAATTCAATATTTGTTGATACACATTTGCTTCTCCCGTACGGTAATCCTTCCATGCAACGACAGTATTTCCGTTTCTGAGAAATAGCAGGTCGGGGTTTGAGAAATACGCTAATCCCATTGCCTGATCAACCTGAACAGCACGCGTGGGTTTGAGATTCCAGTCAAACATGCGCAGAATTATTCGGAAATCGTCAATACTCCCGTCCTGCCAGACAATGCCGATCCGGTTTTGCTTATCCATTTTTACTGATGGATACTGGGCGTTTTGCGTCTTTTTATGAACGGCCTGGAACATCGGGCCAACTTTTTTTCCGTTTTTCGAAAACCGCTGACCGATAATCCCCTTTCCCAATCCACTCCACACAACAACGAATCTTCCATCGTTGCCCAGTGCAACCCGTGGCGTTTGGTTAGCGAGGGAGCCTTGATCCATTAATGTTATTGGATCGCCCAGGGGACGGCCCGTAGAATCAAAACGGGATACGATGACGAGAATTCTTGAATCACCTGACTGCTCCCATGCGACGGTGACAATGCCTCTGCCATCAATAATGACTTCAGGATTTTGACCGGCTCCGGTAAATTGATTATTGACTACGACGGTCCGGAAAATATTCGAATCCGAAGAATTGAATATTTTGAGAAGCACTCTTCCCCCGTCGGCAGGCGGGGTCTGGCAGACTATGGCACACTGTTGATTTCGGTTAACGGCGACACTGGACATGGTACAATTGAGCGCAGCGGAATCGACCGGAGGAAAACTGAGGAGCAGAACAATAAATGCAGGAATCACCTGTAATGTCATCACGACCATGAGTCCTCGGTGAGATGCATTATTGAGACAGAATTTTGGTGACGAGTTCGAATCCGGCGGGATCGAGCCGCCCAATCCAGACATCGAAGTCAAGCGCTGAGATGATAATGAAACCCCGGCCGAGTTGTCTCTGAGCCAGTACCAGGTAGTCATCTTTGGTTGTCAATAACGGATGGAATAACGACGGCACTGCACCATCGATTACCCCCCGTACTTCGGAATCGCTCTTTCGAACAAAGTCTTGATAATTCTTTGAACCCTTCAATCGATACGCAGAAAAGGGCATGACGGCCCGGAAAGAAATGTCGGTTTTGAATAAATGTATGCGATCGGTCATTGAAAATTGAGGCAGGAGAATCAACCGTCCTCCGCCGTCAAGCCACGAATGAATTTTCCGTTCGAAGGCGGAAAAATCGATTCGTGTATCGCGGTCAACAATGACTGCATCCGTCATGGCCAGGGAATCTCGGAAAAACTCCTGCCATGGAAGTATTTTGATATCCAGCCCGGCGAGACGGGCATAGTCTTCGAGAGGGGATTCTGTTCGATCGCTGAGGAGAATTACCCGTTGAGCGGTCTTTTGCGGCAGCGGAATCGTTCGCCCGACAAAAGATCCCACCGAACGGTTCGATCCGCGAATTTCGACAGGGTAATCCCCTGGAGGTAATCCATTCACCCAATGAAGGTTGAATGTATCCCTTCTTCCTTCATCTTTTTGCATAAGTGAAATATGCACCGTATCAGACCAACAAATCGAATCTTTAACGAACAGCATCCCTTCAGCCGGATCCCGTGTAAAATTATAGGAATCTACAACGACGAAACTTGACGGAGCGATGGGCACCACCGGCGTTTGTACGACCGAGGCATAGCGGGGACTGTAGCGCAGCACTACTTCTTTTGTGATGATGGCGCTTTCATGCTGCGATTTCCCCTGATGAATAACCGAAAAACGAAACGGTTCGTCGAGAGTCAACCGATCGAGTCCGTACAGAGCGGCCGGCGTATTGAAAGGAAGATGTTCGGGCGATAAGATTGTAAACACCGAATCTTTATTAAGATCAAAGAGATGTTCCAGCGACTCGTTAATAACCCAATCTTCATTTTTTGTTTTATGAAACAGTATTTGATTAATGCCGCTGCGGAATTTCGGATCATTGCTTTTCACAGAGACAAAGAAGATCTGCCGTTCCGTCACCATGCTGTCACTCACACTGACATCTACATATTGTTCAGTTTCTTTTGATTGAAAATAATCAAGGTCCCCCTTCCAGAGAATCAACGCACGCTGGTCCAGCTCACTATACCGGTTAAGTCCTTCTTTTAAACAGAGAGAGATACTCTCCAAGGCGGAAGAGACTTTTGCCCCGCTCCCCGGTCTCCCGTTGAACAAACTTTCAGCGGCACTCCGTACCGCGTCCCTGACCGGCCGTAACCGCGGGGAGGGAAATTGAATTCGATCGATTATAACATTCGACGAAGATCCTCCATGCTGTTCCAGAATCCTGTAGCCAATCCCGTCGTCTTTATTCTGGCGTTCCGGCAGTAAGAGACTGGAATAACTTGAACGTGCTTGCTCTGCCAGTGATTTGGAATTTCGCGATCGGGCATCGTTCCTGATAAGTTCAATCGTCCTGGACCGGCTGGATCGACGAGCAGTGCTCGCAATGCATTGAACCTGCCACGGAGCCGATCCGGGCCCGCCAGTGATTTTTCCAGCAGCACATTGATGGGCCGCTTTAACGATAGCCTGTTCAATAATTTTATTTTGAACATTTTCTGATTTTAATAATCGTCCTTCACAGAAGAGAACGAGATGCGGTTTCACCAATTTAACGACCGAGGCAATCTTTGATGCAATGGAATCACCATTCCACTCCTCCCTTCGGGCAAGAGTATCGATGACGATATCGGGAGTGTTGAGAAAATAAGCGCGGCCGTTAAAACGATGGGCGGCACTTACTGCTTCTTCTTTTCTGCGAGCTTCAAGGAGTGCAGGTGACCATGGTTTGATCTCGGAAGGAAGAGATTCTCCATTCGTTACATAGAGAATTGCAACTCGGGCACCGGCTGAAACCCTCAGGCGCGATAGCCCTTCAAAATCTTCATCGCCGGGCCTCGCCGTTATCACCAGAACGGTTGGACCGAACAGCAGCTGTTGACAGCGTATATCGGGAGAGAGCGGAGGTTGGAGCTGTGCCGATGACCATCCGGATGCGGTAAAAAGGATAAAGAGAGAAATTGATACAGTTTTTAGGAATGGCTGCATGGAACCAATGAATTGGTTTATCGATATATAAAAAAGGGGACGGAACGGCCGTTCCAGTCCCCTTCTTCAACGATAATGTAAACAGTTAGAAGCCTAATGACACGGTAAAGACGTTATTCCCGGCGAAATATTTCACATTTCGATAGGCATAATCCACTCGGGCTTCTAACCCACCCAGATCGAGCAATAAACCTGCACCGAACGAGTAACTGTAGATGTAGCTGGTTTCACCCGTCGGATCTTTATCTGCGCCAGGAGCAAGCATATATCCGCCCCGCACGAACAGGATTTTCTCGATCATAATTTCGCCGCCGAGTTTGTATTCGTCATCGGCAAAATTATTGTTCTGGAAATTTCCTGCGAGTGTGAGCGAAGAACTTTCACCGAGCTTTTGTGTATACGCCAGGCCGATTTCAATCGACGTTGGAAGATCGAATGCGGATGTATTGACCGAATACCAATTCGGATTCGCATTTCGCTGCGCATCATTGATCGTTCCCTGATGTTCGAGGTTGGAACCATCGAACTTCATCTGAGTACCGACGTTCTTGATGGCAACACCGAGATCCAAACCGGGCAATCCGAGTCCCGAGTATTGGATACCTGCATTAAATGCCAGGCCCGAGGCTGATGTACTCATTATTTTTTCGCTTACCACGGTGGCAGTCACTCCAACCGAGACGCGATCATTCAGCATCGAGGAGTAGGTCAGGCCAAGGTTGACGAACGAAGGCGAGTACATTTCTCCCGTTCCATCCGGGAAAAATTCGGTGGTCACCGGGATATCGCCGAACGACAGTGACTTGAGACTCAAGGCAAGCGATCCGATTGAACCGGCTTTCATCGCAACCGCAAGATAGTTCACATTGATCTCACCGATACTATTCATGGTGGAAAACAATGCGTCAACCCCTGAGGTTGAGCGGGCCACACCGGCCGGATTGAAATAAATTGCATCTGCACCCGTAATGGATGCAAGTGTTGAACCACCCAACGCGATCCCGCGAGCACCAACGGGAATGAGCAGTTCCTGCGCCCCAGCAGTGGCAATACGATTTTTATTGCCAGCTGACACGGTCAGCGCGCATAGCAGTAAAATTGCAAGTACAAACGCTGAGCGTTTCATAATGACTTTCATATTTATTCTCCTTTTCAATTCGAATTTCATATCTGTGTCCCCGATTATAATTTATCGAGGATTTGGGATTCAGGAATGACTGCGAATTTCAGGATTTTAGTCTTTCCGAGGTCTGGCATGTCGATATAAGCAATAAACATTCCTGCTGCTATCGGCAATCCTGATTCATTGGTGAGATTCCACCGCAGGAATTGCTGTGTTTCATCGGCGGGCTTGACCAGGGTCCGAACTAAGACACCTGAGAGCGTGAAGATTCGAATTGTAGCATTCTTCGGTAAATGACTGAATGTCACAAAGCGTTGGTACTTTGAAGTCTCTGCCAAATTTAATCCGAAATACGGATTCGGAAATACATTGATCTTCTCAATATCTGCTTTCGCTACATCTGTTGAAGTGGTTACTTTTGGCGCTGTGAACGTAAACACATCTGCCGGGAGATTGACATGGTTTGTAATGATATGCATGGTATTTCCCGACGTCCACGCGTTAGTGTTTCTTCGCGTAATCGTTCCAAACCACATCACCGGCACCGTATTATTCAGGATGTCCGTCTCGAGCGATGCATCCGGTGTCGTGCTGTAGTTGACGTCGAATATATAGAACCATTCACGCGGTCCACTCGCACCGATATTATCACCGGAAACTGGGTCATTGTAAAATGGCGGCCAGTATTTCCCATCCAGCAAAGCGTTCACTGCGTTGTTTTCAAGATATCCAACCATCAGACGTCTTGGCGGAGTTGCTTCCATATCATAGGCCGCCATCGGCATCGAGAGGTTATAATCCTGGAATGCATAACCAGCGGTTTTATTGATGATAAATGGAGCAAATGCAGCTTGTGCCGGCGTCCCGGTCGCTCCTCGTATATAGCGATAAGCATATGATGCATCGGGATCCGTGGGACTGAGAATATTGCCGTTTGCATCCGTCGTGGCAAACTTAATATCAACATTCTTCAGCATCCCGTACGTCACGGTCGAACTCGAGAACCATTGATCATAGCCGTTTCCAATGGCGCCTGAGAATCCTTCCGAGCCCCAGTTCGCATTATTAAACGTCCAGAACCTGGTTGCTGATGGTGTCCAGCTCCAATCTTTCATACCAGGAGGCGGTCCCTGGGCTTTTACCATCAATCCATCGACGACTTTATATTCGTTATCGCCTGATTGATTTGTCTCACCCGTCAGCACAGTGGTTCCAAGTGTGAGATCCTTCAAATTCCAGACGGTCGAGCCATTATCATCGGCAAAAGTGACCGAATAATCATGTCCGGTTACTTTTGTCGGATCGACAACGACCACAACCACTGATCCATCGCTCACACCTGTGGTGTGAACAGTGGCAACCGTGTCACCGTATGAACTCGAGTAACGGACACCCGGAACCGGTTTTTGTGGAATGACCTGCTTCCATTGCTGTGCACTCTCCAGTGATTTTGGCGTGGCTGCAGCATTATATCCGTATGCAGTAACTGCATAGTAATATGGTTGACCATTGATGAGCGCGCGTCCGGTGATATTATCCGTTTTTGTATCATAATAACGAGTGACCCCGTTATCATTGCCAAACTGGACCGGTTTGAAGAGAACGACACCGCTTGCTTCATCATATTCGTTGTCAAATACCTTACCGACGCCATCAAC
The DNA here is from genome assembly GCA_003819715.1 of Ignavibacteriota bacterium. GTDB lineage: Bacteria > Bacteroidota > Ignavibacteria > UBA10030 > UBA10030 > Fen-1298. Next base: position 5,039 of record RPQN01000082.1, on the reverse strand, counting down.
AACGTCATATGTTGCCAGGAGTTTCTTATTATCCCCTGCCGGCGTTGTTGCCTGGTAGATATTGTATCCTTCAAATGTGTAACCAAGTGAATTATACGCTTCGAGGGCAGTTGATTGCGCAACATTTGACCAGTCCAAAATTACTTCACCATCCAATTGCGCGATAGAAACAACGGGTGAAGGTGGTGGAGCCGCTAAATTGAAGAAGTTATCAAATGCTGATTGTGCAATATCGGAATAGAATTTTAAAACAGAGATACTGGAAATACGATCGCCACCCTGGCCAACAATAGTCGCGACCACAACTTCCTGCGTGTCACCGGGAGCCAGCTTAAACGGTCCGGTCACTGAGCAGAGCCGCCGATCACCAGGAGGTGCCAGCGATCCTGTCGCAGTACCTTCGATCCAACCCTTACCCGTGGTCGGATCGCCGGAGAACATGAATTTCGTCGCTAAACCGGTCGTCTTATCAATATTGGCCGCGCCCGTAGGTGCTACTTTACCATTCATCAAATTATACCAATCTCCCGTGCCGGTAAATACACCCTGCCGGGGATCGGTATAGGTTGCGCTGCTGTTAATGAAAAAGTTAAAGGCCGACATTCCAAGATTTTTTACATCATACCGTCTTTTATTGTTAAATATACCGGAATCTCCGACTGATGGAACAATGGGACCCTGAAAGAAGTCATATCCTGCTGCCGGTGGTTTGTCACCGTAATAGGTATCACGAGCTCTTCCGTTGTACACATATCCCAAACTTCGAGTAATATCGCAAGCAACGAAATCGTCGCCGGCATCACCGAGGTCCGGATCCGACCATTGTGAGAAAAATGCAGAATCAAGAGGAGTATCGCTCTTATTGATAATCTTGTTCCGCGAGAATACGGTATTTCCTAATGCACCGGTTCTCCGATATCCCCAAATAGTCCTTTGATATTCAAGTCCAATGGGATTCGAACCGTACATATAGGTTGTTCGGCCGGCATCAAGATCGTTTGATACATGCCATAATGTTTGGTCTGCACCGGGCACACCTGGAATATCAACAGATGGTTCATACGTGCCGTTGCCGTTTTTATCATCAAACGGTGCACCTTGGCTCGCCGGCCAATTATTCCAGTCGTCAATATATCTGTTGTAGAGTGTCTGAGCAGTAATAGCGACATCCCGTCCGATCAACGGCACTTCTTCTTCATCAAGAATTGTCTTGACTTCCGCGAATGTCTTTGATGGATTAATATCCGGCCGCACACGATACGTATGGTTCGATGCTTTGCCCGGGTCATCCGCAATCAGGTTCGCATAGGGAAGTCCGCTATTGGTAATTCTTCCGGCTTGAAGTCCATGCCGATATGCCGAACCGCCTGTCCTTAAATTCGCCGCAACTTTTGCGCCGTAATAGCCGGACCAGACAAGGCCTTCTTCAAAAATGGCAGTGTTCCCGCTTCCTTTCGGCCATTCGAAACCAGAACCGCCGGTATACGTGTTATAGGAAGCATCGCCATTGTTGCTGTAATAATTAAAAATATTATTGATAAGGAAAGTTGCCTTATCGTCATTTGTCGATGTCTTCTGGAATCTCTCTCCCTTGTCGGTACTGTGTTTACCAGCGAACGACACCGAAGAAACGATGAGAATTGCCAGCAAAACAACACCGAATATTCGTAATCTCGTCATTTGGATTTCTCCTTTAGTTAAGTTCAATGGTGATTTAATACTCAAGCTTCACGCCGAATCGAATCTGACGAGGCGGTCCGAAGTTAGATGTTGCACCATTACGTCCACCAATAAACGTATTATACATTTGTCCGTATAACCCAGCATCCGTTCCATAGGTCAATGCTTTGTTCCGGCCTTCTGAGGTTCCGAGCCATCCGTCGTTTTTCGGATCACCCGTTCTCACGAAAGCATCCGTTGCGTTATCGGTACCGAGAAGATTGATCACGTAGACATAGACGTTCAGGACAACCGGACCTAATGAGAAGCTCTTATCCAGGCGTGCATCAAGCTGGAAGTACCATGGCGTTGTTGAAGCGCCAATTTCCTCGACCGGTGCGCGGAATCTTGGATCGGTTGCATTATCCGGTGTATTAAAGACTAAACGCGTAAAGCTTGTTCCGCTGTTAAACTGCGCAAGAATATTGAGGCCCATTTGTTCCAGAATCGGACCGCCGTCATTCTTCGCAAAACGATAATCCAGCGACATACTTCCGCGGTGCGCCTGATTAAATGATAACGGCACAATATATTTTGGAGTAAAGACACCGCCGCCGAGCGGCGAGCCCCATGCTCCTGCCAGCGCATTCGGTGTTGAACCGGTTCCGCGTGCATCGGAAAGCGTATAGTTTATTGACGCTTGAACCCGGTTTGTCCGCCGGAGCGTGAACTTGAACTCGAGGCCTTTCGTCGTTGCAAAATCGCCATTGACGTAGGCAACGTAACCGCCGTGGACGTCGCTCGTTGAGGTCATGTTCACATAGGTCACCTGACCGACGATATCCTTATAAAATGCGGTGACATCGAGTGCCGCATTTTCACCGACCTGCTGCTGGAAGCCAAGTTCATAAGACGTGGTCTGCTCGGGTTCGATTCCAAATGCTGCGGGATTTTGATAGAAGAATCCGCCTTTGATAATATTATAGAATAACGGTGTTCCGCGATACGATTCTGACAGACGCGGCTGTTGAATAAACCGGCCGTATTGGGCATGGAACACGGTTTGATCCGTCACCGGGAATGAGAATCCAATACGAGGACTCACATAGCTATGCGCCGGCGATTTTTTGAAATTCGTTGATTGAATTGCCGCTAATGAATCGACAAACGTGATCGAATGCGGATTCTCCCAGTCAATTCCATCGGAAGAGAAATAATCGTATCGTAATCCGAGATTCAATACGATATCCTGTAATTCGATTTTGCTTTGAAGATATCCGGCGCCTGTGATAGGATTTCGCGGACCGAGGTCGAGTGTTGCCCCTTCATACTTCAAATCGCTGCTTGTCTCATTTCCGAATACATCATACCCGAGATTGTCCGGACCATAAACACGAAGCCGTTGAGCAAGCTTTCCGGTCGGAGAAAGATCGGTCGGATTAAGCGTGGAATCTTTAAAATTCTGAACCCATGTAAGTTCGCCCGCCGGATTGAACCGACGATATGTCGCTGACGAATATTCGCCGCCAAACTTCAGTTCAACAGTTTTGCTGATCTGGGAGAAAATATCCGCCCGGAGCCCTGATTGGATCAGTTTTGATTTAAAGTATCCCTGCACCACGGTCCCGGCCTGATTAAATGCCGGAAGCTCACCAACCGCATCAGTTTGATTGCCAAGGAGAATTTGATACGCCGGGAAATTAATTCCATCAGATCTGAGCGTATATCCCTTTGCTGCGTTTGCAGCGGAGTCGCCGTAGAGTTTAATCTTATCTGCACCAGATCCAAACGCGGGATCATATTGTTCTTCGTTGCTGAATGTATAACTGTAAGCCGCCTCGATGCTCGTTTTGGGAGACAGCCAATATGTCGCTTTCAAATTTGCAAACCCATCGGCTTTATCATACTTCCCTAAACGATCCTGGTTGAACAGGTTTGCAGTGGTTGTTGTAAATTGTCCACTGTTGCTGGAATACGATCCACTGGCTTTCACCTGCAATTCGGATAATGCATAGGAAAGTGTGCCGCTCATTGATGTTCGTGTATCATTGCCGCCCATTGTATTCCCTGGTCTCGCAACCAGATTCATCGTATCGGTCATATAATCGTTGGGATGCGTGGGGGTCACTGTTGGGTACATGCGCACGCCCACAAAGTCATAACCATCCCACACGCGTGGAATATCTACTGCCTGAATCGATCCGTTGGTTTGAAGCAGGGGAGTTCCGGGATCGCCATATTTTTGAAATTCAGCACTTCCAAAAAACCGGAGACTCTGGGAAGCAATCGGTCCGCCTGCGGTAATCGTTGCATCGGAATATCCGTAGGAATATCCGCCGAGCGCTTTTTTGCCCAGGGATGAATAATTATCGGTTTCGCCAAGTCCTGTAAATTTCCATTGTTCAGATCCTGTCTTTAAATCACTGCGCACTAATCCTGCACTGGCTCCGCCATATTCTGCGGTATAGCCGCCGGTAAGAACCTGAACTTGTTCAATTGCTTCTGCTGATATATTGACAGAACGGCCGCCGTTCACAATATCTTTAATTCCGACTCCGTCAAGTGTGAAGCTGGTTTCATCCGGTCGTCCGCCGCGAATATAAAAATTACCGTCGCGTTCGACAACACCTGGTTGAAGAACAATTGCCGCATCAAGCCCGCGCGCTGGAAGATTATCGAAGAAATCAGCGTCGATAATTCGGACAGCATTGGTGGCGCTTTTATTGATGAGCGGTCTCTCCGCGACGATTTCAACGGCTTGAACCTGCACATCTTCAGAGGACAAGTCAACATGTATTTCAGTGGTGAGTTGACTGTTCACTCGAATATTCGAGGTGGTCGAACTGCGATATCCGATATAGCTTGTTTTAATCGAATACGTACCGACAGGAACATTGAGAATCAAAAAAGAACCGTCAGCGTCTGTTGAGGCGCCTAAATTCGTTCCTTCGACAACAATGTTCGCACCAATGAGCGGTTCTTTTGATTTTGTATCGACAACCGTCCCACGGATTTTTCCAGCCTGCGCAAATACTATCATTGGAAATAACAGCAAAAGCAGACTTAACCAATATTTTTGTAGCATATAAAAACCTCCTTCTTAAATGGAGAGAATGGTTTAGAACTAAGGGGTTTTTTAGATTTGTCCGAATGAACAACAGCTCTTCATCGGACGTGGAAAGAAAAGAGTAATAATTTTTACCATCCTTGAGCATTACTAAAATAACTCAAGGAATTACGCCACCTCCTTCTTAAGTTGTGCGCGTGATTAGTTACAGGAATATATATCTTGTTGCATTATTTGTCAAGCTCTTTTTCATAAATGTTGAAAATAACTATACTTGCCTGGTATTAAAAATGAATAAATAGACAAGCTGCTC
>RPQN01000081.1 GCA_003819715.1 Ignavibacteriota bacterium | reverse complement strand
TCCTCCAGGCGCGGCGAGCGGATCCGCGGGCACCGCTCTATGCAGCGTTTCGCACACAGTATGCCGAACTCTGGAAGAACTATTTTGATGAACTGTTCACCGTTGTCGGATACCTGCCGATGTACGATCTTCTTTCGAATATCACGAAACAATTTCGATTGTTCGAGAGTGCTCCCCACGAGGAAGGCACGCTTGCGAAGCTGCTCGAAGTGATGAAAAATTTTGAAGGGACCGGACAGAATAATCTTAAAGATTTTCTTGCCTCGGCAAACGAAGAGGCGGATGATACGGATTGGAACATCGCCGTTCCGCAAGGCGCGGACGCCGTCTCGGTCATGACCATCCATAAGGCAAAAGGACTGGACAACCGTATCGTCATTGTGCTTCTGGTCGACTCCAAAGCCCGGCCTGAAAATATGTTCGTCGATGAACAGGCCGACGGAATCAGGCTGGTGCGGGTTACTCAGAAAAGCGCAGAGTTCAGCGGGAGGCTGCAGGAATTATACCGCCGCGGCCATGAGGAACGGACCGTGGACGACCTCAACAAACTCTACGTCGCGTTGACAAGGGCAAAAGAAGAAATGTACGTCATCTGCGTAAAATCCGATTATGCCGATGAACCATCGAAGTTTCTCCCATCGCAGGATTACGAACCCTCTGATAAACCGGAAGTCGCACCTCGACATCAGCCGATTGAAGCGTTTGCGGAAACTTACCATTCACCGCTCCGAATGCCTGCGAGCATTACTCCGGCGGAGAAATTGGCCATCCATGAACGCAGGCGGGGCGATTTTATTCACGAAGTCCTGTCCAAGGTGAACTATGCAGAGGACGGACTGGAATCGCTCATCTCATCGTTGATCAGGAAATCCTCTGAACACTGGAATCTGACGGCTGACGAAGCACAAATGAAATCAGTCGTGCTGGAATTTCTGCACACGCCGGAAATTATGCCGTTGTTTGCCCGCGCGGAGCACAGAAGAATAATGAATGAACAGGAATTCGTTCGTCCGGATGGACGGTTGTTCCGTATGGACCGTATTGTGGTTGATCCGGAGGAAGTCACGGTCATCGATTTTAAAACTGGAGACGATAAGGAATCGTACACCGAGCAAGTGCGGGGATATATGGATATCCTCGGTAATTTTTATCCCGGTCGAACACTTCACGGTATCCTCGCGTTTGTGGACCGAAGAAAAATTCGGGTGGTTGTATGAGTGAGCGGATCGTCATCGGTGCTCAAGAGAATCTTCTGGAAACCTTGGTTTCCCGGATGATAACGCAGGGAAGAGATTTCTCAGCAACTGCAGTGATATTCCCTGGAAAACGTCCGGCGCATTTCCTGCGTAAAGAACTCGCAGTCCGCGCCGGCGGCAGCATTATTCCCCCTCATATCTATTCAGTGGATGATTTTATTCTTTTCCTTTACCAGCAGCGTTTTCCGGAACCCGTCCGAGACCTGACCCCGATCGATGCGGCCGCTCTTCTTCACATGGTTCACGGCGAATTAAAAGAACGTCTGGGCGGAGAATATTTCACGTCGTTCGACGCATTCATTCCTGTCGGATTGAAGCTGTTTGGTGAATTGGAAGAACTCCGCATGGCGAATCTTCCCGAAAATAAAATGAAGGAAGTACTTTCCTCGCTCACGTATAATCGTCTTTTTTCACTTGCGGAGTATTACACAAAACTCTATGCCCTGGCAGCGGAAAAAGGATTCACCACGCGTGCAGTTCGTTATCGGGAAGTCGCCGACCATATCATGGAATTGGACCTCAGCGGCTATACGCAAATTGTCGTAGCAGGATTATTCAAGCTGACCCATGCCGAGCAGATCATTTTTAACGATTTAGAAAAGCGCTCCAACACGTTGTTTATTTACCAGTCGGATAAAAGCGGAGACGGAACGCCCGAGCCGGAAATTCATTTCTATAAAGCATCCGATACGCACGGACAGGTTTTCGCACTTTCAGGACTTATCAAGAAACAACTGGAGAACCACCAGCCGCTGGACGAACGGTCGGTGATTGTCTTGCCGGATGCGGAAGCCTTGTTTCCCGTGGTGCATCACACGCTGACACTTCTGGACCCGGAAAAATATAATATCGCTCTTGAATATCCGATGTCGCGTACACCCATTTACGGATTCCTGAACAACCTGATGGAATTTGTGAGTACAAAACAGGGCAATCGATACACGGCAGTATCCTATATAAATTTTATTCTCCATCCGTATACGAAGAATATTCGCTTTGGAAACCGCACCGATGTAACGCGCATCCTGTTCCATGAAATTGAATCCGCGCTGACGAAAGATAAATCCAAAATTCTCCTGACGCTGGAGGAGATAGAGGAGTGGGACGAACTCTTTACGAACGTTGCGTTTGCCGTTTCAGACGCCGGCAATCCCGTGTCACCGGAACAATTAAAAAATCATCTGCACGCCATCCATGCATCAACCATCGGTGCGCTCGAACATTGCGGTTCAATCCGGGAATTTGCCCACCAGGTTATTGATGTCCTGACCACCATCTATGAGCAAAGCACCGCGCGGTTGCACCCGTTGTTCCGTCCCTATTCAGAAGCGCTGTTGAATGTGTTTCTCGGTCTGGAACAATCTTTTGCCGGCAGTGCCTCGTTTCAGGATGCTTCCGGATACCTGAACTTCCTCCAGCAGTATATCTCGCTGCAAAACGTCCCGTTTGCCGGAACGCCGCTGCGGGGGTTGCAGGTTCTCGGCCTTCTGGAAACCCGAAATTTGCATTTCGACGACGTGTATTTACTCAATGTGAATGAGAATGTCCTGCCGGGGAGCCCCGGGAGCGATATGCTCCTGCCGCAGCAGCTGCGGGAACAGTGGGGGCTGGAAACCCGGCATGACCATGATCAACTGAGGGAGTACTATTTTCATTTGATCGTCCGAAACGCAAAGCGGGTGCATCTTTTTTATTCGGAATCCGGCGACAGCGATAAGAGCCGGTTCGTTGAGCAGCTGCTGTGGGAACGCCAGAAGCGTGACGGAACATATTCATCGGATTCGTACGTCCAGACCGTACGCTACCGCGTCAACCTCGCGAATGAAACGGTGACGCCTATAGTAAAATCCGATGAGGTGATGGCTCTCTTGCGCGGTTTCACCTACAGTGCAAGCGTATTGGATATGTACCTCCAATGCCCGATAAAATTTTATTATCGGTTCATCATGCGGATCGAAGAAAAAGAGGAAGCCTCTGCAGATCTCGACAGCCGGGATATCGGCATCTTCGTCCATACGGTTTTAAAACGGTTCTTTGATCCATGCGTGGGGAGGAAAATGGAATTACACGATCTCCAGCCCGGACGCATGAGGCGGCTCATCGATGAATTGTTCTCGCAAAAATTTGGATCGGAACCGGCAGGAGAATCATATTTGCTGAAGAGGCAGATTCAGCGGCAGCTGGAATCATTCCTGAACGACTACCAGATCCCGGCTGTACAGGAAAGCGAATTAATGATACGGGGGCTTGAAGAAAACATTCGTATTCATGCGTTCGGCGCAAAATTTGAAGGACGCCTTGACCGTATTGAACAGCGCGGCAGCAAGATCGTCATACTCGATTATAAAACCGGGTACTCAAAAAATAAAAAAATCATAGTTGTCGATAAACTCGATGTGAACAACCGGAGCAGCTGGAGCGAAGCCGTGACGTCGGTGCAGCTGCCGATGTATTTGCTTCTCTACAGTATCCAGACAAAAACGGATGTGGAGCATATCATGCCCGCGTACCTGTACCTGGGAAAAAATCGGATAGGCAGGGACTGCGAAGCTGAGTTTGTTGAAGATCCGGGAGAACGGGCGGCTGCTTTTGAACAGTTCAAACAACTGATCGATCTTCTGCTCCAGGAGGTCAATAATGCCGCGGTCCCGTTCGCGCCGCCCGCCGACCTGGGCACAACCTGTCCGCAGTGTCCGTATACCGGCCTTTGCGGAACGGCATGGATTAAGGGTTGGACTGCATCGTAAAGAATAATTTAAAAGCTGAGAGATAAATCGTTCACCAATCGGTACGGCAAAACAAAATCGAAATTTCAGCGTTCCCGCTCTTTTGATTGATTTCCCGCACTCAAGGAATCTCCCTTTTGTGTTGGTAGTTAAAAAAATCATTGTTTCGGTTTTCGATTTAATGTGACGTGCATCATTAACTATTTGATCCTTTTCCGTGTTAGAAGGATAGCGGTCAACCATCATAATGGAGCATAGTTCAATGAAAGCACAAAATATTCTTCTACAAATTCTACTCGTCTCATTATTTCTCGGGGTGGTGGGATGTAAAAAGTCCGACAACCCGACAGGTTCGGTTTCTTCAAATCCATCTGTCAGCCTTTCGGTTGCGTTTACCAAAGCCGGATCACTCAACGGTCTGATGAAAGTAAGCCGCGGTCTTTCCGCCGATTCATTACGAATTGACAGCGCGATCGTCGTGTTCGATCGCATTAAATTCGAATCGCATGTCGATACAGTCGAGATTGATACCATGGGTGGTATGTCCATGGACGATACTCAGGATATGAATGTGGTGTTTGTTGGACCATTTGTGGTTCACATCCGCGATACCATGGCGGTAAGTTTTGCTGATCAGGTACTGCCGCCCGGGACGTACGATGGAATTAAATTTAAAATTCACCAATTGCAGCACGGAGAACACCGTGAGGACAGCGACGAACATAACGGACATTCACGCATGATGAAGGACTCGGTGACCGATGGATCCAGCCTTATGGTCTGGGGGAGTGTTCTGAAAAATGGAACGTGGATTTCGTTCATCTACAAATACGACGGTGAATTGGAATTTAAAATCAAGGGGAACTTCACCGTTGCTTCTGCGGTGAGCAGCTATTCCATAGCGCTGAATTTCAATATGGGGCTATGGTTTAAAGATCCGCGCACCGGAGCTCTTCTCGATCCTACGGATCTTTCCGGTTCAACACGGAATCTTATCAGAGAAGCAATTAAACGTTCCTTTGAAGGCGGGAGAGGCGGCAGGGACGATAACCGTGATGGACATCCCGATCATTAAGGCCATTTTAGTGTCATAATAAATCGAAGCACAAAAGGCTCTTTCAAGAGCCTTTTTTTATGGATAAACGATGATGAAAATAGTCTAGACGCCCGATTGAGATATCTGAGGTTGCAATAGGGCGCCATTTTTACTGCGTCTGAATCATTATTCAGCCGCAATGTTCGGTTAAACTCTCTCAGATGTCGCTCGGTCTAATGAGTAGATAAAAACTTGGAGGATTTATGAGTCACAAAATTATCATTCTCGCTTTCGTACTGCTCAGCGCAGGATTGGCCGGCTGTGCAGCGGAACAATATTCGCAGACTAAGAAGTCTCATGCGATGAACGTGGATTCACTACGGACCATGAAGATAAGCGATGTGGTGGCCCTTTCGAAAGCCGGAGTCAGCGACAGTCTCATCATTGGCATGATGGACGCGACAGATACATGGTTCCAGTTAAGGACCCGGGATGTTCTGGATCTGAGGAACGACGGCGTCAGTGAAAAGGTCATTTCAGCGATGATGCAGCAGCCCGCCCAGCCCGCCGGCAAAACCACAGAATCAAGTACCGTTCGATATTATGTCGATCCATGGTTCTCCTGGTATGACGGATTTTATCCGTATGGGTATTATCCCGCGTTCTCTATGCGCATGGGGTATCGTCCGCACTATTTTGGATTTTTCCACCATGGCCGGTTCCGTTAATTCGAACGGAATAGACAAAACGGATATCTGGTTTCCGTGGAGCGGAATTCATCCGTACTCTCGAGAAGAGTTCGCTGGATTTGCGATGGAGGGAAATAATATATGGCACTTCCCGAGAGTGATAATTTAGACGGGTTTATTCATAAAACAAACCCGGAACGGCAAACGGGGGAAGTCTTTAATTTCTGTTTCTGTAAATCCTTGATTGGTATACCATTTCTTGAGCCAGATATTCGAATCAATCAATGCAATGGAGATTCGTTTGCCGCCGCGGTCTTTAATTGTCCGCGCTGCAAAATCCATCATGGCGATTCCGTACCCCTGATTCCTGTACTTTGGGATGATGGAAACTTTCTCAATAAAAAATGTGTCCTCTTCTTTTTTCGATTTTTCGATGGCAATGCATCCGACGGCGATGTCGTTCTCGTTCAATTGATACAGTTCTATTCCTTTTTCCAATTGCGCTCTTAATGTCGTTTCATCGATAAATGCATTATTCGTTGGATTGGTTTCCTTCGTAAAGCCAAACTCTTCAGCGACCGTGCGATGTGCTTCCTGCAACACTTTTACGGGGACGGATAAATCGTTGCCTGGAGAGACGCGAATAAATTCCATGGGGATTACTCCATATAAAAATTTTATTATTTTGAATCGAAAAATTAACGAACATCGTCCTTCTTCAACCGATGACCTGCGCGGCTTTCCTGAAAGACACCGGCGACCCCCGAGACGATCAGGAGAGCGCCCAGCAATGTCCACGACGTAATAGGTTCACTGAGAACGATCCATCCCAGAAAAAGTGCAATCATCGGATTGACATACCCGTACGTAAACAGGACTTTCGTGGGAAGGATTTGCAGCGCGCGCGTAAAAGAGGCGATCGCAATTACCGATCCAAAAACCACCAGGTATGCAAACGCGAGCCATGCAGATGCGAGAGGAGCCGGCGCCGGCTCGCCGGTGAGATAACTCAGCAGAAGAAATCCGGGCAGCACAAATATTTGCTGATAACCGGCCGTCACGCGTGCACTGAGATGGATGCCGCGGCGGCGCTGAAGGAGCGAACCTCCTCCCCAGCATAACGAAGCAAAGAATAAGGCGACGATGGAGAGCATATCGGCATGCACTCCGCCGGCGAGGACGGGATAACTCAAAAATCCTGTGCCGCAAAATCCCAGCAATAAAGAACCGGCTAACAGGAGGGAGGGAGGGCGCCGTTCGATGAGGGACTCCAGTGCCGCCACCCAAAGCGGTGTTGTGGCGACGAGGAGCGCTGCTAATGCTGAATGAATGCGCTGTTCTGCCCAGTTCACCATTCCATTGCCGCCGATCCAAAGAAGTGCCCCGGTCATCGCCAGCAGGAGGGCATCCTTCCGTTCAAGTTTCAGCTTTTCCCCTTTGCTTTTCGCCCAGAGCAATAAGAGCAGTCCGCCGATGAACGTGCGCCCCGCTGCCATAAGAAATGGAGGAAATCCGGATCCTTCGTGCACGGCAATGCGAATCGCTAAATACGTGCTTCCCCAAACAACATACACGACGAATAAATTCAACAGGCCTTCCCATGCAAGAGGGCCTGCAATTTTAGAAGCAAAGCCGCCGATCCGGCCTTTTATCATACCATTTCCTTTTTCTATCAATACCAATGTGAATAATTATGAATAACCAATCCAACGCCGCTAAAAGATTTCTGTGATGATAATTTTATATACGAAAATATAAAATGACAAACTCATAAAACTAAACCGAGGCTATCCGTCAAGGCTCCTATCCAAAATCCGATCTTGATCAACAACGTCACGGTCTTAATTGTCACAAGTGAATTCATAATCATTTTCTCAGGAGGATCAATCGTCGGGACTTCAGTCATCCTGAAGTTGTGAAATCTTTATTTTCGATTCTGTTCTTTCATTTCATGCAGGACGTACGCAAACACACCGAATGCGCGCACCGCTTCCGCCTGCGCATGAACGGTCCCGACCTCATTCACGTTATATCCATCTTCGCCGCCGTTGGGATTCCATCCATTCCTGATGCCGTCGTCCACCGGGCGATGGAGGGTGGTCAATGCGGTGCCGTGATGGTTCGTCCAGACGTGCTCCAGCATCTTTTCAATTTTGACCGGAATATCGGAAAGACGATCGGGAGCAATATGGTATGCATCCAGTATAAAATGGACGAACGCTCCGTTGCCATCCATCCGGATCTGATAAAAATCCTTCGGATCGACCCAGCCGTTTGCCGGATCCATAATGCGCTGCGCCGTTGCGACAGCGATTTCCTTGTATTTTTTCTCGCCGGTCATTCGGAACAGTGCCGCACCGATGGCGCACATGCCTGCGCCCTCCCACGGAAACTGTTTCCCGAATGCCGCCTTTCCTTCGTCCCCTTTCCAGATCCCGTTTCCCCGGTAAAATTTTTTTTCCACGCCGGGATACTTCGCGTCGCCGTTCCAAATCAGCAGGGCATCGTTATAAAATCGCCGGTCATGCGTTGCTTCATAAAGCCGGCAAGCCACCGCCGCCATCTGATTCATATTACTGTTGGTAAAAATTCTAAAATTGCCTTTTGCCCCCGGAGAATAATTGTACCAGCTCCAATATCCCTCGTGATGGGAAAGCCGTCCTTCGTTCCTCGCTTCCAGGTACCTGGTTCTTGCATCATCAATCCATTGCTTATTATTACCTCCGGAAAATTTCCACCAGGTCATCTCTGCGAGGCACACCCAGGCGCGGTCGTCGACCCAGGTTCCGTTCTTCATGTCGAGGAGCCGGTACGTATCGGTATACAGCGATAGAAGGGCTGGATCGCCGGTCGCCGCATAGAGATATGCATCTCCAATTGCCCCGTACGCTCCCTCCCATTCCGCATTGTATACCTTATGAAAGAGGATATCGATCGCATATGTGCGCTGGATTGTACGCTGGAGGACATCGGGGAGAGAAGAACTCCGGGACGGTGCCTGTTGAACCACGGTTGGAGTTTCGGATGTTGCGCCAGGAGGTGCAGGCCTGTTTATAAAAAAGATCCAACAGAGGACGAGAATCAGGGCAAGTGCCAGACTACCGAAATACTTCGATCGCATTGAACCCCTTTCCCTTGTGTCAGTGTCACGAACCGCCTGATTTTGTTTGTGTTTTTTAGCCATAGAGATGATTCACGCTATAAATTAATGTAGATAATTCCACTATCAATTTCACCTCTTCACCGTATGGATGGACGAGTCCAATTGACATGGGGAAATTCATTGCGTGGGTTCGCACACGGAGGTGCGCGAGTACCAAGAGTGCAAGGGATGAATAAAATAAATTTGTCGTAAAATTAATGAGAAATTTGGTCGATCCCGGAACTTTGGAATCCCCGGATGCGTCTATTTCTATTCGTTCTTTGGGATGAGGGATTACGGTCCATAATGAAGTTTATTGCAAATTTGAAAGTGCACGCTTGAAAAAGTGGCACATTTTTCATAAAATTGTTCCGCTTGAAGGGACAAACACTCACTAACTTGTAAGAATCCTATGGCCATTGCAGTTCGAAATTTAACAAAACTCTACGGCAGTGAAAAAGCAGTGAATGATATTTCGTTCGACGTGAAAACCGGCGAGATCCTCGGCTTCCTCGGTCCCAATGGTGCCGGGAAAACCACGACGATGAAGATCATTACCTGTTATATGCCGCCGACGTCCGGGAAGGTTGAAGTGGAAGGGTTGGATATCAGCGAGCACTCATTTGAAGTGCGGAAAAAAATCGGGTACTTGCCGGAGATGAATCCGCTGTACCTCGATATGAATGTCGTGGAATATTTGGATTACTCGGCACGTCTTCATGGCTTGAATAATGCTCTTCTCAGAAGCCGGCTGAAGGAAATGATCGATGTCTGCGGAATCGCGGATGTCCGGCACAAGGATATCGGAGAATTGTCCAAAGGATTCCGTCAGCGTGTGGGACTTGCGCAGGCGATGATTCATGATCCCGAAGTGCTTATTCTGGATGAACCCACCAGCGGTCTCGACCCGAATCAGATCGTCGAGATACGAAATCTCATCCGCCAGCTTGGCCGGGCAAAAACGGTGGTGCTCTCCACGCACATCCTCTCCGAAGTGCAGGCCACCTGCGATCGGGTGATCATCATTAATGAAGGATCCATTGTCGCCGATGGGACGCTGGAACAACTGCAGCAGGATTTCCGCGGTTCTGAAAAAATTTCCCTTGAAATCAAAGCCAGCACGGCCAACGCCATGACCGCGATGGTTCCGAAGTTCAAGGAAATGGCCCATGTCGATTCGGTGGAATACGGCGGTCAGGACGGCGACCTTCACAAATTCTCCATACTGACGGAGAAAGGGTTTGATATCCGGGAGGAAATTTTCAGGAGGGCGGTATCCGAAGGGTGGGTGTTGATAGAGATGTCGCGCAAGGCAACGAGTCTGGAGGAGGTCTTCCGCAAACTAACTACGGCCGATGCGATGAATGGGAAAGAGTGATGGAAGGCGGTTATGAACGTGCAATTCAATATCAGCGAAATTACTGGTCTCTGTGTAATGTGTCTCATCCGGGAAATCCTCTATGAAATTTGACATCAAAGAATTACCGAACGTCTTCGGAAAATTATCCAATATCGGGACGATTTTTAAAAAAGAAATCCGTTCCTATTTCAATTCGGCCGTTGCCTATGTGGTCATGGTCGTCTTTCTTGCTATCGTCGGATGGATGTATACGAGCAGCATGTTTCTGATCAATGTGGCGTCGCTCCGTATGATGTTCGAATTGATTCCGCTCGTGTTTCTTTTTCTTGTCCCGGCGATTACCATGCGCCTGCTTGCGGAAGAAAAGAAGGCAGGCACCATCGAACTCCTGGCAACCAAGCCGCTGCATGACTGGGAAATAGTAACGGGGAAGTTCCTTGCTGCCTGGGCGCTCATTGGTATTGCCCTTCTCCCGACACTCGTCTATTATATCACGGTCGCATTTCTGGGAGAAATCGACAACGGCCCTGTGATTGGCGGCTATCTCGGGTTGATGCTGATGGCCGGGGTCTTTGTCGCGATCGGATTGCTCGCGTCGAGTGTCACGGAGAATCAGATCGTTGCATTCATCGTCGGCTTGCTGCTCATGTTTGTATTCTATATGCTGGATAAAGTGCTCATCTTCGTACCGGATTTTATGACCAGTGTCGTCGAATATCTCGGCATCGATTTCCATTTTTCCAACATCGCACGCGGCGTGATCGATTCGCGGGACATCATCTACTTTGTCTCTCTGCTGGGCTTTACGCTGTATTGTTCCGTCGTCTCATTGGAAAGGCGAAAGTGGTAACGGATAGGAATAGTCCAATCGAACCGTTGTACTTTTAAAAATTGATTTTCAACTTGAACACTATGAATACAAAAAAAACTCAAACGTTCCTCCGGGTGCTGCTGGTCCTCGGCATCCTGATTCTCATCAATTTTATCTCAGTACGGCTGTTCAGCAGGCTGGACCTGACGAAGGCGGGTGTCTATACGCTTTCGGATGCGAGTAAGAATCTTGTCCGCAATCTTGACGACCGGGTGACGGTGAAGGCATTCTTCACAGAAGACCTGCCGGCCCCGTATAATAATAACCGGCGGCAGGTTCTGGACATCCTCAATGAGTACAAAGCGTATTCAAAAGGCAATCTGTTCTTCGAGTTTATCAATCCGGAAGGGGAAAAAAACGAACGAGAGGCGCAGCAGGCAGGCATCCCGCCGGTGGAAGTGCAGGTCGTGAAAGAGGACAAGTTTGAAGTGAAACGGGCGTTTCTCGGCCTCGAGCTTCTCTACGAAGATAAAAAGGAAACGCTGCCGGTCATTCAGAATCTTGGTTCGCTGGAATATGACATCAGCGCTGCCATGAAACGGCTGACCACGCATGCGAAAAAGCGCATTGGGTACACCACCGGGCATCAGGAACCGGAGTTGACGAGTATGCAAAAAGCGAATCAGGAGATCAGTGCGCAGTACGAGGTTGCCCCGGTCGATCTCAGCTCCAGCACCGCAACGATTCCTCAGGACTTGGCTGCGCTGCTGATTATTGCACCGCAGAAAAAATTTTCAGATACGGCAAAATTCCAAATTGATCAATATCTCATGCACGGCGGCAAGATCGCTTTCCTCCTGAACAAGGTGAATGCGACGCTCCAGCAGCGGTACACTCAGCCGATGGAGCTCGGACTGGACGACCTGCTGGAGAATTACGGCATCCGTATGAACAACGATCTGGTCCGTGATGCCCAGTGCGCCAACATTACCGTGATGCAGCAGCAGGGACAGTTTCAGATGCAAAGTCAAATCCCGTTTCCCTATCTGCCGAATGGCGCGGATGTGAGCCGGTCGAATCCGATTGTCAAAGATTTGCAGGGACTCATTTTTTATTTTGTCAGTTCCCTCGATACCAGTCTCGCTGCGAACAAGGGGCTGGCGTCCGAGGTGCTGGTGCGTTCTTCCAAACATAGCGGCAGACAAACCGGCTTCCTGATGATTGACCCGCTCCATCGCTATTCGCAGGATGAGTTATCGGAATCCGGCATCCCCATGGCGGCAGTGGTCAGCGGATCGTTCAAAAGTGCCTTTGCCGCTCCAGGCGGGGAATCGAAAGCATTCGTGCCGCAGGCCACAAAGAGTCCCGAGACCCGCATTGTCGTCGTCGGTGACGGCGATTTTATGAGAGACGATTTCGCCGGGAACCGCAGCAATTTGACATTCTTCATCAATATAGTCGACTATCTTGCGGATGATGCAGGGTTGATTACCATCCGATCGAAGAATGTTGCGCAGCCGCCTCTGGAGCAAGTATCAGATGGAACGAAAAAACTGCTGAAATATGGCGACCTGCTCCTCCCGCCATTACTCGTTATCGGATACGGGTTGTTGCGATGGAGAAGGCGGGTGGCATTGAAACGCTCATTTGAAAGTCAGGTCTAGTGCCACTTCTAAAAAGTTATCTTGTATTTTTTTTATAAAGATTTTCAAAAAAGGCAGTAGGCTTACGAACAGTGCAGAAGGCAGCGTGAAATGAAAAAGAACACATATTTTCTCCTGGGCTTATTCCTTTGTCTTTTAATCGCCGCATATCTCGTTTTGCAAAAACCGGGAGAGCAAAGCGCGAGTTCAGCGGGTATCGGGCCTCTGTTCACCGTGGATTCTTCCCTGGTGGATAAAATAGAAATCAAATCGTCCGCATCATCTCTCGTTCTGGAGAAGCGCGGTGCCGAATGGTTTGTGAATCAACCGGTCAGCGACAAAGCAGACCAGGCGAATGTCGGCCAGATCATTCATCAGATAAAAAATCTTGAAGTAAAAAATAGCGTCTCCTCGAAACCGGAAAAACATTCCGTCTTCCAGGTTGATCAAACGGGCACACAGGTGACCCTCTGGGAAAAAGGAGTGGAAAAGGCTGCATTCATTCTCGGGAAGATGGCGGAAAGTTATACCGCATCGTTTGTCCGAAAATTGCATTCGGACGAAGTCTTCCTTGTTGAAGGGGCGTCCGGATACATGTTCAACCGCCCGCTCAAAGAGTGGCGCGATAAAACGATATCGACCGTTCCGAAGGAAAGTATAAAAGAAGTGCGGTACCAATACGGTGACACCACATTTTCAGTGAGCCTGGTCGACAGCCTCTGGGTTGTCGGGAAGGAGAAGGCGCAGCCGTCTGTCGTGGACGGAATTTTGTCAGTCCTTTCAAATATTCAAGCGGATGATTTTATCGATACCGCGATCACGCCAAAGATTACGGCACAGTTGACGTATGCGGGGACGCAGCTTCGATTCTCGTTCATCAAAGACCAGAATAGGTTTGAGGTTCAATCTTCCAATTCGCCCCGATGGTATGTCCTGGAATCATGGAAGGCAAACCAACTGTTGAAACGGAAGAAGGAAATTGTGGTACCGTGAAAGGCTGAACATGAGAAAGAGAGGAGAGGGAAGAAGCAATAAGATTAATAAGCGGGTCATTGATGGGATCGTCCATCCCCAAACGATAAAGCCCTTCGTTCTGAAGGGATTTCGGTTCTAGTTTCACCGGCTCCATTCCTTGCTTGCGGTGCCATTTTTGATTACTTTTTCAATGAGCAACAGTTCCTATCATCTTTAAATCAAAGGTTACACGACTTATGACGCAAAAACTTATTTTTGGAATCAGCATTATTTTTGTCCTTTTTTTATACGGATGCGGAGCATCGAATCCGACGCTCGCGACCATCGGCGACGAAAAAATTACGCTTCAAGAATTTGAAGAGAATTATGCGAAAAACAACGGCGGATGGGATACCAGCGCCGTGTCTTCGCTCCAGGACAGGGAACGGTTCCTCGACCTGCTCGTCAAATTCAGGCTTAAAGTGAAGGAAGCCCGGGCACAGGGCATGGAGAAAGATTCCGCCATTATTAGCGAGATGGAAAATTATAATACATCCGTTTCTCAGTCCTATATGCTCGAGAAAGAGGTCATTGATCCGGGTGTGCAGCAGATGTACAATAGAAAAACCGAGGAATTGCGCACCAGCCATATTATTTTCCGTGTGAAACCAAAAGCATCTCCTGAAGACACGCTCATTGCATTTATTCGGGCAAAGAATGTCATCGAGCAGCTCCCCGCGGTTCCATTTGATACGCTCGCCGTTCGATATTCCGAAGATCCGTCGGTAAAAACGAATTACGGCGATCTTGGTTTCTTCTCCGCAGGGAGGATGGTGCCGGAGTTTGAAGATGCCGTCTATGCCATGAAGGTCGGCGACTATACAAAAACCCCAGTCCGGACCCAGTTCGGATATCATGTCATTAAATTGACGGACCGTGAGCCGAATCCCGGATCAGTCCGCATCAGTCATATCCTCATGCGGTACAACGAGGGATTGACCGATACTGCTGCGGTGCGTGATACGGCGTGGATGGTCTATCGAAAACTGAAGGCCGATGCAAGTTTTCCGGACATGCTTCAGAAGTACAGCCAGGATCCTCAAAGCGTATCCCGGATGGGCGATATCGGTTATTATGAGCGCGACCGGATTCCGCCAAAAGTTGCAGACGTGTTCTATAGTTTAAAGATCGATTCGATTTCAGAGCCCGTTCAATTCAACTATGGATTTCACATATTTAAATTAACCGAGAAAAAAGGGATTCCATCTTTTGCAGAGATGCAGAAAGATATAAAGGAGCAGTACAAACAGGTGCGATATCAATACGAGAATAATAACTATGTCCTCGGATTGAAAGCGTTGTACCATGTCCACATGGATTCGTCGGTGGTGCTCAAGGTGATTTCGTCGGTGGATTCCAACAAGATATCGGGTGATGAGGGATGGAAAGATACGCTCACGGCAGATGTATTGAACATGACCATGATTCTGAATTCCGAACGTCCGTTCACTGTTCATGACTTTGCAAACCGGCTCTTCACGATGAACGATTTGAAGAATTATTCGCTGACCCCGAATAATATATGGATGCTCGCGAACAAAATGCTGGACGTCGTCGCGCTGGAAGATCATGCCCGGCATGCGACGGAACGATATCCCGTACTGAAGAATCTTCTGAAAGAATATGAAGAAGGAATTCTCCTGTACCGGATGGAGCAGGACGAGGTCTGGAAGAAGGTGATGGTGAACGATTCATTGTTGAGAGAATATTACAACGTCCATAAAGAAGAATATCGCTGGCCGGAACGCGTCAACTTCGCCGAAATATATACATTGTCGGACAGCCTGATCAAGGCGGCATATAAGAACATAAGAAAGGGCGCAGCTTCTTTAGATGTCGCGAAGGAATATACCAATCGGTCCGGATACAAGGAGAAAAAAGGAGTATGGGGCCTTCAGCCGTTCACCGCAAATGATCTTGCACGCAAAGCATCGCAGATGGCTGTAGACAGTGTCACTGCACCGTTTCAATATCAGTCGGGATGGTGCATTCTGAAAACTCTAGCTCTGGACAGCGCTCATATAAAAAGTTTTGAAGAGGCAACACCGGAGGTGTCGAGCGGGTATCAGGAGCTGGCGACCAAACAGCGTGAGCAGAATTGGATCGAATCCCTGAAGGAAAAATACCCGGTGACGATAAACAAAGAATTGTTAACAGAAGCATTTAAGAGGAAACGGGTTGACGCGCAGTAATCTCTTATTCATAGTCCTTCTGGTGACAGCGGCCGTCGGCTGTTCCAGGAACGAAGCGGATAAAACTCCGGTTGCGCGTATTGATAATCAAACGCTGGCCCTGGAAGAAATCCGTGCACATCTCGATACCACACGTGAGCCGTCGCAGGCGCAAATTCAACAGTACATTCAACGATGGCTCACGGAGGAAACACTGTTTCGCGAAGCAGTGGACCGAGGCATGGACCGCACGGATGACATGAATAAAAAAGTGGATGATGTTCGCCGTCAATTGGCGATCAATGCCTTGTTGGAGCAGGAGGTTTATGCCAAACCGGCCTCTGATTTTTCCGCCGGGGAGGTCCGGGAATATTACGATTCGCATCTCAAGGAATTCAACGTGATGCACGACATGGCGCTGGTAAGCTTTGCCCTGTTTAAGACCCGGGACGCAGCAACCGAATTCCGAAATCTTGAATTGAAAGGCATGCCATGGAATTCAGCGGTCCGCCAACAGGCGCAATCCATTGTTCACCATGTCGATTCATCCTACCAGTCTGAAGCGACGCTCCTGCCGGCTGAATTATGGAGAGTGGCCTCAAAATCGGCCATCCGCGAGGTTTCGTTTCCGATCAACACCGATCATGGGTATTATATTCTCACCGTATGGAAATTTCTCAAACAGGGGCAGACGGCTGATTTACCGCTGGTGGAACAGGAAATCTGCGGCCGGTTGATTGTCGAACGGCGCCGTCAAATGTACAGTCATCTCGTCCAGAACCTCCGCGCAAAACATGCAATAGAGGTTTTTGTCACTCCGGCTGCCGACACCGGAAGTTCTAAATCCGAAGAATAGGAAAAGATATGAAGCACGTGTCCAAGTTCATCGCCGTTCTCTCGTTTTTGATTCCTGCGATGGTGCCGGCTCAAACTCTCGTCGACCGGATTGTTGCGGTGGTCGATAAGGAAATAATTACGGAATCAGAACTGAACGAACGCGTATCGTTTCTTGCGCTGCAAAACAAAATAGATCCGAACCAGCCGGGATTGCGTGCGCAGGTGCTTGATGGACTGGTTTCGGAAAAACTGATCCTTGCCCAGGCATTGATCGACAGCGTTGAAGTGACCGATGATGAAGTCACCCGGGCGCTCGATCAGCAGATCGCAAATTTTGTGCGGCAGGTGGGATCCGAACAGCGCGTGGAAGAGATGTACGGGAAATCCATCAGCCGGATCAAACGGGAATATAGAACCGAAATTAAAAATCAATTGTTGGTACAGAAAACCCGGCAGCAGCGGGAAGCCGCCATTTCCGTGACACATCGGGAAGTCGAGGACTTCTTTGTATCGTTCCGGGATAGTCTGCCGCAGGTGCCGGATGAGTTCACGATCAGTCATATTTATATCGTGCCCAAACCCGATACCGCTGTGGAAACGAGGACGAGACTTTTGATGCAATCGATCCTCGACAGCATTCGAGCCGGCGGAGACTTTGCCCAGTTTGCGAAGCGGTATTCAACGGATCCGGGTTCTGCCGCCAGCGGCGGAGATCTCGGCTGGGAGAAGCGCGGTGTCTTTGTCAGGGAATTTGAAGAAACCGTCTTCGGGATGAAAGAAGGCGAAATCTCGAATCTCGTGAAAACACAATTTGGATTTCATATTATCCAATTGCTCGGCAGGCGTGGAGAATCGGTCCATGCCCGTCATATTCTTATGAAGATCGATAAAGGACCCGCCAGCGATTCTGCCGCCGTCGATACGCTGCGGGCGATCAGGAAACGAGCGCTCAACGGCGAATCGTTTGCGGAATTAGCGAGCAGGTATTCGGAGGATGAAGATACGAAAACCATCGGTGGCGATTTAGGCGTGCTGACGACCGATCAACTCCAGCCTGATTTCGCAGCGCAAATCAAAGATATGAAAACGGGAGAAATCAGTGAACCGCTCCGTACGGCGGTCGGTTCTTCTTACGGCTTCCATATTATCTGGATTCGAAAGAGAGCACCTCCCCATTCCATTAATTTACAGGATGCTTTTGACCGCGTCGAACAGCTCGCGGCTTCTATGC
>RPQN01000080.1 GCA_003819715.1 Ignavibacteriota bacterium | reverse complement strand
TGCCAGAAGAGTTGCACGTCAATGATCGTCCCATCCTTGAGGCAGTGTTTGCTCTGGGCGGCACTGGAGTCTCTCGTTTTAATAATTTCGAGTTCTGACTGAAGATTCTCCGTCTCTTCCGGGGGACGAAGGTTCATAATGTTCATGGCAAGGAATTCTTCCCTTGAATATCCGTAATGCGTAATCGCCGCATTATTCACTTCCAGATATTGATACGATTCCAGATCGAACACCCACGTCGGCAACGGATTGCTCTCGAAAAAGATCATAAACCGCCTGGCGCTGTCGCGAAAGGCCTGTTCCGCTTTTCTGTGTTCTGTGATGTCGCGATACGCACTCAGCGCCATTTTCCGGTTATTATAATCTATGAGCGATGACGAGAGTAAAAGAATTTTCTTTTCGCCGGTTTTCGTACGAATGGATATTTCCGACTCCTGGACCCTGCCTTCGCTCCAGAGCTGTTTTTGCCTATCCAGCAGCCGTTGAAATTCGTCGACGCTCGAGGCGATCAACCGGCTGAAATCCGGAGTATCATTGGCTTCATGTAAGGAATAACCGGTGAGTTCCGTCATGCGGGGATTAAACACTTCAAAGAAGCCGCTTTCGTCGCTCAGGGTGATTCCTTCGTTGACCGTATTGACAATGGCTAATAATTTCCGTTCACTATCTGCAACGCGCTCATCGATACGTTTTTTTTCCGTAATATCCCGGGCAACGACTGAAAATCCACTAATACGATCCTGATCAAAGAGAAGCTGTACGTTTTGGTCAAGCCATACCGTACGGCCGTCTTTGGTCAGTGCCGGGACTTCCCGGGAGGTGTTCGATTCTTCCTTGAGAAACTGTCCGCCATAATATTTTATGACGGACGACCGGAATGACGGATGAATTAATTTGCGGTAATGCGAGCCGATCAGTTCATCCTGTTCATATTGTAATAATCGAGTTGCAGCCGGATTAAAAAATGTAATCAAACCATTTTCATCCGTACGGTAGATGATTTCATTCGCTGTATCGATAATATGTTTATATTCCATTTGACTGTTTCGAAGCTCCAGATCGATCTTCTCTTTCGCTGCGACAGTCGATTCCAATCGGCGTAAATGGTGCCGGATCTCAAGCTGAGAGACCGCAAGATGGCCCAATTCTTGAAGCGCACGCTGCTGTCGTTCCGTGAGGGTGCGTGGCACCGTATCCAGGATGCACAGCGTCCCTAGGACATGCCCACGCGGACTGACGAGCGGTTGACCTGCATAAAACCGGTATTTCGGTCCGCCGACAACCATGGGCATTGAAGAAAAACGGGAGTCCAATGTCGTATCCTCAACCATGAGCAATTTCTTCTGTTTTATCGCTTCAGCACAGAATGATTGAGCACGGGGCATTTCGAGCCCTTGTACCCCGACCTTCGATTTAATCCAGACCCTTTCCTCATCAACAAGATTGATGAGAGCAATGGGCACAATACAAATCTGTGATGCAATAAAAGTGAGCGCATCAAAATCCGACTCAGACGGAGTATCAAGAATTTCGTACTCATGAAGTTCCTGAAGTCGTTTTATTTCATCGTTCTGTTCCGTCATTCCCCATTCTTCTTTTGTCAGCTTGTCATGAATTCATCACCCTGATACTCGTGATGATCTGCCGCTCGAGGAAACCCGTTCTGCCAGGATGATCATTGATGTCAGTCCTTTGCACTTTTTGGTACAACCGCCCCTTGAATCCGTTTGATCCTCCCGTCACTCTCCCGGTCCGAATAATAATGCACGATGACCGGGATCGCTTTTCCTGACGCTCCCGTGAGTTTAAGTTCATAATCCACAACATTCGGCGTCTTCTGTAACTTCTTCAACAGGCTGTCAACGGTCCGTTTGGCAGTACCGAATATATTCATGCGTGCAGCGATCACTTCCTCATGGGTCTTGAATCCCAGTGTGCGGGTCAATGCCATGTTACAATCCGTCACCGTGCCATCCGCGCGCGCAATGAACAGACCGACAGGATTTGCATCGAACAATCTCCGATCCTGTTGATGTGTCTGCATGATCCTGGTGATATGACTTTTCCGGTCTATCGCCTTTGCAATCTGCAGTGAAATAAATTCAAGCAGGTGCAGATGCTCTTCCCCATATCGATTCACATCGGTGTAATCCTGAACCGCAAGAACACCGATCACCTGGTCGTCGACCGTTAAGGGCACGCCAAGCCATATCTTTGACGGAACGCCGATCACCTCGATTTCACCGCGCTTCTGTAAATCCTCGTCAACAACAGGAGTGCACAGAAGTGATTGTCCGGTCCTGAGCACATATTCTGTCAGCCCCTTCCCCAGTTTTCTCGGAGAATCCGGTTTGTCAATTTCATCGACAAAGTACGGAAAGCGAATAAGATCATTTTCTTTGTCGTACAAAGCGATGTAAAAATTATTTGCGGGCATCATTTCCTGGACCAATCGGTGGATTTCTCTGTACAACTCATCCAGCGAATGGCTCGAATCCTGCACTTGAACAATGCGAAATATCACATCCTTTATTAATCCCGCTTGCTTTTCCGAAGTGATATCCCGCTGGGTGCCCCAAACTCGAACAAGTTTTTCACCTTCGACAACCCCCATCATGGTATTCATGAAATATTTTGATTTGCCGTTTTTATCAATTTCGTGTGATTCGGCGTTCACGAGGCGATACTCCGAACGAATAAATGACCGGAGATAATCAATATTTGCCGGATCCGCCGGATCGATGAGATCTTTTAATTTCGCTCCGAGGAGCTGCCCGGCAGATTCAAGGCCGTACATTCTTGCCATCGTATCATTGCATTCCGTTAAGTATCCCAGTTCCATTAAGTATTTAATCTGCCTCGCTTCAGATAACCGGATGGGCATTGGTTCCGGCGATTCAAAGCACCAGATGGCCTCGGCACTTTGATCGATAAATGCGCGGAACCGTTCCTCACTGATTCGTAATGCTTCCTGTGCTGATTTCAACTCCGTAATATCGGTAATCGTTCCTTCTAAATAGAGAATATCGCCGAGCCGGCTTCTGACCATCCGGGCATTTTCAAGAACATCAATGATTTGTCCGTCCTTCCGCCGGAGTTTGAATTCGGCGTTTTTCACCCGCTCTCCCTTATTCAACCGCTGGAGGAACTGCCGCCGTGCTTCAGGATTGATATAGAGTTCTTTTTCCACATTGAGCAGCAATAAGTCAGTTTCAGTTTCGTACCCGAGCATTCGCGCTAATGCCGGATTTGCGGTAAGAATTTCTCCGTCCGGAGTTGTCTGATACACCCCATCGAGTACATTTTCAACAAGCGACCGGTATTTCGATTCTGAGCCGCGTAAGGCCTGCTCCGCTTTTATTCGTTCCGTCACATCGCGTAAAACAACCTGAATGGCTGATTTGCCCTGCCACAAAAACTGCATTGCTGCAACTTCCGCTTCAAAGAACGTTCCATCCAGCCTCACAAATTTTTCTTCAATGGTCGGAACTCGTTTTCCCTTCGTCGACATTTGAGCGATGCGGTCCTTAACAATAATCCGATAATCCGGATGAACCACTTCCATGATCGACCGTCCGATTAATTCATCGGACGATCTGGCGGCGAATATTTGGACCGCTGCCGTGTTCACGAACACGATCGTTCCGGAAACATGAACAGCAATGGGATCGGGTGAAAGTTCGACCAGCGTTCGATATCGCTCCTCGCTTTCACGCAGCGCCTGGTCGGATCGTTTTTTTTCTGTGATATCACGCGAAACTCCCATCACACCGATCATCTCCCCTTTCGCGTTCCGCAGAACAGACGAAGAAAGAAGGCTGTGAAATTCTTCACCATTTTTTCGCCTGTTCACCACCTCCGCAACATAACGACTTTGTTCCATGGTCGTGCGATGGATCTTTTTGCATTCCTCCGGATTCGGATAAAGGATTTCCGCGTTTTTTCCCAGGAGTTCCTGAAGAGTATAGCCGTACGTTTCTTCTGCCGCTTTGTTAAATTCGATGATATTGCAATTTTTGTCAACCGCGATGATCATGTCAAGGGAACTGTTGACAATGCTTTGAGCGTATTCCTGCGCTGTTTTTAATTTTTCATCAGATCGGGCAATATCCGTGACATCGCGGGACATCCCCATAAAACCGATTTTTTCCCCGCGGGCATTCTGGAGCACTGCCGATGAAAGCAGGCATGGAAAAAGTTCGCCGTTCTTCCGCCGATTCCATACTTCTGCGACCTCCCGGCCGCTTTCTCCCAGCATTTTGTTGACACGTGCGCCCGCTTCAGGGTCTGCGTAGAGAATGTTAATATGCTGGCCAAGCACTTCTTCTTTTTTATATCCAAATGTTCGTTCTGCAGCCTTGTTAAACTCGACAATCTTCCGTTCCAGATCAACGGCGATCACCATATCCATGGAACTCTCGATAATGCTCTGCGCATATTCCTGCGAAGTCTTCAGCGCTTCCTGCACCCTTTTGCGTTCAGAGACGTCCTGAAAAACCAGCACCACGCCGACGATATTCCCGAGTTCGTCCTTGATCGGTGAGGCGTTCTCATCTATTGGAATTTCTTTCCCGTCGCGGGAGACCAGGGTGGCATGATTTTTCAACACGGCAGTGATTTTGTTCTTTAATATCTGACCGACCTGGTTGGTAATGTGAGGTTTTACGGACTTATCCGCAGTCCGGAATACTTTCAATAAATCCTCTCCAAGCACTTCGCTCATCTTCCAACCGGTCAGATTTTCCGCTGCCGTATTCATAAACTTAATGGTTCCCTGCGTATCAGTAGAAATGACCGCCTCGCCGATGCTCCGGAGGGTCGTCCCGTACCAGTTTTCGTTCTCTTTGAATCTCCGTTCGAGTTCCCTCCGGTACAGCGCCATTTCAATGGTCGTGTGAAGTTCACGCTCTTCAAACGGTTTCAGGATATACCCGAACGGTTCCGTTTTACTGGCGCGCTTCAATGTATCATTATCTGCATAGGCACTCAGATACACCACGGCAATACCGTACTGGAACCGAAGTGCGGATGCCGCTTCGATACCATCCATTTCGCCTTTCAGCCGGACATCCATCAAGACGAGGTCGGGCAATGTTGCAATTGCCTTTTTTACCGCTTCTTCCCCCGTTGAAACGATGCCCACAATGTCATATCCAAGATTCATCAACCGTTTTTGAAGATCCTTCGCAACGATATTCTCATCTTCAACGATTAATATTTTAGGATTGATCATTATTTCAACAACCCTTCTTTTTGAATTTTGTCTTTGAAGAGTATATGCACCTGTGTGCCGGCTTGGGTGTTCAATTCGATGGATCCGCCCAACTGTTCCGTCAACGTATGCACCAGGTCCCATCCAATAGGCGCGCTGATCGTCTCGGACGATTCACCCGGTTTCATTCCGACACCATCGTCCCCGACGGTCAGGCGCAGGGTCTGTCGGTCGAAATGGCCGAGCCTTACGTAAATATTGCCGGCTCGACCATCGGGGAAGGCATGCTTGAGCGAATTTGCGACCAATTCGCTCACAATCAATCCGCATGGAATAGCCGTATCGATATCCAGGAACAAGTGATTTGCATCTATCGAACACTCGATTAAAGCGGTTGGTGACTTGTAGGATTGGAACAAACTCGACATCAGAGAATGTAAATATTCATCAAAATCAATACGGGCAATTTCAGCCGATTGATATAATTTTTCATGGAGTAACGCCATGGCCTTTACACGATTCTGACTTTGCCTGAATAATTCACGGTCATATGCATCATGGAGATACGCAGACTGAAGACTCAACAGACTGGATATAATCTGCAGGTTGTTCTTGACGCGGTGATGAATTTCTTTCAGCAGGACTTCCTTTTCTTTCATCGCGTCGCGAATTTTTGTCTCAGCGTTCTTGCGCGCAGACACGTCAACAATCGCCCCGTCATAATACACGACATTTCCATCACGGCTGCGGGTCACACGGGAGCTGTGCTGAACCCAGAGTTCGCTCCCGTCATATCTGCGCAGGCATATTTCAGTCCCGCGTTCCAATCCGGTCGATTCCACCATCTCCTGCCAATCCATTCTGTCCTGAGGATTGCCATAGAGATGGACCGCATTGGTTCGCAGAAGTGTTTCCCGATCGGGATATCCAAGGATCCGTACCATTGCAGAATTCAATCTCAACATTGTTCCATCGGGTTTGCTGCGGAATAATCCAACAGGAACGTCTTCATAAATCTGGAAATAACTCTCCTCTGATTCCTGATCGCCCGCCCCCGTTTTCCTCAATCCGGAGAATTGCGAGAACGCCTCTTTTATGACATCATACACGTTTCGCCATTGCACTTCATCCGCTGCAAGAGGCGGATTTATTTTCTGCAATTCTTCGATCAGCGAACGTGCATTTCCATGTGCTCCCATACGGTATTCGATCACAGAATTTCCTTTGTGAACAGTGAGCACCTCTCCATCCCGGGATTGTCTCTCCAGTTGAAATATACTATCCATCACGGGCAAAGGCAATATGAGAAACTTGTAAAGAGGGGACATTCTCGTTATATTTCGGGAGATGTTTATCCTTTGGCGACATATTCTCCGGGCACACATCGGGCCATTTATTTTTTCCGTGGTGTTGATGATGTGCATATTCCTGCTTCAATTTCTTATGAAGTACCTCGATCAATTAACCGGAAAAGGACTGAGTGCTGCAGTTATTGCGGAATTAATCACTCTGAACCTTGCGTGGATGCTCGTACTGGCTGTTCCGATGGGCGTGCTGGTCGCAACACTTATGGCATTCGGTGGATTGGCTTCAACCAACGAAATTACCGCGATGCGTGCAAGCGGCGTCAGCCTTTACCGGATGATTGCTCCCGTCATCGCAGCGTCGATCATCGTTTGCCTCCTGCTCATCAGCTTCAATAACGATGTCCTTCCGGATGCAAACCACCGTACAAAGGTATTGACGAATGATATTCAACATAAAAAGCCAACCCTGACATTGGTTCCCGGGATGTTTATTCAACTGCTTCAGGGGCATAGTATTTTAGTCAGGAAAACATTCGAGCATTCCAACGACCTTGAAGGGGTGACCATTATCGACAATTCCCAGCCCATGCTGACCTCTACCATTACCGCGCATCGGGGGACTATTTCCTTTTCGACGGACTACCACAAGCTTATTATGGATCTAACGGATGGCGAAATTCATCAGGTCAACAACCAGTTCAAAAACCAGTACCGGATTATTCGATTTCGGAAACACCGGATTGTTATGGACGCGGAAGGATTTAATTTCCAGCGGTCGCGCGAAACCGATATCTCACGCGGTGACCGGGAAATGAGCGTGCAAATGATGTTACACCAAGTAGACAGCATCAAGGTACTGCAGGCAAATTCCGAGCGTCACCTGAAAGAACTTACAGGAAAACGGCAGGAAGAAATATTGGGCGGTCCAAAATCCATTGAACCCTCCGCGATTTACAACATTCCTCTTCAAGGGATCAAGTCCGATCCTTCGCTCCAGGCCTCTGTTCGCTCCGATTTATTTCTCATGAATGTTTACGAACGGTCGGTCCGTTCCTATCTCGTGGAAATCCACAAAAAATTTTCTATTCCGGTGGCATGCATCATCTTTGTCCTTATAGGCGCTCCGCTCGGCATCATGTCCCGGCGTGGAACGTTCGGTATGAGCGCAAGTCTCAGTTTGGGATTTTTTGTTTTTTATTGGGCATGTTTGAGAGGAGGCGAGAATCTTGCAGACCGGGGTTATTTTGACCCATGGATCGGCATGTGGATCGCAAATATCGTTCTGGGAATTATGGGCGTGTATTTGACCATCCGAACCGCGCGGGAAAATCCTTCACTGGATCTCTCGTGGTTTGTCCGTTGGATTCCAAAATCATGGCGCAGTGACTCCCCATCCACAGATAAACCATGAAGATACTCGACCGCTATATCATCCGACAGTTTCTTGTCGCCTTTTTGTTCGGCCTCCTTGCATTTATCTGCGTTTTCATTATTATCGATATGATGGAGAAACTGGACGACTTCATAGACGCACACGCACCGACCACCGTCATTGTTCAGTATTACATCGCCTCGATCCCCGATATTGTGAAACTCATGATTCCTGTGGCAGTACTGCTTTCGGCATTATTTGTCACCGGACGGCTTTCGAGCCAGAACGAACTTTCCGCCATAAAATCCAGCGGGACCAGTTTGTACAGAATCATGGCGCCGTTTTTTATTATTACTTTTTTTATCTGTCTGGCATCCTTCTATCTCAACGGTTGGATCGTTCCGTATGCCAACCAGAATAAATTCTATATCGAGCGCACTCACTTGAACCGTTCCGGCCAGGCGGCCGTTCGGAATATCCTGTTTCAAGAAGGAAGAACACGCATCGTTTCCATAAATTTTTACGATTCTCAATCCATGTGCGCCCGACAAATCAGCATTCAGGATTTCGACAAGAATGATCTCACGATTCTGCGGCAGCGGTACGATGCACAACAGATGCAATGGATTCAAAAAAACGTGACAGAGGCGAATGAAGGCGAATGGGTTCTGATCCATGGGACCACCCGCTCTTTTTTTGATACCTCTCAGACGCTCGTATTGTTTGACAGCCTCAAGGTCGGCAGACTTTCCTTAACTCCCTCCGATATGGAAAAAAAGCAACGAACGCCGGATGAAATGGATTATAATGAACTAAGAGAATTTATTGCAAATCAGCAGAAGGCAGGTCAGGATGTCGCACGCTGGTTGGTGGAGTACCATTTCAAGATCGCGTTCCCCTTCGCGAGCATTATTATGGTACTCTTCGGCGTGCCGTTTGCGGCCAGCCGGCCTCGGACCGGGGCTGCTCTCGGATTTGGAATTGCGACTGCGGTGACCTTTATTTATCTGGGATTTATGAAAGCCAGCCAGGTCTTCGGTTATAATGGAGATCTCAATCCCTTATTTACCGCATGGCTGGCCAATATCATCTTCTTCGCAGCAGGAATTATTAATCTGCTCAGAGTTCAGAAATAGCCGGTATCAGAATATCCGCTGTGAAACCGGCCTACAGTGATCCATTCTCTTTTTATGAGAAACTCTTCGCCGATTTCTCATGATGTCGATTTCTTCGCCCCCGTGATGAACAGATTGGAGGAATCGAATGCGCATGAATACTCCGATGAAATAACCGGGGACGATCATCCCTCTTCACAGCGCTCTTGTCTCCTCATCGTTTGACCTGCTCCAGCTGGAGCATCAGCTACTGAGAAAGAGAACGTGATAATAAAAAGAGTGATATTCCAGTGCTCTCTTCGCTCACGGTTTAAAGTCGGGATGATGACAAAGCAGCGATTGAAGGAATGGGAATTGACGTCAGGACAGATCCACCGGTGCACGAAGAAGCTTGAAAACGAGAGGAGCCGTGCTTGCGACGGTTATTTGGGGAGTAAAATTTTCGTTTTTATTTTTTAAATTTGGTTCTTCGGGCGAGATGCTTATTATACACCTGCTCCACCATTACGGGGAGTCGTACGGCATCCAATTCCCCTTTCATAAAGTATTCGGCAGCCCCCCATTTAAAGGCCTCTTCATAAATTTCTTCCGATCCATATCCGGTGATGAGAATGACGGGTATTTCCATCTTTTTCCCGTACATCCATTGAAGGACATTGATACCGCTGATGCCTTCCATTTTATAATCCAGGAGCATGATATCGATTTGCTCCTTTTCCAGGCAACGAAATACTTCTTCGGCAGAGCTGCAGATCACAACGGAATGTCCACGTTCGGTGAGTGCTTTTTTGAGAAGGACGCTGTAGGGATGGTCATCATCCACTACCAATGCACGAAGTGAGAGTGCTGTCATAGGCCCGTCAGACCGTAAAAGGAATCACACAGTAAATTAATGTTCCGTAACCCATAAACCGAGTAAGTAATTATACTCACACCGGAAAATGTTTCCCCCGGCGACCGTGTCGCGTGTCAGAGGGGCTGAGGCCTGATTCCCTGACCGTTGCGCAGTGATCCGCGATAAACAGATAACGATCGAACTATTCCGACCTGCGCTGCCGTTCCGAAATTACCTGCCGGTAGACTTTTAACACCAGATCAGGGAGTTGGGACATATCCGATTTTCCCTTCACAAAATAATCCCGAGCGCCCCATTTCCAGGCTTCAAGTGCAATCTCTTCCGATCCATAACCCGTAATGAGAATCACGGGAACGTCCATTTTCATACCGTACATCCATTGCAGGACATTGATGCCGCTTGTCCCGGGCATCTTATAATCCAGGAGGACAACATCGTACTTGTTTTTTTGGAGCAGACTGATCGCATCATCTCCACTCTCGCATGCTTCGGTCGTGTGTCCGCATCCTTTGAGTGTCTGTGTCAGAACTATACGGTACGTTGGTTCATCATCCACGATTAGCACATTCAACAATTGTTCGCTCATGCCAGCTCCAAATAGTAAAAATGATTAATGAATATAATTTTTCGTCACCATTTATTTTATGTTCCAGAACAATTAAATCTTTCTCCGATATCCGTATTCCTCACACCTTGTGGTCCAAAGCGTCCATTGTTCTGCGTGACATCCCGATGACTGCCGCGGTGATCGCATCCCCAATGCAGCACTATTGCTGCTGAACCGTCCTGGGACCCTTCCGGAACACCCAGACACCGACAATCGCCACGAGCAGGACACCCAACACAATCAATATATACGTCAGCCATGTTGCACCCGGCATCACGGAGGCATGCCACTGATCAAACTTCGCTTCGATATCTTTTTTCTGCGTTTCTGGAATTTTGTTCAATTCGGTTAACGCCGGCAGCCATGTTGCTTTGAGGTCAGATTGCCATAAATTTTCATTAAAGTTTGTGAACAATTTGTAACGGGTGTCATTGGATTCCTTGTTCTCATTTTGAATTTGAGTTTCAAGAAAGACGATGAAATTTGCGACAAATTCGTCCCCGTTTTTAAAATCATTGATCACAAAGCCCTTCTCTTTGAATAAGGAATTGAGCGAACGCCACATAGCAGCATCCACCTTCACGCCCCATGTTCCCAGCATGGAATCGACAATACCGATTTCATTCTTTTTCGATTTGCCGCTCAGGTAAAGAGATGCGAGTTTCGGGGCCAATCCCAGCCATTGGGATTGAAATCGTTTCTGCTGCCGTACAAGCGTGACCAGATCGCTCCCTTTTAACTGCGTCGACTCCAGGAAAGCGATGTTATCGATAATCGATCGTTTGACATTCCCGATGATGCCGTGTCGGTCGAACTTGCCCAATAACCCCTGCTTTTCGACGTCCTTCATATCACCGACATTTTTATCGTATTGCATGAACAGGCTATCGGTCAACGCGAAGACGAGGGCATCCCGTTCCTGTATTCCTTGGCGTAATTTGACGATCATATTGCGGAGCGAATCCATCGGCGTGGTAGAATCAAAGAGATCCCCGGAAAGTTTTTTAACATTGAGTGAAAGCTGCTGCACTTGCGCCAATAACGTCTCGTTCTGTCCGGTTAATTTCGTTATCTGTTCGGAGAGCTCCCGGATCTTCACTTCCAGCTCTGAAATACGCATGATCTGGCTTTCGATAATACCCAGATCCCTTTGCCGGATGACCAGTTTTCCTCGGAGCTGTTCAATGGTTTTATCGTAACCATCGGGATAATTGGCTTGATTGATGAGTTCTTTATCCCCGATATATTCTTTTTCCATCGCATCGATGGACGTATTGGCTTCCGCGCATTCCTGGACAGTTTTGGCCTGATCAATATTTTTTGCAATGGTTTTGGCTGCATTCTGAAAATTCTGTACGGTTGCGTAATCCGATTTTTGCTGGGTGGCGTAGGTGAAGTTCATCATCACCAGCAACAACAGAAGCGGTGTCCATGTCTTCATTTCTTCTCCCCTTCAATCACTCCATCGTTGGTCAATAAAAGAGTCGGATTTTGTCCATTCACCAGCTGGATGTACGGGATTCTCTGATTGAACGCCGGATCGTTCAATCCATTCTCTGCGACGAGTATCTTTTTCTGAAGTGTTAAAGCACCTTCCGATTGCTCAAAGACATAAACGTTTTTAAATCTGGAGGCGGTGATATAGTAAAAACCCTTCACATCCCGGATCATCCGCAACGATACCTTTGAAATATTGACAGAATCCTGGGTTTCTTCGAATAACAGTGATTTCACATTGATTGAAAAGCTGTATCGATCGTTCTGAATATTCCCATGGCTGTCGACGCTGAGCACAGACTCAACCGGCCAGGCAAATTCCCCGGGTTTCAGCATCAGCGACGAACAACCGGCAATGACAAGAATAGATAGAATTATTGGTATGAAGGATATTTTCATACTGCCTCCAAGATTGTGATTCAAGGGGAATTTCACCTCAACAGACTGAACCAATGTATAAAAGGAAAATATTGGATTCAAGTGCTGTTCGCCGAATATTTTCCTTGGAGGGAGGCCGTTTTCTCGCACTGAATGGATATAAAACGACTAAAAATCATCTCGAGAGAAGATGGGACTGACAGCGTGCCTGAGAATCCTGGTAAATCAGGTTACTTCACTTTTTCCTGCTTCCACCAGCGGGTCACTACTTCTGCAATAGTGGTTTTCGCATCGCTCTGTTTCCACTTTTCATAAAATCGAATGTCGCTGCTATCCGGTTCCGGATTAGGAAAATCAATTTGGACGCGCAACGGCATGGAGATCGCCTCGCCTACCACCAGCGCCTCTCCTGTCCGCAATGAGGGCAACACATCTGTGAGACTGGCAAACGTATCCGGAACAAGCCGTTTGATGTAATTCTGATCCAGCGGATTCGTCAATCGCATGACGACATAATTATTGCACTGAGAAAGAATGGTTTCCGAAACTTCCACCGGCCGCTGGCTCACGATCATGCAGCTCACACCGTATTTTCTTCCTTCTTTTGCGATACGTTCGACCGTTTTACGGGCAGAGGCCGTTAATGTGCCCGTACTCGGCAAATAATTATGTGCTTCTTCAAATACCAATAATATGGGAAAATCACGCCGGTTGGGATTCCAGAAATTGAAATCGAAAATCAAGCGTGCCAGAAGCGATACGATGGTGTTCACGATATCGAACGGAACACCGCTCATATCCAGAATGGTGACCTGAGCACTTCCGTCAGAACCCAGAATTTTTGAGAGTAAATCATTAATTGCGGCGGATTGAATATAATTCTTCAGACGGAACATAAACGCATATCGGGGATCGTTCAATTTTCCGTCCAGCCGGACGAGGAACCGTGCAAACTTTCCATAAAACGGCCCCTCTCTCACCACATTTCCCATGGTTATTTTTTCGCTGTCCATGAATTGCAATTTCGCCCGGATCTCGCTAATGTCATAATATACCGGAGTATCAATCGTGATCATTGCCGACATTTCCGGGTTCTTCCCTTTTTTTGACATGATCACGAGGTCTTTGAGCACCGTAATCTGACTGGACGCATTTTCATCTTTATCATCAATAAACATTTCCCGTAATTCATCAAAATTCATCAGCCAATACGGCAATTCAAATTCACCAATGTCAAGATGATTGCAGCTCCCTTCGAATGCTTTGTGGTATTCGTTGTGAATATCGAGAACAATGATATTCGTATCCGGATATTTGGAAACCTTTTGAAGGATGGACGCAACAGCGCACGATTTTCCGGAACCGCTCGAGCCCAGGACCGCGATATGCTTTCCAAAAAATTTATTCGCATCAAGATATGCCCGTTGATTCTCGAAGAGTGAAACCTGGCCGATTGAAAATCCATAACGTTGATAGACTGCAAATGCGACCGCGAGGTCCGCGTCTTCCGCAAAAAATACCGGCATATCCACCACAGGAAAAATCGAGACCCCGCGTTCAAAGCGTCCGTTTTTTACAGTGCCGACCATGGAGGCGAGAATGATATACCGCTGCTGGGACTGTCCATTGACGACGACGTCCTCTTTTTTCAGGTCCGAGACCATCCCCAGCAGGACAATGGTCCCCATCGGGATTAAGATATAGGTGCCAATTTGTCCGATATAATAAGTTTTACCGTTGATCTCCCGTTTGAGCGAACTGATTTTGGGATCTAAGAGTATGGTAATTAAACCGCTGTTCACCGATGAGATGACGCCTATATATTTTTGCTCGACCATTGGTCACCCTTCCTTCAAGAGGAATGTATTCAACTTACCCGTTTAATAACAACGACCGTTCGGTCGTCTGAATATTCTGCACCTTCTGCAAAGAGTTCAACATCTTCGATTAATGATTTACAGATCTCTTTCGCTCCTTTTGCCGCAAGCCTCTTGATATTTTCCGCCAGCCGCTGTTCGCCATACGGCGTCCCGTCGCTCCTCAGCGCCTCCGTAATGCCGTCGGTGTAAATCACGGCAACATCTCCTTTTTTCAGCATCGTGCTTTCCACGCGATAATTACCCCTCGGGAACGGGCCAAGAATGAGTCCTGTCGGTTCCAGCAATTCAATGTTTTTATCCTGAGCGTGAAAAACCATCGGACTATTGTGGCCGGCATTCGAGTAAAGAAGCAACCCCTTGGCTCCATCGGTCAGTTCTGCATAGAACATCGAAACAAATTGTTCTTCAGCAAACGAACGGTTGACGATTTTATTGATTCCGGACATTAAGGCGGCAGTTTTTGTCTGATGTGCAATTCCCATCCGCAATGCGCCAACAACATACAGGGCCTGAGCGGCTGCGCGGAATCCTTTGCTCGCCGCATCGCCGACGACGATCATTAAGCGGTCTTTAATCTCATCCGAAAACAGATAATCAAAAAAATCACCCCCGACGATCCTGTCCGGAATTGAAATACCATAAATATCATAATAGTAAAAATGAAGAAACGGATCAGGTAAAATGCCGAGCTGAATCTCACGTGCTTTGTCGATATCCTGTTCAAGCAGGCGGGCTTTTTGTTCGATCCGTTTGCTGCGAAGGACCGAAGTGACGGCGAGACTGATGACGTTTAAGTTCGGAAGAAGATCCTGGTCAAAATAATCCGAATTAAATGCAAGAATATATTGATACACGGTACCGTTCCGGTAGGGCATTTTATCGCCGACACCGGTTGCCGAATATTTGACTATTCCTTTTTTCCGGAGATATCCGTCGGTTTCATTGGCAATAATCGAGCGCTGCTCGGTCAGATGCTGAAACATCGGATATCGCGATACGAGAATTCGATATCCCGAGTCCAACCGTTCAATTTGACCGATCTGGTGAATCAGGCGGTACGATTCGGTCGACGGTTCGTACTGCCAAAGCCGCCCTCCTTTGAGCCGGATGTCCTCGCTCTTGACAATTTCATTGAGGACATGTTTCAGCAATTCTTTTTCTGTTTTGAATTGTTCGGGCGCGAAGCTTTCTATCGTCCGATAAAGCCGCCGTTGATTCATACTCTCTTTCCGTTTGAACGCGATGCCTCCTGGTGAAACAACTCCTCCAGCTCTTTTAATCCTTCCGTACCAAGAATATATTCAAATTCTTCAAGACATACATCAAGCACCGTCAAGGATCCTTCGGTAACGATACTGCAGCATTGCTGCCGGTTCGTAAATTCCGGTTCGTACGTCGTCAGGACATGCCCGTCGATGGTGATGGGAAACGCCACACAGTAGAATGGTTTTAATTCAAATTTATTCATCCCCTCCGCCATTGCAGTTTTTTGCAGCGCACATAATCCTTTACTGCAGAGGAACACGCAGCTTTTTCCCTTCACCGCCGTGCCATCGCACATGCCGGATGGAAAATCCGCATCCCGTTCGACCGTGTCGTCGAACCATTTTGAGCTGTCTTTTTCCTGCTGCGGCTCCAGATATTTTTTTATCAGATCCGCATGGGCAAGAATTTTTTCTTTTTCTTTCACATCAAGCAGCACTCCCTCCGAACAACACGTGCCGTTACAGTTGCACATGGCACTGTTGGACATGAATCGTTGCGAGAGAATTTCTGGATCGACCTGTAACTCGGGTATATGCCTGAGTTGATGATTCTTCAATACGAGAGTAGATTGTTCAGCCACGCGACTCCTTTTGTCTAATGTAATTAATCATGTCCGTACTCACGACTTTTTCGCCCAGTTGCCTGAGCATGGTTATCACCTGCCCCCGATGATAGGAAGAGTGATTCACTTTGTGCTGCATTTGCAGGCAAAGAGGATGGGAATACGAATCCCCCTTGAAATCGGTGTACTCCAGCGGCTCGTTGAGTTTCTCGTCTGTGAGACTCCGGACAAAGTTACTCATCTCGCAATGATACGCATCCCATTGTTTTTTGACCACTTCGACCGTCGGGAAGTCATCGACTTTCAGCGGAACCGGCGGATTCTTCGTCCAGCGGGCAAACCATATTTTATCAGCAGAAAGGATATGGACGAGTGTTCCGTGAATACCGCCAAAACTGGAGACCATGTCCTTTTGGTACTGTCCCCGGGCGACCATCCCAATTGCTTCGAGCAGTTTTAAATCAGCCCATTGATCATAATCGTACAACTGCTGAATTTCATGCGGTGTCATTTCTTATTCCTTCGATTCAATTTTATTCTTCAGCTGCGAAAGCGTCTGCAGCGCCTCCAGCGGCGTCATGTGTTCGATATCGAGCTTGCGGAGTTCCTCGCGTATTTTATCGTCTACGACTTCAAACATGGCCAGCTGTCCTTCTCCATCCTGTTGAACGTTTCGCCCGATACTTTTTTCTCTCGTCCTCACCACCAATTCCGAACTCTCCAGGTTCTTTAAAACCTGTTTTGCTCGGTCGGTCACTTCCTCCGGTAATCCCGCCATCTGTGCCACTTGAATCCCGTACGAGTGATCCGCAAAACCGGGCAGGACCTTATGGAGAAAAATCACTTTATCGCTGTATTCGCGGACATCCACTTTATAGTTCTTGATCCGGACAAAAACGTCAGCCAGCTCATTTAATTCGTGATAATGTGTCGCAAAGAGCGTCTTGGCACCGATTCGTTCATGGAGGTACTCGGTCAGTGCCCACGCAATACTGATGCCGTCAAACGTGCTCGTCCCGCGCCCGATTTCATCCAGTAGAATGAGGCTGCGATCGGTTGCCGTGTTGACAATGTTGGCCGCTTCATGCATTTCCACCAAAAAAGTGCTTTCGCCTGAAGCGATATTGTCGCTTGCCCCAACGCGTGTATAGATTCGATCCACGAGCCCGATGTGTGCAGAAGCGGCCGGTACAAAACTGCCAATTTGTGACAGCAGAACAATCAACCCCACCTGCCTCAAATAACTCGACTTGCCGCTCATATTCGGACCGGTGATGATGAGGATTTGGTCGGACGCGGTCCCGAGGACGGTATGATTCGGCGTATAGTGCTCGCCCGGAGGCAATAATTTTTCGATGACCGGATGCCGACCGTCCGTGATCGTAACATCAGTCGAATCATCCACGACGGGACAGGAATAACGGTTCTCCACCGCAACATCGGCAAGAGAGACATAGCAGTCCATGGTTGCAATGGCAGACGCGTTGGATTGAATCGCAGAGGCATGCGCGGTAATGGTTTTACGCAGCTCATTGAATATTTCCGTCTCGAGCGAAAGAATTTTTTCTTCTGCGTGAAGAATTTTTTCTTCATATTCTTTCAGTTCGGGAGTAACGAACCGTTCGGCATTGGCGAGCGTCTGCTTGCGGATATAATTCGCGGGCACTTTCTCTTTGTGCGTATTCGTTACTTCGATATAATAACCGAACACATTATTAAAGCTGATCTTCAGGGATGAGATTCCGGTCCGTTCACGCTCAGTCTGCTGGTGTTTTGCCACCCAATCCTTCGCTCCCGACGCGAGCGCTCGTATCTCATCCAGTTCGGCATGGTACCCTTTTTTAATGACGCCGCCATCCGACAACGCAAGCGGAGGATCATCAGCGACAGCCCTGCCGATTGCTCC